>NZ_JAOVQN010000002.1:0-386777 GCF_025673445.1 Ruegeria marisflavi
ACATAACAACAGCGTGGGTCAGATCTCGGTGACAATTTTGGCGGTTGCCGGGTCAAATCTCAGTGGCAATCAACACCATAGATGGTCGAGGCGCCCCAGCCCGCGCTGCGTGGCCCAACAATGCCGCCATCATTCAGGCGTCCCGCAATCGCAAGGGCGGCGGTGTCCTTCAGAGAATTCCTGGAAGATGCGCTGGACAATTGCTGCCTCGCCCTGGTTGATGACCCGTTCTCCCGTGGTCATCTCTCCACCTGGAAGGAACTCGCGCACCACGTCATAGCCAAAGGTCACGCCGCCCACCTACTTACCCTTGCGCACACGTCCTTCGAGGCCGCGATGGGTCTTCTGGGCCAGGTTCTTGAGGAACAGGCTGCTCATCGTACCCTTGAGGCCGATGTGCAGTTCCGAAATCTCGCCGTCGGCTATGGTGATAATCGGGATGTCCTGGAACCGTATCTGCTTGAAGAAGGAAGCGATATGTTCCTGGTCGCGGCTGATCCGGTCGAGACCTTCTGCCGCAACAAAGTCGAAACGGTTGCCGCCTGCATCCCCCAGCAGCCTTTGATAGGCGGGACGAAGATGGGAGGACCCGCTGAGACCACGATCCGCGTAAGTGTCGGCCTCGGTCCAGCCGTTGCCACGAATGAGCCGGAGGCACAAACGGTGCTGGTCCTCGATCGAAGTATTCCTTTGGAGGGCGGTGGAACAGCGTGAATAGATCGCTGCGCGCATACGGCGGGCCTTTCGTCAGCTTTGGCCCGCCCCATTACAGGCACGAAAAGCGCCTTGTCTTCCATTTCAAATTGCGCCCGAGTGCAGTGAAAATGCGTTGTCGGCGTGGAGAAGGCTCACGCCTTTTCCGGTTTATCTTGGTTGCCGATCACTGGTTTTGCAGCGCGTTCAGCTTTGATCGCAGCAGAGCCTGGTAGTCAAAACATGCTGACAACCCGGTCGCTCGATTGTAGTGCTTCTGAGACATCTCCAATGTGCCATGCCCCAGAAGATCCTTGATGATTTTGACATGCTCAGGATCTTGCTCGGCGATACTGGTGGCCGCGATGTGACAAAACTGTCCCTTGGGTGCTAACGTAAGACATGCACTAACAATCAAACTGGACCACTCAGGTGGGGCTGATCAAAAACCAGATTTGTAGCTCCGTACACGGAGATCATCCACACGAGGTTTGCCATGGGGCTTGGGGAAGAAGGGCTCAAGGCGCACCGTCTGCGCGTCGCTCAACCAGAAAAGGTCGGACATGTTCTCCGCGCGTTTTTCGAGCCGCGAACTATGCCGCTAGTCGAAAATCAATGGGTCCTGATCCTAGTCAAGCCAACAGGTCGAACACTTCAGTCCCGATTTGAAGATCAATTCTGGATTGGCCTTCGCCATCTACTAGCGCCCACATGATCTGACCTGTCGGGCGATAGACCACAAAAGCTTCCCGTACCGTGTCGTTACCTGTGCGATCACCTTCCGCGTTTTCGGTATGAGCGAAGTTGACTTGGAAGTCGGCGCGGGTTGCTGAACTATTGCCGAACAGCAGCACATCGCCTTCGGCGACCGTATAATCCTGCACCCAATCTGAACCATGACCCTCGACGCCCACGTGGAAGAACTTGTCCGCCCCGGTCCCGCCGTTTATCCGGTCATGTCCAAACCCGCCGTTGACGAAGTCGTCGCCGGCTCCGCCATAAACGAGATCTGAGAAGCTCGACCCTGTGATTACATCGTTGCCGTCCTGACCCTGTAATTCGTCCACTCCGGCGCCACCGGAAATGGTGTCATTGCCGCCTTGGCCGAAAACCAGATCGTTGCCGGCACCGGCATCCACACTGTCATTGCCTTCGCCGGCGTAGACCACGTCGCGCAGGTCATCGACGGTAGGACCACCGACGATGATGTCGTCACCGGGGCCACCGTTCAGGGTGTCGGTCCCAAGTCCGCCGTCAAGGCTGTCATTTCCTGTATCGCCAACAATACGGTCGTTACCTGCAAGACCCCGAATGATGTCATTTCCTGTGGTGCCAATCAGGACATCATCGTTTCCTGTACCGATCGGACCACTACTGCTGTCTGCTACTGCGTCGATCTGTTCTTCGGTGAGAGACCGATCTGAGAATTCAAACTGTTCGATCCTCTGGACCAAGTCCTGTTCAACTCCGGTACTCAGAAGGTAGCCATCTCCGCTGCGCTGAATTCTGACGTCGGTACTGGAATAAGAGAAAACCGCCACATCTGTCCCGGCCCCGCCGTCCAACGTGTCGTTACCACCGCCTCCGAAGAGACGGTCGTTTCCATCTCCGCCGTTTAATTGGTTGTCGCCGTCCGACCCGGTCACGACATCGTTGCCCGTTCCACCGGCGGCATTCTCGATCACGGCGCCGAACGCAATGGCCACATCTTCGTACGAACCGAAACGAGAGAAGCTGCCCGGCACCAGGCTGAGTGCCACCGGACCGGCGTAAGTTGAAGCATCGAGCCAGTCCTGGCCCCCTGCGTCCCAGATTACGTCGACACCAACCACGCGTGGACCAGTGTAACGGTCGTCACCTGTGTTGTAGTTTGGGTTCGCCCCCCATCGATTCTGTAAGGCCAAGACATCGAACAGGGCTAGGCTTTGAGGGTCGGTCGAGGTGTCCGGGTTGTCTGTATAGGACATAACCGTGTATTTCCGGTTGTCGTACTCTTCAGGCAAGGGGGCGTTCACAATATCGCCGGAACTGCTCTCGTCGAAGGGATGCTTTAGCCCAAGCGCATGCCCTAGTTCATGCAGGATCAGCCATTGCCAGCGCGATGTTAGGTCCAACGTGTTGTCGTAGACGGCGAATCCATCATAACTGGCCAATGTTCCATCTGACCATGCGGAATAGCTGTAGCCTCCGTAACCAATGGTCGTACCGGCGATGTCAACTTTTCCGATATTGATATCGGGATCCGAATCGCCCGTAACCTCGGTGAAGCGCACATTGAGAATAGTCTCCAGGTGATCCATAGCCAGCCGGATCTGTGCCTTTTCCGCTGTGCTCAGTTGCTGCCACCCGGTAAAGGTCCGGGACAGGTCCGCGGGTTGAACCATCGCTTCGAATTGATAGGTGAGCGTATACGGTGCCTGTGCCGAGGTATTGATCGGCCCGGACAACAGCGAGAAGGGGAACTGTAACCCTTGCAGAATTTCCGTTTCAGTCAGCACTGGATACCTGCGTCTTTGCTTTTCTTGGTTACGGCCCGAATTTCGACCCTAGGGCTTGGGTCACTGCAATAAAGTAAATCGTCACGGGGTACCATCAACTCAGTTCACGACAAGAGGTCAAACACGTGATCGCCGATCTGAACGTTGATCGCGCTTTGCCCCTGACCGTCGACGAGCGCCCACATGATCTGTCCGGTCGGGCGGTAGACGACAAAAGCCTCCTGAACGGTATCGTCACCGGCCCGTTCGCCTTCGGCGTTTTCTGTATGGGCAAAATTGATCTGGAACTGGTCAAGAGTGGCAGAGGCGATCCCGAACAGAAGCACATCGCCTTCGGCGGCGGTATAATCCTGCACCCAATCTGAACCATGCCCCTCGACACCCACGTGAAAGAACTTGTCGGCCCCGGTGCCGCCATTGATGCGATCATGGCCAAAGCCGCCGTTGACGAAGTCGTTGCCTGCACCGCCGAATACGAGATCAGAGAAGGCCGAACCGGTGATCACGTCGTCACCGTCCTGCCCCTGGATCTCGTCCACGCCAAAGCCGCCCGCGATGGTGTCGTTTCCGCCCTGGCCAAAGACTAGGTCATTGCCGGCCCCGGCATCGATACTGTCATTGCCTTCACCAGCAAAGATGATGTCGCGCAAGTCGCCCGTGGTTGGACCGCCGATGAGCAGGTCGTGACCGTCCCCGCCATTGAGCGTATCTGAGCCAGGACCACCATCGAGGCTGTCGTTCCCGGTGTCCCCCAGAAGCCGGTCATTGCCGGTCTGTCCCTGCAAGAGGTCGTCGCCGGCAAGCCCGTCAAGGCTGTCTGCGCCGGCGTTGCCGGTCAGCGTATCGTTCTCTGGGCCACCGATCTGATCGACCGGAACAAGACTGAGACCATTGTCGTGAACCCAGACGCCTTGGCCCGAAAAGGCCATGATCTCGTCAACCCCGTCGCGGTCGAAATCAACCAGAGCAAGGGCCTCGTTGCCGCCGCCAATGGTCTGGTCGTCAGGGCCGGGCGAAAACCGCCCGTCTTGCTGATAAAAGATGCGATGCTTGTTTGGAAACTGCATCTGGACCAAAAAGTCCTGATCACCATCGAGATCCAAATCGGAAAAAAACAGGCGCGATGCCCAGCCATAGGGATCAATTTCACCGGTGAAATCGGCTGGATCGAACCAATCGGTTGTCCTGTCGCTGAAACTTCCATCTGGTTGCTGGATCAGAACCTGAATTCCGATACGGGTGTAGAAAGGATCGGCATCTGTGACCAGGGTAACAATATCTGGCCGGTCATCGCCATTCAGATCCAGAACCTCGATATCGAGTGTGATCGACTGGTCCAGAACGGTCTGGTTCGGTAGCGCGGTCATAACAAATCCCGAACCGTTGTATCGGGCGATCTTGTTTGTCAGTCCGGCCTGAAACCCTTGGTCCGCACCAAGGATCAACTCGTCTGTTCCGTCACCGTCCAGATCGGCTATCTCTGACGCGGTGTAATTTCTTATGTTGGGCAGGGGGAGTGCGCCTATAACGGGAGATCCATCGGGTTGGACGGTGACGATATAGGCCCCGCTTACCCCGAGGTTTCCTACAAATACATCAGTTAATCCGTCGCCGTTTAGATCGCCAGCGGCCACTGAGTGCGTAAAATCCTGTTCTCTTGAATACTCGATCGAGCGGTCGATCCACCCGCCGACCCCGTCTGAAATGAAAACCGTGTTGACCTGGCCAGGAAAGGGATGGGTGTCCAAGCCGTGATCGGCGACGAAAATGTCGTCCCAGCCATCTCCGTTCAGGTCCTGTACAATTAGTCCGCGCCCAAAGTCGACCTGCAATGAAGTCCCGTTACCAACACGGGTCGAGATGTCGTCGATAGAGCCGTCGGCCCGCACCGTGAAGATTGGCATGTCCAGCCATTCACCGCCGGGAACGGAAAACCGAGTAACAATGATTTCGGGGTGGCCGTCACGATCCAGGTCGGTCACCTGCGCCCAACCCGCATAGCTGTAGTCCCGCTCGAAGTAGAGGTCAGCCAGATAGGTGAACATGGACGCCTGCACGTGTTTTTCTAGTTTCCGAAAACTCTTTTCCGAAAATCTGACCGCAAGCAACCTTTGTGAACGCAAACGCCAAAAATCAGAGGAATTCCGCCAACAAGACTTGGAACGTTTGCAACAGATTTTCTCGCTGTTTTCCGTCGGGCCCGATTTGTCCCAGCATCAGTCAGCGGAACGCTCAGTCTAACAGTGCATAGTACAACTCAAGGTTTCCAGACTCGCGATGTCCGGCACTTTTGAACGTCTTCCGTACAATGCTGATCAGCCTGCCTTCGATCGAGACAACGCCAGGCTTTAAGATGTCGTCAAACAGCCTGGGTTTGAATATCGTACGACTGCTGTTGGGTCATTTCGTGATCAATAATCGATACTACAAGCGCCTTGGAGAATATTCGATGTCCCATTGGTACCGTTCAGTTGCATCAAATGCGCGAATGATGCTCTCGCGCTGCTGGTCGGCAAAGAAAATGGGACCGATAGGCAGGACCGATGGCTTTGATCGCGACGGCTAATTCTTGGATGTAAAATGGCGCGGACCACCGAGCTGCAGTGTTCCTTCCAAAACACAGATATCCAGGCCCATGCTGGGGTGGCCGACATGACAAGGGCAAGAGACAAGCAAGCTTGCGAATGAACCCAGGACTGGCAGAGAAAAACCGGCGCGAAGGCCGCGCCGGTTTCCTGAAAAACCCACTAAGTCACGCGAAGAGCACAACGGGTGAGTCTTTTCTTAGCCAAATACGCGAGTCAGCGCGGCATCGACGGCATTGGTGATGGCGTCGATATCCTCGGCGGTGGCAATCAGCGCCGGTGAGAAACACAGCGTGTTGTTGCGCCCCGGGATCGAGCGGTTGGTCACCCCGATGATCACGCCCTGCGCCATGCAGTCTGCAACCACGGCCTGCGCCTGTTTCTCGGTCACGGGCTCCTTGGTCTCGCGATTGGCCACCAGCTCGGCACCCAGGAACAGGCCCTTGCCGCGCACATCGCCGATCACGGCGTGCTTTTCCATCAGCGCATGCAGGTTGCCCAGCATCCGCTCGCCCATGGCGGTGCAGTTACCCAGCAGGTCCTCGTCCTCGATGATGCGCATGTTTTCCAGCGCCGCGGCGGGGCCGGCGGTGCAGCCGCCAAAGGTCGAGATATCGCGGAAATAGTTCAGCGGATCCTCGCTGTTGTCCTTGAACATCTCAAAGACCTCTTCGGTGGTCACCATGCAGGCGATTGCGGCATAGCCCGAGGCGACGCCCTTGGCCATGGTCACGAAGTCGGGTTTGATGCCGTATTGCTGATAGCCAAACCAGGTGCCGGTGCGGCCGATGCCACAGACGACCTCGTCGATATGCAGCAGCACGTCGTACTTCTTGCAGATCTCCTGAACCCGCTCCCAATACCCCTCGGGCGGGGTGATGACGCCGCCACCGGCGGTCACCGGCTCAAGACAGAGTGCGCCGACGGTCTCGGGACCCTCACGCAGGATCACCTCTTCGATCAGGTCGGCGGCGGCGCGACCGAACTCTGCGCCCGACAGATGACCTAGCCCTAGCTCTTCCTTGCGATATTCCATGCAGTGGGGAACCTTGACGAAATCTGGTGCAAAGGGGCCGTATTGCGCGTTGCGCTCGTCCTGACCACCCGCCGACATCGCCGCTAGCGTCGAGCCGTGATAGTCGCGGTCACGATAGAGGATTTTGGTCTTCTTGCTGCCGTACTTCTTGTGCGCGATCTGGCGCACCATCTTGAATGCCTTCTCGTTCGCCTCCGAGCCCGAGTTGGTGTAATAGACCCGGCTCATGCCCGGCATCTTCGAAATCAGCTTCTCGGCATACAGCGCGCCGGGGATCGACCCGGCAGAATTGGCGAAGTAGCACAGTTTCATCAACTGGTCATAAACCGCCTTGCAGATGGACTCACGCCCATAGCCCACGTTGACGGTCCAGACCCCGCCCGAAACGGCGTCGAGATGCTCCTTGCCCTTCTGATCCCAGACCCGCATGCCCTTGCCTTCGACGATGATGCGGGGGTCGTTGGTTTCAAAGGGTTTGTGTTGAATCAGGTGATGCCAGATATGGGCGCGGTCGGCTTCGACCACGCGACTCAGATCGTTTTCGTTGAACGTGCCGTCCATGACGTGCCCTCTTTTTTGATGTGCGGTTCCGCAGTGGGATACGACAGAAGAACCCGAGGTGGGCTTCGGAGTCCAGAGACGTCAATTCATAGGCGACCGATAGGGCCAGAATTTTACGTCTCATATATCCAGAAAGTGACGCTTTCCCAACGTAAATCGTCGCATGACTTTGGGCAACGTTAAGAAAACACTAGAGGTTTCTCAATTTCGAAAGTCAAAATCCGGATATTCAAAAGCCGTGACTCAGGCATACCTTCTGAAAAATTCGTTGATCGGATGCGGGTTTTCCATTCGGATCATTGCACGCCGGAGAATTCCTTCGGCCGATAAGAGACGGCAAACCGTCCTGAACCTTTGATCGCCGCAACACGCGGCAACAGGGAGAAGATAGAATGACAGGAAAGACAAAGTTTCTGGGTGCCGCCGCCGGGCTGGCGATGATGGCCGCAGCGTTTCCGACGTTGGCCACCGCAGCTGACGGCGAGATCACCGTGGCGTATTTCCTCGAATGGCCGATGCCGTTTGAATATGCCAAGCAGAAGGGAACCTATGACGAGGCACTGGGCGTCAAGGTCAACTGGGTCAGCTTCGAAAGCGGTGTGAAGATGTCGGCGGCCATGGCGTCGGGCGATGTGCACCTGTCGGTCAGCCAGGGCGTTCCGCCCTTTGTGGTCGCGACCAGCGCCGGACAGGATCTGCAAATCCTCGACGTGGCCGTGTCCTATGCCGATAACGACAACTGCGTCGTGCGTTCGGAACTGGAGATCGACAAGGACAATGCCGGCGAACTGGCTGGCAAGAAAGTCGCCGTGCCGCTGGGAACCGCAGCGCATTACGGCTTTCTCAAGCAGATGAACCATTTCGGCGTCGATGTGGCAAGCATGGATGTTGTCGACATGGATCCGCCCGATGGTGCGGCGGCCATCGCCCAGGGCGCGGTCGATATGTTCTGCGGCTGGGGCGGCTCGCTGCGCCGTGCCTTGGAGCATGGCAACGTGCTGCTGACCGGTGACGAAAAGACCGAGCTGGGTATCCTGGTGTTCGACGTGACCTCGGGCCCGGCGGGTTGGGTCGCGGAAAACAGCGAACTGGTTGCCAAGTTTCTCAAGGTGACGGCGGATGCCAACGCTATGTGGGCGGACGAGGCCAACCATGCCGAGATGCTGCCGCTGATCGCCAAGGATGCGGGTATGGATGAAGAGGCCACCGCCTCGACCATAGCGACCTTCAAGTTCCCGACCATCGAGCAGCAGCTGAGCGGCGCCTGGCTGGGCGGCAACGCACAGACCTTCATGAAGGGTGTGGCGGATGTCTTCGTCGAGGCAGGTAGCATCGACAGCGCGCTGGATACCTATGAGAACGCCGTGAACACCGGGCCGCTGGCCGCGGCAGGCAGCATGTAAGCCGACCGGACGACAGGCGGCGGAGTGTTCCGCCGCCTGTCATCGGCATGTCGCCCGATAGCGGCGACAGGATACCCCTGTAGATATCTCCAACAGGAAAGGCGGACCATGTCGGGACTGTCTATCGAAAACATATCCATGCGCTTTGACCTGCCAAATGGCAGCTCGGTGCAGGCGCTGAAAAACGTCTCGCTGCACCTGAACGCGGGCGAGTTGATGAGTGTCCTGGGCCCTTCGGGCTGCGGCAAGACCACTCTTCTCAACATCGTGGCAGGGTTCCTGGCACCGACCGAGGGCCATATCGCCATGAATGGCCACAAGGTGCACGGGCCGGATGCGGAACGTGGTATGGTGTTCCAGCAAGGCGCGCTGTTCGAATGGATGAACGTGCGCGACAATGTCAGTTTCGGCCCCCGGATGAAAGGTCAGCGAGAGGCGCAATACGGCAGCCAGGTCGACCACCTGCTCGATGTGACCGGTTTGGGCGATTTCAAGGACAAGGCAATCTATGAGCTTAGTGGCGGCATGCAACAGCGGGTTGCGCTGGCCCGTTGCCTGGCCAACGACCCCGACGTGATCCTGATGGACGAGCCGCTGGGTGCGCTGGATGCACTGACCCGCGAAAAGATGCAGGGCCTGGTCCTGAAACTCTGGAAGGAAACCGGCAAGACCATCATCCTGATCACCCATTCGGTCGAAGAGGCCCTGTTGCTGGGTGAACGCCTGCTGGTCATGGCGCCGCGCCCCGGACGCATCCACAAGGAATACCGTCTGCCCTATGCCGACATGGGGGTGAATGCGGACCTACGTGAGGTCAAGAAATCGCAAGGCTATTCCGAGACGCGAGAGGAAATCCTCTCGATGATCTGGGACATGGAAGAGGAAATCATGGGACGCACGGAGGCAGCACAATGATTGGCCTGATTATCCTTGCGGTCTATGTGGCGATCTTTGTCGGGTCGTTCCTGGCCGTGCGCTTTTTCGTGCGCAAGACCACCAATGATTTTACCTCGCTCAAGACCGTGACATTCGGCGATGAAAGCGCGGTCACCTCGAACCGGATCGCCTCGGTGGTGTCGGTTCTCACCATCTTCCTGATCTGGGGGGCGTTTACCGGGTCGAAATACGTGCCGTCCATCCTGCACGCGCCTGCGCCTTTTGTCGGCGACACCTCGTTTGTCTACACGCTCGAGGATGCCAATGGCGCTCGCGATGACGCGACCGTTCATGTCAAGGTCTATGCCTTTGGTGAAAAGACCGAGGACTTCGAAGTGGACCCGGGGCCCGGCTTTGCCAAGGACGATGCAGTCTCGATGACCGCGTCGCGCTCGACCACCATCATCTTTGATAAGAATGACGAAACCAATCGCAAGGAAGGCGCCAAGGTCGTCGCCATCGACGGCACGCCGATTTCGATCGGCAAGTCGATCAAGACCGCCGCGGGCCAGTTTTCGCTGACCGACAAGGGGGCGATCAGTTTCCAGCCCCCCTCGGGCTTGCAGATGGAGCCGATCTGGCTGCCGCCGCCTGAAGCCGTGGTCAGCCGCCTGGGCGAGATTGCGAAATCGGGCTATCGCGACAGCACCTTGTGGGAGCATCTGGGCTTCTCCCTGTTCCGCGTGATCGCCGGTTTCTTCTTTGGTGCGCTGGTGGGCATTCCGCTGGGCTATGCCATGGGGTTGAGCGACTGGTTCCGGGGCTGGTTCGACCCCATCGTCGAATTCATGCGCCCGGTGCCGCCGCTGGCCCTGATCCCGCTGGTCATCATCTGGGCGGGGATTGGCGAGACGGGCAAGATCATCCTGCTGTTCCTGGCTGCGCTCTGGATCATGGCCATCGCTGCCCGGTCGGGTGTCTCGGGGGTCCGGATCTCCAAGGTGCACGCCGCTTACTCGCTGGGCGCCAGTAAGGCGCAGATCATGCGCCATGTGATCGTGCCGAACTCGCTGCCCGAGATATTCACCGGCGCGCGGGTGGCGATGGGGGTCTGCTGGGGTACCGTGGTCGCCGCCGAACTGGTGGCGGCGGAAAAGGGCGCCGGGATGATGATCATGGTGGCATCCAAGTTCCAGCTGACCGATATCGTGATCATGGGGATCATCCTGATCGGCGTGATCGGCTTTGGCATCGACATCCTGATGCGCTGGGCCGAACGGGTGCTGGTACCCTGGAAAAGCAAGGGCTGATCCACCTTCGGCAAGAAAAAACCGGGGCCCTACGGGGCCCCGGTTCTATTGTTGCGGCGGGCACGTGTTATTACGATCTTTCCTTGCCGGGCGTGTTTGTGCCACATCTGCGCGCAAGGCATCACTCAGGGAGGACAGGACATGACCGGCAACAGCATCTATGACCAGCATCTGGATCGGACTCGTGCCAATTTCACCCCGCTGTCACCATTGAGCATGATCGAGCGTACGGCGGCGATCTATCCGGATAACCCCTCGGTGGTGTATGGCGCGCGCCGCTACACTTGGGCGGAAACCTATGCGCGTTGCCGGCGTCTGGCCGGGGCGCTGGCCGCGCGCGGGGTCGGTAAGGGCGACACCGTTTCGATCATCGCCGCCAATATCCCCGAGATGTACGAGGCGCATTTCGGTGTGCCCATGGTGGGCGCGGTGCTGAACGCGATCAATACGCGCCTTGACGCCCCGATCATCGCCTTCATCCTGACCCATGCCGAGGCCAAGGCGTTGATCGTGGATCCCGAATTTTCGGCCGTTGTGCGCGAGGCCTTGGCACAGATCGACCGTCCTGACCTGCTGGTCATCGACATCGAGGATGCCAGTTTCGAAGGCGGGGAGCGGCTTGGCGCGTTGACCTATGAGGAACTTCTGGCCGGGGGTGACCCCGAGTTTGCCTGGTCGCTGCCGGATGATGAATGGGATGCGATCGCGCTGAACTATACCTCCGGCACCACCGGCAACCCCAAGGGCGTGGTCTATCATCACCGCGGCGCGGCGCTGAACGCGAATACCAACATCCTCGACTGGGGGATGCCGAAACACTCCGTCTATCTGTGGACCCTGCCGATGTTTCATTGCAACGGCTGGTGTTTCCCCTGGACCATGGCGGCCAATGCCGGTGTGTCTGTCTGCCTGCGCGCCGTGCGGGACGAACCGATCTATCGCGCTTTCCGTGAGGAAAAGGTGACCCATTTCTGCGGCGCGCCCATCGTGCTGAACATGCTCGCCAATGCGCCCGCGCATCTCAAGGATTTCGACCACCAGATCAAGGTGATGACCGCAGGCGCACCGCCGCCCGCCGCCGTGATTGAAAAGATGGAGGCGATGGGCGTCGAGGTAACCCATGTCTATGGTCTGACCGAAACCTATGGCCCCTCGGTCGTCTGCGCCTGGAAAGAAGCGTGGGATGCGCAGCCTGCCAGCGAAAGGGCGGCATTGAAGGTGCGCCAAGGGGTCAAGAACGCGGCGCTGTCCGGCCTGATGGTCGCGGATCCCGACACCCTGGAACCGGTGCCCGCCGATGGCGAGACCATGGGCGAGATCTTCATGCAGGGCAACGTGGTGATGAAAGGGTACCTCAAGAACCCCGATGCCACGGACAAGGCGTTTCGCGGCGGCTGGTTCGCCTCGGGAGATCTGGGGGTGATGCATCCCGATGGCTATATCGCGCTCAAGGACCGGTCCAAGGATATCATCATCTCGGGGGGCGAGAACATCTCGTCTGTCGAGGTAGAGGGCGTACTTTACAAGCATCCGGCAGTGATGGAGGCCGCCGTGGTCGCCAAGCCGGACGAGAAATGGGGCGAGACGCCTTGTGCCTTTGTCGAGCTGAAACCGGGGGCCGAGGCCGATGCGGCCGAGATCATCGCCTTTTGCCGGGCGAACATGGCGCATTTCAAGGCGCCGCGCACGGTCGTGTTCGGAGAGTTGCCCAAAACCTCGACCGGCAAGGTGCAGAAATTCGTGTTGCGCGACCGGGCGCGGGCGCTCTGACATGACGGTCCCCGGACTTGATATCGCCCCGATGAGCCTGGCGGACCTGGACATGGTTCTGGACTGGGCGGCGGCCGAAGGCTGGAACCCTGGGCTGGATGACGCGCGCGCCTTCCATGCCGCCGATGACCGGGGGTTCTTTCTGGCCCGAGTGGGCAGCGAACCCGTCGCGGCAATCTCGGTGGTTAACCACGATGCCGGTAACGCCTTTCTGGGCCTCTACCTCTGCCGGCCCGACTGGCGGGGGCAGGGGATTGGGCTGGCGACCTGGATCCATGCGCTGGAACACGCGGGTACTCGATCTGTCGGTCTCGATGGCGTGGCGGCGCAAGAGGCGAACTATGCCAAGTCCGGTTTCGTGCGCACCGGGGCCAGTCTGCGGCACGAAGGGTTTTGGCCGGCGGCCCGGTCTCCTGAAGTACGAGCGGCGGATGCAGCGGACATGCCACGGTTGATCGAATTGGACGCCGCGGCCGGTGGCTTTGGTCGCCCGGCATTCCTGAACGCCTGGCTGGCACCAGACCAGCCCGAGCGGTCCACGCGGCTGTTGCAAAAGGACGGCGAGATCGTCGGCTTTGCCACATGGCGGACTTATCGCGACGGAACCAAGATCGGACCCGTCATCGCGCCGAGCACTGCCACAGCACTGGAGTTGATCGCCGATATCGCCGCTGAGCGTCCGAATGGCCCGCTGATCGTCGATTTGCCCGAGGCCAATACGGCGCTGCGCCGCGCGCTGGAAGGTGCCGGGTTTACCGTGCCTTTTGCAACGGCCCGGATGTATCGCGGCACGGTCCCGCAGACAGGTCCGGGGTTGCAGGCGATTGCCACAATGGAACTGGGCTGAGCGCCTAGTCGAACAACGACAGGTCAAGCTCCAGCATCTCGCCCATCCAGATGGCCCGGTCGCGGTGATCGCGCAATTCGTCGCCGGTCTCGGGATGGGCGAAAATGGTCAACCCCTGCCTGTTCAGCATCAGCCAGGGCACGACCTGGTCGAACGCGTCCGGGCCAAAGGCCAGTTGGCAGCTCCAGCGCGGATGCGGGCCGACATTCCGAGCGTGAACCCGGCCCATCTGCACCGGAAACAGCTGCGCCGCCTGTTCGCAGACCTGCCGGGCGGTCGCCTCGCTGTCGGCGTCGAAATAGACATGGGCATGATAGCCGGTGATGGACTGGTTCATCGGTGTCTCCTGTTTCATATTGGGCAATCTGCCGATGCGAAAGTGCGCCTGCAATTCCGTACAGACGAACCGCACCTGTGCGCTTTCAGCGTTTCCGGTGGTGCAGCACCCGCCCCAGCGTGTTCATCAAGAGTTGCGCAGCCAGGATCGAGGTGCCGCCGGTCTGGTCATAGTCCGGGGCTACCTCGACCAGGTCGATGCCCACGATATCGCCCCTCCGGGCCAACCCGTCGATCAGCTCAAGTACCTCGTAATACTGGAACCCTCCATGGCTGGGTGTTCCGGTTCCCGGCGCGATAGAGGGGTCGAAGGCGTCGATGTCGATCGTCAGGTAATAGCGCACGCCTGCGGGGATCCGGGCAAGCATCGCCTCGGTCCCCATCCGGCGGACATGGCGCACCGACTGGATATCCGACCCCATGGCGCGCGCTGCATCGTAGCCATCCTTTGCCGTGGACGAGACGTTGCGGATGCCGATCTGGCTCAGCCCAGTGACATAGGGTTTTTCCGCTGCGCGCCGCATCGGGTTGCCATGGCCATAGCGCACGCCGTGCCGTTCATCGACGAAGTCGAGATGCGCGTCGATCTGCACCACATGGATCGGGTCCTGATCGTCAAAGGCGTTGATGCAGGGGATGTTGACCGAATGATCGCCCCCCAGAACCACCGGCAACGCACCCGATTGCAGGATCTTGCGCACGCCGAACTCGATATTGGCGTGACTCTTCATCGTGTCGGTATGCACGATATCGGCATCGCCGATATCGACGATGCGCACTTTGGCCGGGTCCAGATAAGTGATGTCGTCTTCGAAGTCATAAGCACCGGCATGGCCGAATGAAAACAGGGTCGAGGCCTCGCGGATGCCGCGTGGCCCCATGCGCGCGCCTGACCGCCACTGGGCCCCGAAATCGAACGGCGCGCCCAGGATCGCGGCATCGGCGTCGATATTGTCCCAATCCTCGACATAGGGATACTTGCCGAAGGTACAGATCCCCACGAAAGGCAGGTTCAGCCGCCCACCTTCATAGCCATGTTTGGCCATTTGCCGCGCTCCTTGCTTACAGTCTCTGCCAGTAAGCGGATCGGAGCCACCCTTGTCCAGCGCCAAGCACGACCGTTGACGTTTTGGGGGCGGCAAGGGTTTACTGGCGATTGGAACCATGGGAGGGGCGATAATGGCTGCTACACCACCAGTATGCGACTTTGGCTGGAAAGCCCCGGATTTTACTTTGCTGGGCACCGACGGGCAAAACCACAGCCTGTCCGCCTTGGCGGGTGAGGCGGGAACGCTGGTCATGTTCATCTGCAACCACTGCCCCTATGTTCTGGCTGTGCTGGACCGCATCCTGCGCGACGCGCGCGATTTGCAGGCGCTGGGCGTCGGAGTTATTGCCATCTGTTCGAATGATGCAGAATCGTATCCGGCCGACGATTTCGAGAACATGAAGAAAATGGCGGCGGAACAGGCGTTTCCGTTCCCCTATCTGCATGACGAGGATCAGAGGATCGCGCGCGCCTATGATGCGGCCTGCACGCCGGATTTCTTCGGTTTCAACAGCGCGATGGAGTTGCAGTATCGCGGCCGGCTCGATGCCTCGCGCAATACCGCTGGGCCGGCTGACCTACGCCGAGACCTGTTCGAGGCGATGAAACAGGTGGCCGAAACCGGGCGCGGACCCAGCGATCAGATCCCGTCGATGGGCTGCTCGATCAAATGGAAAGCGGCCTAGTGGCCACTTTCTGATCAACCGGCAGGCGCGTGCCGGTCGGGATGTGCGGCGGCAAAGGCCGGATGCCCGTTGCACGCGGTTTCCACCGATAGAAGGCGCGGCATGTCGCTGATATCCACTTCCCACCGGCGGGCATTGTAAATCTGCGGCATCAGGCAGATATCGGCCAGCCCAGGTGTGTCGCCGCAGCAGTAGGGCGATTGCTCGAACTCGGCCAGCATCGTCTCAAAGGCCTGCAACCCGGGGCGGATGAAATGGCGCATCCAGTCGCCGGGCATTCCCTCGGCCCCGCCGCTGAGCTGCGTGGCATGGCGGGCAACCTTCAGGTTGCAGACTGGGTGGATATCGACCGCGATCGCCTGCGCCAGCGCCTGTACCTGCGCCCGGCCTGCCGGGTCGGCGGGCACCAGCCCCAGACCACGGGTCTGATCGAGATAGTCGAGCATCGCCAGCGACTGCGTCAGCCGCAGCCCGTCGATGTCAAGCACCGGCACCAACCCCTGCGGATTGCGCGCCAGATGCACCTCTGAGCGGTGCTCGCCCTTGACCAGATCGACCGGAACCGCCCGATAGGCGATGCCCGCGAGGTTGAGCGCGATGCGCAGACGGTAACTGGCCGACGAGCGCCAGTAGTCATAGAGAATGATTTCGGACATGGGGCGTCTTTCCTGTCTGGGGCAGGGCGATACTAGGCGGTTGCCGTCGCGGTGTTAACCGCTGTCACGGCGTCATTGGCTCGGGCGCGTCTTGCGCGCCAAAAGGACCCGGTGCGCAGCACCGGGCCCGATCTGGGTCGAGGGCTTGCCTCAGACGCTCTTGTTCAGTTCCTTGGCATGCAGCCAGGCGGCGTGCTGCGGCGCCTTCTTGGTGCGCGACCACTCTTCGAGCATGTCCCACTTGACCTCGTCCATGCGTTTCAGCAGCGCTTCTTCCTCCGGATCCGGGCAGGCCAGTTCGACACGGTGTCCGTTCGGGTCGAAGAAATAGATCGAGTGGAAGATTGAGTGATCGGTGACGCCCAGAACCTCGACACCATTGGCTTCCAGATGCTCCTTGAACTCGATCAGCGTCTCGCGATCCTTGACCTTGAACGCGATATGCTGGACCCAGATCGGCGTGTTCGGGTCACGGCCCATCTCGGGCTTGGTCGGCAGTTCGAAGAAGGCCAGAACATTGCCGTTGCCCGCATCCAGGAACAAGTGCATGTACGGATCGGGTTCATGGGTCGAAGGGACATGATCCTCGGCAATCGCCAGGATGAAGTCCATGTTCAGCATCTTGCCATACCACTCGACGGTTTCCTTGGCGTCCTTGCAGCGATAGGCGACGTGGTGGATTTTCTCGATTTTCATGTTGCTCACTCCTTGAAGGCGGCGGCCTGGATGGCCTGGGTCAGGATGGCCCGGTCGCCGATTTGGTTGGCCAGCACCAGAACGAGGCGCGCGTTCAGCGCGTCGCTCTGTGCCTTGTCGAGCCCTTCGTGCGCCGCCAACAGTTCGGCGTAGAAGTCATCGGCTCCGTTGATGTTCGGGGTCAGGATCAGATCGGACATGGGTGTCACTCCTTGCCGGTGGCCCGGCGGATCGCATGCCGGAACTGGTTTTCGTCATAGGTGGGGCGGCGTGCGGCGACATGCTGGTCCGGTCGGATCAGGTAGACCGCGCCATCATTGTCGCCCAAATAGCGGCGCTTCAGTTCCAGCGTCGGGTCGTCCTTGACAGACAGCGCCAAACGCGTGACCTCGATCCCGTCTTCCTCGATCAGGTCGGGGGCATCGGCGTCGATGGTCAGCAGGATGAACTTATCGCCCAGTTTCGGGAGCAGGAACTCATCACCCAGCGGCGCGTCTGGGCAGGGGCTGCCGGGCCGGGTGCGCGCCGGACCATTTAGCAGCGCATCGGCCGAGTTGAGCGGCGAGCCGTCATAGGTGCAGGGCACCGACAGGCGGCCCGAATTCACCAGCGGGCGGGCGAATTCATACTGTTCGCTCAGGTCCAGCACCGCATCACGCAGGATGCGCGACATCTCGGATTTGGGCGTGATGAAGTCGGTCGAGCGCGACGAATTGAGGATATTCTCATCCGCCCCGTGGATCCGCTCCATATCATAGCTGTCGAGCAGGCTTTCCGGCGCCGTGCCCTCCATCACCAGTTTCAGCTTCCAGATCAGGTTGTCGGTATCTTGCAGGCCGGAGTTGGCGCCACGCGCGCCAAACGGTGAAACCTGATGCGCAGCGTCACCTGCGAACAGGACCCGGCCGTGGCGGAACTTCTCCATCCGGCGGCACTGGAACGTGTAGATCGAGACCCATTCCAGTTCGAATTGCACATCCTCGCCCAGCATCGCCTTGAGGCGCGGGATCACGTTTTCGGGGCGCTTTTCACGCTCCTTGTCGATATCCCAGCCCAGTTGCAGGTCGATGCGCCAGACATTGTCAGGCTGCTTGTGCAACAGTGCCGACTGGCCCCGGTTGAAGGGCGGGTCGAACCAGAACCAGCGCTCGGTCGGGAAGCCGGCATCCATGATCACATCGGCGATCAGGAAGTTGTCCTCGAACACGCGGCCCACGAAATCGAGCCCCAGCATCGAGCGCACCGGCGAGCCTGCGCCATCGCAGGCGATCAGCCAGTCGGCCTCGACGGTGTACGAGCCTTCGGGTGTCTCGACCTCCAGCTTGACGTGGTCGGGATGGGTGCCGATCGCCTCGACCTTGTTGCGGCCCCGGATTTCGATCGGGGCGCCGGCCTCTTGCAATTCGCGGACCCGGTTTACCAGGTATTCCTCGAAATAGTATTGCTGGAGGTTGATGAAGGCGGGGCGCTGGTGGCCGCCCTCGGGCAACAGGTTGAAGTCATAGACCTGCCGGTCATCGAAAAAGACCTTGCCCAGGTTCCATTCGACCCCCTTGTCGACCATCGGCTGGCCACAGCCGAGCCGGTCGAGAATCTCCAGCGGGCGCTTGGCATAGCAGACCGCGCGGCTGCCAAAGCTGACCTTGTCATTGTCATCCAGCACCACAACCTCAATCCCCTGTTGGGCAAGGTCGATGGCAGCGGCGAGCCCGATGGGACCGGCGCCGATCACGATCACCTTGTGGCGCACCGGGCTGGAGGCGTCCTGATCGGGACTGCGCGCATAGGCGTAGAGTGGGACTTCGAAGATTTTGTTCATGGGGTTCTCCTCCCAGGTCTGGGCGCACCCGGCAGGCCGAGGGCGCATGTCTCCCGTCCTCTGCCGGGCATCCGCCAGAGGTCTTGTCTCATGGTCTCATCAGTTGACCCGGCGCGACACGATCTGGATCAATGTCGATCGGGCCGGGGGCTCATCCGCCCTTGCGGGCGTCTTCGCTGCGAAGAGACCCCGCAAGGGGTCGAGGAGCGTCCCCTTCGGTTCAGCCTTGCAGGGCCTCCCACATTTCCAGGTCACGCTGCGCGGTCCAGATGCGCGGCGTGTCGATGCCGCGCGCCTCGTCATAGGCGCGGGCCACGTTGAACGGCAGGCAATGCTCGTAGATCGCGTAATCGGCAAACTTCGGATCGCATTCGGCGCGCACCGCGTCCCAGGCCTCTTTCAGCGAGCCACCGCGCGCGGCCACGCGCGCTGCCGGGCGATAGGTGCTTTGTACAAAATTGCGGGTGTTCTCGATGGCGGCGTTCACCATCTCCTTGCCGACCAGCGCATCGCCACGGCCCGGTGCAATCGCGTCCACATCGAACCAGGCGATGTTGTCCAGCGTGTTGCCCCAGTCGTTGAAATGGCCGTCGCCGCAATAGCAGGCCGAGTGATATTCGACGATATCGCCGGTGAACATCACGTTCTGATCCGGCACATGGATCACCGCGTCACCCGCCGTATGGGCGCGGCCCAGATGCATGATGTCGACCCGGCGCTTGCCCAGGTAGACGGTCATGCTGTCCGAGAATGTGGTAGTAGGCCAGGTCAGGCCGGGAATGCTCTCATGCCCTTCGAACAGGCGCGGAAAGCGCTGGAACTCGCTGTCCCAATCCTCTTGCCCGCGTTCAACCACCATCGAGCGGGCGGTGTCGGACATGATCACCTGACCGGCGCCGAAGGCGCTGGCGCCCAGCACGCGAACGGCGTGGTAATGGGTCAGCACCACATGGGAAATCGGCTTGTCGGTGACCTCGCGGATACAGTCGATCACCTTTTGCGCCAGGCGCGGGGTGGCCTGCGCCTCGACCACCATGACGCTGTCATCACCGATGATGACGCCGGAATTGGGGTCGCCCTCGGCGGTAAAGGCATAAAGCCCTTCGCCCACCTCGGTAAAGCTGATCTTCTTCTCGCTCATGTCGCCCTGCGACGCGAATGCCTTGGCCATGTGTCAGTCCCTTTCCAGGAAATCCAGCCGGTTGCCAAAGGGGTCTTTGGCAAAGAACCGGCGGCGGTTCTCGATTGTGTCGTCCCATCGCGGGTTCTGGCCAAGAGCCTCGACCCGCTCGGCGACGGTGTCTATGTCATTGACGGCAAAGCCCGGATGGGCTTTGCGCGCAGGGGCGAAGTCCGGCTCCGCCCCCAGATGCAGTTCGGCGCCATTGAGCGCCAGCCACAGCCCGCCGCGCGCCTTCAGCGCATCGGGCTTGGCGATCTCGACCAGACCCAGACCCGCGCACCAAAAAGCGCGCGCCGCGTCCTCGCCCCCGGCGGGGATCGCGATCTGGATATGGTCGAGAGCCAGGGTCATGTGCAGCTCAGCCCCAGGCCTTGGCGGGCAGGATCTGGCCCACGCAATCGCCAAAGCCGATGGTATAGCCGTCGCCGCGCGCATTGCCTCGCAGGGTCAGCGTATCGCCATCCTCGATAAAGCCCCGGGTCTCGCCCGTTTCCAGCGTGAAGGGTTCGCGCCCGGCCCAGCTGAGTTCCATCAGCGAACCGAATTCGCTCCGTTCCGGCCCCGAGATGGTGCCAGAGCCCAACAGATCGCCCGCATTCATCGCACAGCCACCGATGGCGTGATGACACAGCTGCTCGGCCGCCGAATAATACATGCGGCTATAGTTGGTCCTGGCGATGACCGAAGCGCTGTCGGCGCCTTCAGGCTGCATCAGAACCTCAAGCTCGATGTCATAAAGCCCTTCCTTGCTGCCGCTCAGATAGGGCAGCAGCTTTTTCTCACGCGGCGGCGTGGGCGCGCGGAACGGCTCCAGCGCCGCCGCCGTCACGATCCATGGGCTGATCGAGGTGCCGAATGCCTTGCCCTGGAACGGCCCCAGCGGCTGATATTCCCAGCCCTGGATATCGCGTGCCGACCAGTCGTTCAGCAGCACATAGCCAAAGATCATCGCATCGGCCTCGTCCACCGTGATCGGCTGTCCGAACTCGGACCCGGTGCCGACGATGGCGCCCATTTCCAGCTCGATATCGAGCCGTTTCGAGGGGCCGAATGACGGCATTTCGGCATCGGGGGCCTTGGTCTGGCCGTTGGGGCGGTGGATCGGCGTGCCCGACACCACGACCGAGGAGGCGCGGCCATTGTAGCCGATCGGGATATGCAGCCAGTTTGCCGGCAGATCGGGTGAGCCGCGCAGGATCGCGCCCATGTTCTGAGCGTGCTGACGGCCTGCGTAGAAGTCGGTGTACTCGCTGACCACCAGCGGCATGTGCAGCGTGGCTTCGGCCATCGGCACCAGCAGCGGTTCGACAGCCTCCTGCTCTTTCGACCCTTTGGCCAGAAGCGCGGACAGCCGTTCGCGCAGGGCGGCCCAGACAGCAGGGCCTTCCTCCATCAGGTCGTTCCAATAGGGCACGTCGAACAGAGGATATTCAGTGAGCGCGACCAGGCCCTCGGCCTCGGCCGCGGCCATGTCGAGGATCATGTCGCCGATGGCCACGCCGCAGCGGGGTTCATCCTCGCCGGTCGAGAAGACGCCATAGGGCAGGTTGTTCAGCGGAAACGGGTGATTGGCGCTATTGGCCGAAGCCACCCAGGATTTCAAAAGGGGCATGTTGTCTCCAAACGGATGTCACGGGCGGGACCGGGATTTTTCGTGGAAAAATCCGGGCCCCCTCAGCCGCAGCTTATTTCTTGCCAGGGGTGCCGTCGAATTTCTTCTCCAGCGAGGTCCAGCAATCGATGTAATCGTCCTGAAGCGGCGCCTCCTTGGCGGCGAATTCGGTCAGGTGTTGCGGAAAACGGGTTTCGAACATGAAGGACATGGTCTGGTCCAGTTTGTCGGGGCCGAGATTGGCGTTCGACGCCTTCTCGAACGCTTCCTTGTCCGGTCCATGCGGCAGCATCATGTTGTGCAGGCTCATCCCGCCGGGGACAAAGCCCTGCGGTTTGGCGTCGTACTGACCATAGATATTGCCCATCAGCTCGGACATGATGTTCTTGTGATACCACGGCGGGCGGAAGGTATCTTCCATCACCATCCAGCGCTCGCGGAACAGGACAAAGTCGATATTGGCGGTGCCCGGCACGCCCGACGGCGCGGTCAGCACGGTAAAGATCGACGGATCGGGATGGTCGAACAGGATCGCGCCCACAGGGCAATAGGTGCGCAGGTCATATTTGACCGGGGCGTAATTGCCATGCCACGCTACCACGTCCAGCGGGCTGTGACCGATCTTAGTGGTGTGGAACTGTCCGCACCATTTCACCGTCACGGTCGAGGGCGCCTCGCGATCCTCGAACGCGGCGACCGGCGATTTGAAATCGCGCGGATTGGCCATGCAGTTGGCACCGATCGGGCCACGACCCGGCAGCTCGAACTTCTGGCCATAGTTTTCGCAGACAAAACCGCGGCACGGGCCTTCCAGCACCTCGACCCGATAGACCAGGCCGCGCGGCAGGATGGCGATTTCCTTGGGCTCGACGTCGATGATGCCCAGCTCGGTTGCAAAGCGCAGCCGTCCCTCTTGCGGTACCACCAGCAGTTCGCTGTCAGCGGAGAAGAAATAGTCGTCCACCATAGACTCGGTGACCAGATAGATATGGCTGGCCATGCCCACCTGGGTGTTCACATCTCCGGCGGTGGTCATGGTGCGCATGCCGGTGAGCCAGGTCAGCCCCGCGCCCGAATGTGCCACCGGATCCCAGCGGTACTGGCCCAGGCTGATCACATCGGGGTCGATGCAGGGGGCCGATTTCCAATAGGGCAGGTCGATCTTTTCAAAGCGGTGCGAATGCTTCACCGAGGGCCGGATGCGATAGCACCAGGTGCGCTCGGGGCGCGTTGCGGTAAAGGCAGTGCCGCTGAGCTGTTCGCCATAAAGGCCATAGTTACATTTCTGCGGGCTGTTCATACCCTGGGGCAGGGCGCCGGGCAGCGCCTCGGTCTCAAAGTCGTTGCCCCAGCCGGGCATATAACCTTCGGTCGTGCCGGTTGCAGTGGCCGCCTGGGTCAGTTGATGTGGGTCGATCGGACGGTTCATTCGCGCGTTCCTCCGTTTACTACTTGTCGGATAATAGTTGATTTTGTAACTAACAAGCATGACAAAGACCAAAATACCCGAAAATGATGACTTCGATCTGCGAAATTTCCTGCCTTTCCTTCTGAATCAGGCGGCGGAGCAGAGTTCGTTGGAGTTTCAGCAGATCTATAAGAATCGCTATGGCATGCTGCGTACAGAGTGGCGGGTGTTGTTTCACCTCGGCACGCACGGCGAAATGACGGCCAAGCAGATTGGCGAACGCGCCTTGATTCACAAGACCAAGGTCAGCCGCGCCGTGGCCAAGCTGGCTCAGCGTCGATACCTTACACGCACACGTGATGAGGCTGATCGGCGATCCGAGCAATTGGCGTTGACGGCGGCGGGGCAGGCGGTCTACCGGGAGCTTCGCGGTATCGCCGAGCGGTATGACGAGCGGATGGCAGCGCATTTCACCAAGGGTGAAGCGGCCCTGCTCAGGATGATGCTGCGGCGCTTGGCCGGAATGGATTGATCCGTTGCGGTCTGTGGTGCGGGTTGTGGCGATACCATATCGGTTGTGGCCGATACAGGAGCGATGTGATGAGTGACGGTGATGCAAGACAGGCAGCGGCAGGGCAGTTGCAGGATTGGCTGGTTCAACGCGGGCTGGAAGGCGCGCGGCAAGACGAGTTGCTGCACGGATATTGCGAACGCCTGGTCGAACTTGGCGTGCCCCTTTACCGCCTGCATGTCGCCCAAAGCGCCTTTCATCCCAAATACGGAGGGCTTGGGTACAACTGGTATCGCGACCGGGGCGTGTCCAGCGACAAATACGGGTATTCCGAGACCCCGATCGAGGCATGGTTGCGCAGCCCGCTCTATCATCTGCTCGACAGTGGCGAGACCGAGTATCGCGAGCGCTTGCTGGAGACAAATGCAGAAAGCCGCTTTCCCATATTGAATGAGCTGCGCGCCAACGGGGCCACCGATTACTTCGCGGCGGGTGTCATCCTTGAAAAGCGCGTGCCCTTCGAAAAAATCGACCCGCAAAATACGCCCGAGGGCGTGCTGATCTCGTGGTCCAGTGACGGGTCGGCGGGCTTTGCCGAGGCGGACCTCGATCTGGTGCGCGCTTCGCTGCCGCAACTGGCGCTGGCGCTGAAATCGGCGGCCAACCGGCAGATGGCGGGCGACCTGCTTCAGGTCTATCTGGGGCGCGACGCGGGGCGGCGGGTTCTGTCGGGCGAGATCCAGCGCGGCTCGCTTCAGCAGATCGACGCGGTCTTGTGCTACTTCGATCTCAAGGATTTTACCGCGCTGACCGAGCGCACCCCGGGCCCTGAGTTGATTGCCATGCTGAACGAGTATTTCGGCATGGCGGTCGGGGTGATCCAGGGGCACGGCGGCAATATCCTCAAGTTTCTGGGCGACGGCATTTTGGCCATGTTCAACCTCGAAACCCCGGAACGCTCGGCTGCCGCCGGGCTGGATGCGGCTGTCCAGATGCGCCGGGGCATGGAGGAGGTCAACGAGACGCGCCTGGCGCGCGGAGAAACCGTGACCAGCGTCACCCTGGCGCTGCACGCCGGAGAGATCCTCTATGGCAATATCGGTGCGGACAACCGGCTTGACTTCACGGTGATCGGTCCGGCGGTAAACCTCACGGTCCGGCTGTCCGGGCTTCACAGGTCGGTCGGCCGCAACATCATTCTATCCGAACCGGTGGCACGGTTTGCCGAACCGACCGGGCATGACCTTGTTAGCCTGGGCCGCTACATGCTGCGCGGGGTTTCCGAGCCGCAGGAATTGTTCACGATCTACGAGGGTGCGCCGGGCGAATAGCCGCACGCCACATCAGAAGTCGATCTCGACACCCGGCAGCTTGAGCGCCTTCATCATGTCGCGCAGCTCCTGCCGGGCGGCGATGTTCGAGATGTTGAGCTGCTTGACCCCGATATCCTTGAGGTCGAGCAGGGTCAGTCCACGCGGGAACAGCTCGCGAAATATCACGCGTTCGGAAAAGCCGGGTGCGATGCGAAACCCGATGCGGCTGGCCAGCATCTCGATCGCGCGCTCCATCTTCTCCTTGTTGACCATGCGCTGGGTCCCGACCCTGTTGCGTACGATGACCCAGTCAATCGGCTTCAGCCCGGCCTGGGCGCGCAATTGACGGGCGTTCCAGACCATTTCGGAGTACACCGACGGCCCCAGGATCTTTTCACCGCTGGAATCGATGCGCGCCAGCAGATCGAAATCGACAAAGCTATCGTTGAGTGGTGTGACCAGCGTGTCGGCCAGTGAATGTGCGACCTGGCTGAGACGGGTATGGGAGCCGGGGCAATCGATCAGGATGAAATCGCTGTCGGCCTCCAGCCGCGACACGGCTGCCGAAAGACGGTGATCGAACACGTTTTCGCCCGGCTTTAGCGAGGCAGCGTCGATCTCGGGCAGATCATGGTTTGTCGGCGACGGCAGGTGCAGCCCCGAGCTTTTCATGAACGCCGCGCGGTTTTCAAAGTAGCGGCCGAGGCTTCTTTGGCGCAAGTCGAGGTCGAGGGTGTTTACCTTGTACCCCAGTCGCGCCAGGGCGCTTGCCACATGCATCGAAACGGTGGATTTCCCCGCACCGCCCTTTTCGTTGCCGACGACGATGATATGCGCCATTGCCTGCGTCCCCTGATGTCCGAGCAGTTGCTCTCCCGGTTTTGTAGCACACTATATGTTGTGGGTGATGGGAAGGGAAGCGGTCACGTTGCTTTGACGTGCCCGGGCCCGTCCCGCTGGCCAGGTCACGAGGGCAATTACCACAAAACCGGATTTGTACGGCAAATTGGCCGTTTTGCCCCTACGCCATGGAAGGAATTGACCGTTTTGTACAGGCTAGGTCCGGGCCTGTCGCCGCGCCACGTGCAAGATTCAGGCCAGCAGGTCGAACACGTCGCTGCCGATCTGGAGGTTGATCGCGCTTTGCCCCTCGCCATCCACCAGCGCCCACATGATCTGTCCGGTCGGGCGGTAGATCACAAACGCCTCCTGCACCGCGTCGTCCCCGGCGCGTTCGCCCTCGGCATTCTGGGTGTGGTTGAAGTTGATCTGGAACTGTGACCGGGTCGCCGACAGCGTGCCGAATTGCAGGATATCGCCTTCGGCCGCGCTGTAATCCTGCACCCAGTCCGAGCCGTGGCCCGCAGCGCCAACGTGGAAGAACCGGTCTGCGCCCGATCCGCCATTCACCCGGTCGGATCCGTATCCACCGTTGAGGAAATCGTTGCCGTCGCCGCCGAACAGTATGTCGGAAAAGGCGTTGCCGGTGATCACGTCGTCGCCGGCCTGGCCGACGATCATGTCCACCCCGTTGCCGCCATTGATCGTGTCGTTGCCGTCCTGGCCATAGGCCAGATCGTTGCCGTCGCCGAGGAAGATTATGTCGTCGCCGGTGCCGCCCGTCACCTCGTCACGGAGCGCGCCGCCGTTGATGGTATCGTTGCCATCTTCCCCGTGCAGTTTGTTGTAGCCGTTGCCTGTCCTCAGGTCGTCATCACCCTCGCCGCCGCGCAGGGTGTCGCCACTGTCGGACCCGAGGAGGGTGTCATTGCCTGTCCGTCCCACAAGCAGGCTGGGACCCGGATGAAGATCGGCGCGCAGCAGGTCATTGCCCGCGCCGCCGTCGAGCGTGTCGGTTCCCGGCCCGGCGATCAGCAGATCGTGACCGTCATTGGCATGGATCAGATCGTCGCCACCCGCGCCGACCAACGTGTCATTGCCGGCGCCGCCGATCATCGTATCGTTGCCGTCAGTGCCGGTTTCCGCCAGCGACATGACGCCAAAGAGGATATCGGAAGTCAGAAGAACCGTGTTCGGCATGAACCAGTGAGATATCTGAACCTGCTCGACATCGCGCAGGTGAACCTCTTCCTCGCCGATGCTGAGGACGATCAGATCATCCACCTGTTCGAACATGTAGGGCAGCGACAGATGGCTGGGGCTGGCGGTCTGGCCTAAGATCGTGACGACATCGTAGCCTGCCCCGCCGTCGATCGTATCAGAGCCGGTTTGGCCGAGGTGATCACCGATCCTGTCGTCTCCATCGCCGCCGAAAATCAGGCTGCCCTGGAGTGACCTGTAGGCGTTCGAAGTGATGAAGTCGTCACCGGCCCCACCGTCGATCGTGTCGTTGCCGTTACCGCCATGCAGCTGGTCGTTTCCAGTGCCGCCGGTCAGGCTGTCGTTGCCGGTTGCCCCAAAGGCGAAATCGTTGCCCGGCGATCCGGTCAGGGTCAGGCCGCCGGTTGCCGCCGCCGCCAGGTCGGGCCAGAAAGATGCCCCATAGGTCTCCATGGTGAAAGACGAACTCCCCGAGGCGTCAATGCTGAGTGCCGGGCCGAGAAGCGCGGCCAGTTCGGTAAACCTGCTCCCTCGGCTTTCCTCCTGTGCGCTCAGGAACTCGGTCACGGTCCATGCGATATCGGTGATCTCGACCTCGGCTCCGGGCGGGCCGAAGGCCGTGTCCACGATCAGCACCCGCGTGATCGTGCCCCCGGTCAGGGCCCCTTCGGTGTCATAGGTAAAGCCAGTGCCGGAGAGGGTCACGCTTTCGCCGCTCTCCGCATCCGGCCGGGCGACAAGCTCGGTTGCGGTGCCGGTGCCGGAGGTCCGGTTCATCTCGGTCCGGCTCAGAACATCCGGGATAGCGAAGAAAAATGCGGAGTTGTAAAGAATATGGGCCATGGTCAAATACTTCTAAAAGAGGGTCCCCCACCCTGTGAGAGGTGGGGGAGCAAGAAGAAGCATAGGACATTCACACGAAAAATATCAGCCCCTTATGCCAGCAGGTCGAACACGTCGCCACCGATTTGCAGGTTGATCGAGGACTGGCCTTGCCCATCCACAAGTGCCCACATGATCTGACCCGTTGGCCGGTAGATCACAAAGGCCTCTTGCACCGCGTCATCCCCGGCGCGCTCTCCCTCGGCGCTGGCGGTATGGTCGAAGTTGACCTGGAAGTCGGCGCGGGTAGCGGCCGCATTGCCGAAGAGCAGAACGTCACCCTCGGCGGCGTTATAGTCCTGCACCCAATCAGAGCCATGATCGAAGATGCCCAGGTGATAGAACTTGTCGGCCCCGGTGCCGCCGTTGATCCGATCATGCCCGAACCCGCCATTGACGAAGTCATTGCCCGCACCGCCGAACACAAGGTCACTGAACGCCGAGCCGGTGATCACGTCGTCTCCATCCTGGCCCTGGACCTCGTCGACCCCAAAGCCACCGGCGATGGTGTCGTTGCCGCCCTGTCCATAAACCAGATCGTTGCCAGCGCCCGCGTCGACGGAATCGTTGCCTTCGCCGGCGTAGACGATGTCGCGCAGGTCGTCCGCACCTGGCCCGCCGATGATGATGTCATCACCATCGCCGCCGTTGAGTGTATCGGCGCCCAAACCGCCATCCATGCTGTCATTGCCGGTGTCACCGATAAGACGGTCATTGCCGTCGAGGCCGAGGATCGTGTCGTCGCCCGCTGTGCCGTTCAAGACATCCGCTTCCGGCGTGCCCTCGATCGGACCGGTGCCCCCACCTGAAACCAGATCCAGCAGGTCCACGAGACTCAGTGTCCGGTCAGTGAATTCGAAGAATTCGACCTCGCGCACACTGTCGGTGCCTTCGGACGTGACCAGAGTGAAGATCGCGCCGCTCAATCCGCCTGAGACCTCGGTACTGGCCACGTTGAACCGGGCGGTGTCGGTGCCGCTTCCGCCCCAGATGTCATCATTCCCGGCACCGCCATCGAGCGTGTCGTCGCCTTCGCCGCCCTGGAGCGTATCGTCCCCCGCCTCGCCCAGAAGCAGGTCGTTGCCGCCATTGGCAAAGATCACGTCATCGCCGCCCCTGGCTTCGATCTGGTCATCGCCTTCAGTGCCATTGAGCTCGTCGCTGCCGGGCGTGCCGATGATGGTACCAGACCCCGATCCATCCGGCACTTCGACCGATGTGAGAAGCTGGGCTGCCACTTCGTGCCAGGCTGGACCGCTTCCGTTTGCAACGGTAAAAGTGGCAATGGCCGATCCATCCGACAGTGCCGTAAGGTAGTCACCACCAGCAGCGCTGACCAAGGGATCATCATTTACCAAGACTTCGTCGCCGATCAACTCTCCGGTGGCAGAGAGCCGCTGAACATAGAGACCCGGCGGATGCACGGCTCCGGTTCCGCGCAAGCCGTCCGAGCCCCACATAACCAGAAGATCGCCGTTCGAAAGCTGCGTCGCTGAGGGACGGTACGAGTCGAAGTCATGGCCGCCGTCGAGACGTATCTCGCTCCCGACAGGCGCTCCGCCAGAGTCATAGAAGCGCACGGCGATTTTCGAGATGGTACCCAGGCCAGGAGTATTCACACTTTGCGTGAAGAATACCGCAAAACCGCCGCCGGAAAGCGCAACCACATCGGGATCCACTCCAGAGTTGACCAAGAACTCGGGGCCCAGTTTCGACCCCGAGCCATCGAACCTTTGGGCATAGATGTCGCGGTCTTCTGACAGCCAGGTCACCACGAAACCGCCGGTCGCCAAGGCCGCGATGCTGGCATCGGTCTGCCCGTTCTCGACAGTCGTGTTGACGACAAAGTCCGGATCGCTGCTGGTACCGGTCGTCGTCAGTATCTGGCCGGCAATTCCATAGCTGAATCTGTCGTCGAAGACGAAACTGTCCCAGACAACGGCGAGGTTGCCGTTGTTGAGCAAGACGGCATCCGGCTCTTTTTGGACGCTGTTCGTATGGGTGTTGACCTGAAATGGATCACCCACAAGCGTGCCGCTGGCATCCACTCGCTGACCTTCGATACCGGTGGAGGAGCCATCGACGACCGCACCGGTATGAAACACCACAAAACCGCCGTCAGACAGGGCGACGACCGACAATTCCGATTCTATTCCACTGGTATCGTCCAGAACCTCGAAGGCTGGTCCGGGAGTTCCATCGGCATCGTACATCCGCGCAAGAATGCGATGATTGCCCAGCATTTCGTCAGTGTCGTGCCAGACAACGACGTACCCGTTTGTCAGGCGCGCTGCCTCTGCATCATCCTGAAATCCCGTAGGGTCTGAGTTGACAATAAACGGGTCGCCGCTGGGCTGCGAGATGATAGCCATGGTCACTCCTGATGTTTATTTGATGCGAGTTTTCCTTTGAGAATTTTATTGAATGCGAATACGCGGGGCTGCCCCTCGACCGCGCTGCCCAAGATCCTACCACTTTTTCCTTTATTCCCAAAGCGGGAGTTCCGGTTCGACACGTCCGCGCGCAAGAGTGGGGCGGAGCGCTCCAAGGCATCCCCACGGAGATTTGCCAGAATCCTGTCTGTCCGAGACCGTCAGGTCAGCAGGTCGAACACGTCGCCACCGATTTGCAGGTTGATCGAGGACTGGCCTTGCCCATCCACAAGTGCCCACATGATCTGACCCGTTGGCCGGTAGATCACAAAGGCCTCTTGCACCGCGTCATCCCCGGCGCGCTCGCCCTCGGCGCTGGCGGTATGGTTGAAGTTGACCTGGAAGTCGGCGCGGGTAGCGGCCGCATTGCCGAAGAGCAGCACGTCACCCTCGGCGGCGTTGTAGTCCTGCACCCAGTCAGAGCCATGATCGAAGATGCCCAGGTGATAGAACTTGTCCGCGCCACTGCCGCCGTTGATCCGGTCATGACCGAAGCCACCATTGACGAAGTCACTCCCGGCGCCGCCAAAGACCAGATCGGAGAAGGCCGAGCCGGTAATCACGTCGTCACCATCCTGGCCCTGGATCTCGTCCACGCCGAAGCCACCGGCGATGGTGTCGTTGCCGCCCTGTCCATAGACCAGATCATTGCCGGCGCCCGCGTCGACTGAATCGTTGCCTTCGCCCGCGTAGACGATGTCGCGCAGGTCGTCCGCACCTGGCCCGCCGATGATGATGTCATCACCATCGCCGCCGTTGAGTGTATCGGCGCCCAAACCGCCATCCATGCTGTCATTGCCGGTGTCACCGATAAGACGGTCATTGCCGTCGAGGCCGAGGATCGTGTCGTCGCCGGCTGTGCCGTTCAAGGCATCCGCTTCCGGCGTGCCTGTGATCGGTTCTGAACCTACCGGGAAAAGATCGGCGACAAGTAATTCTCTATCGTCAAACCCAATGACCTCGACATTTCGTAAAATGTCGGTCCCTTCGGAAGAGACCACCTGGATATCACCAGAGGCCAATTGCGTGATTGTGGCATCGCTGGAAACTCCGGAATACTGAGCCTGGTCCTCACCTCCAGCACCGTCAAAGAAATCGTCCCCATCGCGAAGACGGACACGTTCGCCCCTCTCCGACCCGGTAATAGAATCGTTCAGTCTGCCGCCGCGAAATTCGAAGTAACCGGTTCCTACGATTGTATCAGTGCCGCCAAAGCCATCTTCGCTAACGATACCGGTGCCCAGATCGGCAATAACCCCGGTCGATGCGGAAGACGAATCGTAGTCCAACCTTACGCGCCCCGGGCTATCCTGGACCACGAGTCGATCGTCACCCCCGTACCCACGCAGAACGATATTGCCACCCTCGGCGGCAGACGCGGTCAACGTGTCATTCTGGAACGTGCCAAAAAGCTGGAACCAGCTGTTCTCCATCGCGTTTTGCACATCCGTCAGCGTCGTGGTTCCACCCGAGGCTTTAACGATTGTGCCGGTGTTGGCTACGCCGTCTATCGTGGCCTGAATGCCCATGCTCAGATCGAAATGCGCCACTCCGATGTTACCATCGGTCACTGCGCTGAAATCGATCAGGTCATCGCCAGTACCCGCGTTTATTTCGTCAAAGGCGTCACCGGTTCCACCGCCTGCATTGATTGTGTCGTTGCCGTCACCGCTGCGAATCCGGTCGCTGCCCAAACCGTCGCTGATAAGGTCGTTGCCGTCTTCGCTGCGAATATCGTCATCGCCGGCGGAGCCCGTGATCGTGTCGCCAAGATCAGTCCCGCGGATCTGGTCGAGCGGGTCCCCCAGGATCGTGTCGGTACCACCAAAGCCGTCTTCGCTGACAATCCCTGTGCCCAGATTGGCGATGATCCCAGTGGTTACAGTATTGGACCGATAATCCAGTCGGACCGTTCCCGGCCCCGAAACGATGTTGAACGTGTCATTGCCCTGATACCCGCGTATCGAAGCAAAGCCGCCCTCGACCGTGCTTACCGTGAAGGTATCGTCATGCGCTGTGCCGTAGATGATCAATTGATCAACCAGCATGGCGTTTCGCGCATCCGTCAGCGTCGTCGTACCGCCCGAGCTTTTGACGATACTGCCGGTATTGGCGCCGCCATCGATAGAGACCTGAATGCCTGCGTTCAGATCGAAATGTGCCAGCGCGACGGACCCGCCAGCCACAGCGCTAAGATCGATCACATCATCGCCGATTCCGGACCAGTATTCATTATAGGCATCATCGCCGCCACCGGTCGCATTGATCGTGTCGTTGCCGTCACCTGCACGAATGACGTCGTTACCCAATCCATCGCTCAGCAGATCGTTGCCGCCTTCGCTGCGAATATCGTCATCGCCAGCAGAGCCGGAGATCGTGTCGCCCAGATCAGTCCCGCGGATCTGGTCGAGCGGGTCCCCCAGGATGGTGTCGGTACCACCAAAGCCGTCTTCGCTAACAATACCGGTCGCCAGATCGGCGACGATCCCTGTGGTTACGGAACTGGCCCGATAATCCAGTCGGACCGTTCCCGGCCCCGAAACGATGTTGAACGTGTCATTGCCGCCCAGACCGCGCATCATGGCAAAGCCACCTTCGACCGCAGTTACCGTGAATGTATCATTGTGATTGGAGCCGAAGACCCCAAACCCATCTGCCAACATTGCGGTACGAACATCTGTTATAGTGGTTGTGCCGCTGGCCGCTTTGTCGATGGTGCCGGTATTTGCCGTTCCGTCGATGGTTACTGTGACGCCATTGGTGAGACTGTCGAAGCCTAACGCCTGGAAACCGCTGGTGGCATCGCTGAGAATGAGCAGGTCATTGCCCGTGCCGGTGTCGGTATAGTCGAATTCGTTATTGTCACCGGGGTTTACGGTGTCATCCCCGGCACCGGATGAAATGATATCAGTGCCTCCAAAAGTGTTGATGACATCATCTTCTACACCGGTGGTGATATTGTCGTTTCCGGTTGTTCCATTTGTTACAAGCACAACCACATTTGCCCCTCCAATAAAAATGTTCAAAAACTTTGATAATGGTTCAGCTTATTAAGATTTCGCTTTTTGGTCAATTTTGCGCGGGATATCCGATTTCCCGAAGAGCCTCTTTGGCGCTTTGTTTTCGGTATGCGATTGCGCGTGCAGTTCTTTGCTGCCCAGGCCTAACGCCTTTTGCGTGAAGGGAAAAAATAGACCCCGTTTCAACGGGAAATGGGCATGATAGCCGCGAAAGATAGAGTGGAGCCGGTTTTTTGCGGCTCCATTCTCCCTTTTAACTCAGCAGGTCCAGGACATCCGCCCCGATCTGAAGGTTGATCGAGGACTGCCCTTCGCCATCCACCAATGCCCACATGATTTGTCCGGTGGGTCGATAAATCACAAACGCCTCCTGCACCGTGTCGTCGCCGGCCCGTTCGCCCTCGGCGCTGGCGGTGTGGTTGAAGTTGACCTGGAAGTCGGCGCGGGTGGCGGCAGTGTTTCCGAAGAGCAGAACATCACCCTCGGCGGAGTTATAATCCTGCACCCAGTCCGAGCCGTGGCCCTCGACGCCCACGTGGAAGAACTTATCGGCGCCAGTGCCGCCGTTGATCCGGTCATGACCGAAACCGCCATTGACGAAGTCATTGCCCGCACCGCCGAACACAAGGTCACTGAACGCCGAGCCCGTGATGACATCGTCACCGTCCTGGCCCTGTATCTCGTCCACGCCGAAACCGCCGGCGATGGTGTCATTGCCGCCCTGGCCATAAACGAGGTCGTTGCCCGCGCCCGCGTCGACGCTATCGTGACCTTCGCCCGCATAAATGATGTCTCGCAGGTCATCATCGGATGTCCCACCGGTGATGCTGTCATCGCCGTTACCGCCGTTGATCGTGTCGGCCCCATCGCCGCCGTCCAGTGTGTCATTGCCATCGTCACCAAGCAGGCGGTCGTTTGATCCCAGCCCCGATATGTTGTCGTTCAATTCGGTCCCTGCGAGGAGGTCTGCTTCGGGGGTGCCTGTCAGCGTCCGGCCGACCCCGCTACGTTCATTCAGATCGGCATCTTCCAGGGCGATATCGGTGAACCGGAAACGCTCGACACCGGTTACCGTGTCGCGCCCCTCGGATGTGATGAGGACAAAGGACTCGTCTTCGCGATAAACAAGCATGTCGGTGCTGGAGGAGGCGAACACAGCCTCGTCCTCGCCCAACCCACCATTAAGGCGGTCATTGCCGGTGCCGCCATTCAGAGTGTCGTTGCCAAGGCCACCGGATAGCAGATCGTTGCCGCCAAGACCCATCAGTCCGTCATGGCCCGCCAAGCCGAGCATGAAGTCTCGATTGCCGTCACCGGTCAATGCTTTGCTCAGCCTGTCATCGATTTCTGTGACCGACGACTTGTCGAACAGAGAAACCGAATCCTTATGAAATTCGGGCAGATTGTCATAGTCGGTGCGGCCGATCTGGATGCGATGGGTGTCGCGGAATGCAGACAGCGGATCGTTGGCCAAAGCCCAGATGCTGGCCCAATAGAGCCCCGGATCATGCTCGGCGCCGAAACCCGTGGAAAATTCAGTGTTCTCGACATTGGGGAGGTCGATCTGGGTTAGCCCATCGTCGAAGTTCACGTTGGTCAGCAGCGTGAGAACCGTGGTGAGCGAAGGTTCAGGCGAGACCCAGCTTTCGCCGGCAAAGGTGACCCGGTCCTCACGATGTGAAAGCCCGATATAATAGCCGGGCGCATTTAGCTGCATAGGCGCCAGGGGATTGCCAGTGAATTCAGGAATGGCCGGATCGTATTGTAGATCGAACCCATTGAAGGCAAGCGAGTCGGTATAGACATTCGGGTCGATCCCGGCTGAGGCCAGGGAGATTACCGCCAGATCCACATCGGCCGACACCCGGTGGGCATCGACCGTGGCAAAGATATCGGCCATCGACCCTCCCAGAGAATGGCCGGATACGACCAGCCGATCAATTCCGTTGCCGGGGTCGTTCACATAGGCTAGTGCCGCCTCTATCAGAGCGTCGTGTGCCACATATTGATCAAACAGCCCATCGCCGCTCCAGGCCTGTCCGCTCAGCGCCAGAGGCCAATCTGAATCATCGGTGCCGCGAAAGGTCAGCGCAACTGTGCGGCTGCCATCGGCCATCGTGCCTTCGGCAAGCAGCCCTTGCGCCGCCCACAAGAGACTATTGCGGCCCTCGAACAACCCGCCGCTTTGGAACCGGGCGTCGTTGTCAGAGACATAGTTCTGACCCAGGTTTCCTTCGGTCAGAACGGTCCAGCCGCGCTGTGACAGGTAGCCCCTGTAATTGTCGTCCCGCCCGTTGTCGCTGTTGTCGCCGTTGTAGTCATCGGGCAGCAAGTCATCGCCATAGACGACGCGCGCCATGAAGGCGCCCAGTTCGATTTCCGCGAGGGAATTGGTGACCGTTCGCGCGGGTTCGTCCGCGCGCGAGACGCCAAAGAGTTCGGTACGGCCCAGGCTATCGCTGCGGTTGATGCGAACCTCGATTTCCTGTTGGCCGGTTGTCAACACAGTGTAGGAGATGGTTTCAGGGTCTGTTTGCCCCGGCAGCAGGCCGCCCGAATATGTGTCTTCTCCGATTTTGCTGCCATTGACATAGTAGCTGATCGAGAAGGGCGACTGATAGCTGTCGCTCTGATTGGTCACCTCGGTCCCGATCACTACACTCTGACCGGCGATCGCATAGCCAAAGGCGGAAATATCGCTGACAAACAGATCGGGAAGGTCGGGGCCGACGCGATATGACTCGGTTCGTGAGTTGTTGCTGGTCCGGCTATCGCCGGTCACGTCGACGATCCGCACTTCGATGGAACTCACGCCTTCTTCGGTCAGCGTGTATTTGATGGTCTCGGTATCGGTCCACCCGCCCGGCAGGCCCAGAGACAGGGTATCGTCGCCGATGAGTGATCCGTTCACGTAATATTCGATGCCAAATGACCCAATACCAATATTGCCGATATTGGCCAACTCGGCCTCGATCTCGATTTCCTCGCCGACATTCAGATTTCCGGAGACCCGGATGTCGCGGACAGTCGGATCGGCAAAGTTGTAGTCGATATCGACATTGAGGTATTTCATCTGCAACGTCACACCGGTGTCGTTGCGAACTTGCAGTCTCCAGTTGCCTTGTACCAGCTGCCCGTCCATGAACGCCGAAATGTTGGAGACGGAATCGGTTCCCCAGAAAGAGATATCGTAATCGTCGGACCGGTCGCTGTCGTTCCCGTCATCGGTGTCTTTTCCGATGCCATCGAAATTGTCATAGACGCGAACGCGTCTCCCTTCTGGTGAGATCAGCCAGATGTCGACATCGCCGAGATCAACCGCCGCGCCGTTGTTGTAGTCGATGAAGAAGTTGAGTGAGACGTTCTCGACCTCGGAATAAGGCAGGTCGCCAGCAACGTTAAAAGAGAAGAACCGGTCTCCGCTGTAGATGTTGCGTGTAAAGGAACTGTCGTATGTGGCTGTCGGCATAATCCCCCCCAAAAAAAGAACGCACAGAGCCGGTTGCGAGAATTAGGTACCGGCAAAAAGATCAAAATCCGCCAATGCCGGCGAAGTGAGGCGAAAAGAAGCGCCCTTCGGCAAAGAATTGATGACTACTCTGTGCATGTTTGCGGACATGTCAACAAATTCCAGCTTTTTTGCACAGCTTCGAGTGGGGTGGATCCAAAGAAAAACGCCGCCCAGAAGGGCGGCGTTCTTGTTTCAAAGGCGGGCTAATCAGAACCCCAGGCCCTCGTATTTCTTCTTGAACTTCGACACGCGACCGCCGGTATCCATCAGGCGGGACGAGCCGCCGGTCCAGGCCGGGTGCGAGGAGGGGTCGATTTCCAGCGACATGGTATCGCCTTCCTTGCCCCAGGTGGATTTCATCTGAAGGACGGTGCCGTCGGTCAGCTTGACGTCGATCAGGTGGTAGTCGGGATGGATGTCTTTTTTCATCTTTCCGGTCCTTACGCTTCTGCGTCAGCCTTGGGCTTGTAGTTTGCGACTTCGGCGATACGAGCCGATTTGCCACGGCGCGAACGCAGGTAGTACAGCTTGGCGCGGCGCACGCGGCCACGGCGCACGACGGTGATGCTGTCGATGTTGGTCGAATAGAGCGGGAACACACGTTCCACACCTTCGCCGAACGAAATCTTGCGGACGGTGAACGAGCCGGCGATGCCGGTGCCGTTCTTGCGGCTGATGCAGACGCCTTCGTAGTTCTGCACGCGCGAACGGGTGCCTTCGGTCACCTTGTAGCCGACGCGGATGGTGTCACCGGCCTTGAAGTCGGGGATGTTTTTCCCCAGGGCGGCAATCTGTTCCGCCTCGAGCTGTGCGATAAGATCCATCGCAGTTTCTCCTATGTGCTCGTGGTTCTTTCCACGAAGATGTATGCGTCCCAAGAGCTCGTGGTCTTCTACCGGGTCCGCCGTGGCGCCCGCCCGAGATCAGGTCGTCTGAGTTTTACAGCCTAGGCCGGTTGCGCCCGGGTGTCCGGCGAAGAAGCCGGCAGGGCATATGCGAACAGACCAAGGGTCCGGCGCCGCAGAAGCGATTCCAGACTGGCATCGTTTAGGCAGTTTCGGCCGCGGGATCAAGCGAAAGCATCGGTTTTTTGTGCGGTCTCCGGTAGCACGGCGGCATTTTCCGCCGATGCGCGCGGCGCAGGTTGTCATTGTCGTTGCGCGCCTCACATAATTGGCACAGAACTCCGCTTCGTTCGTTTTGCCGATTGTGAGAATTCATGCCCCGCCTTTTCCGTTTCCTTATTGTGTTCTTCCTTGCCGGACTGGTTCTGTCCTGTGGCCGCCGCGCGCCCGAACCCGAGCCTGTATCAGGTCCCGACCCGTTTGCTCAGGAGCTGGCGCAGATGACCGTCTATCCGAAGTTCGGCGATGCCGACCCGCATGAATGGGAAGGGCGGGGACCCACCTCTTACCCGGTGCATGGCATCGACGTGTCGCGCTGGCAGGGCGATATCGACTGGCCCACTGCCCGCGCGGCGGGGGTGAACTTTGCCTTTATCAAGGCGACCGAGGGCGGCGATGTGGTCGACCCCAAATTTGCCGAGCACAGGCGCGGGGCGCAGGCGGCGGGGGTTCCCTGGGGGGCCTATCACTATTTCTATTTCTGCCGGCCGGCGGAACAGCAGGCGCGTTGGTTCATCCGGCATGTACCGCGTGGCGCGGACCTGCCGCATGTGCTGGACATGGAGTGGACCCACCGGTCGCGGACCTGTACGCTGCGGCCCGACGGGGCCAAGGTGCGGGCCGAGGCGCGCAAGTTCCTCGACATTCTTGAGAGGCATTACGGGCGGCGGCCGATCATCTATACGACGGTCGATTTCTATCGCGATACCGGGATCGGGCAGTTGCGGGGAACGGAATTCTGGCTGCGCTCGGTCGCCGGGCACCCCAGGCAGGTCTATCCCGGCGCCTACTGGACCTTCTGGCAGTATACCGGCACCGGGCTGGTGCCCGGGATCAAGGGCAAGGTGGACATCAACGTGTTCCGCAGCGCGCCCGATATCTGGCTGCGCTGGAAGGCCGGGCAGATCGGCTGAGGCGCTTCCCTCGGCCTACGCCTTGCCCTATGACAGCGGCCATGAGCAACGCACCCACCCGTTCCCATGGCCGCAAGGCCATCCGCCCCACGCTGCAACCGCGCGAGTTGATGACGCCGACGCCGGAATTGCATGGCGTCTGGCAGGCGCGGATCATCACGCTGTTCCCGCAGGCCTTTCCCGGCGTGCTGGGCGAGAGCCTGACCGGCAAGGCGTTGCAGGACGGGTTGTGGCAGTTGCACACCACCGACCTGCGCCGGTTCGGAGTGGGCAAGCATCGCAATGTCGATGACACCCCGGCGGGCGGCGGCGCGGGCATGGTGTTGAGACCCGATGTGCTGGGCGCGGCCATCGAAGCGACGATGCAGGGCACAGGCGGCAACTGGCCGCTGATCTATCTGTCGCCGCGCGGACGGCCCATGGACCAGGCGCTGATGCAGTCGCTGGCGCGCTGCGACGGGGTGACCTTGCTGTGCGGTCGGTTCGAAGGCGTCGACGAGCGGGTGCTGGAGCATTACGGCATCCAGGAGGTTTCGCTGGGCGATTTCGTGATGACCGGCGGTGAGATCGCGGCGCAGGCGCTGATCGACGCCACCGTGCGGCTGCTGCCGGGCGTTCTGGGCAACCAGGCCTCGACCGAGGAGGAGAGCTTCTCCTCCGGCCTGCTGGAGCATCCGCAATATACCCGCCCCGCCGAGTGGAAGGGTCGCGAGATCCCCGAGGTGCTGATGTCGGGGCATCATGGCAAGGTCGCCGAGTGGCGCCGCCAGATGAGCGAAGAGATTACCAAGGCGCGGCGCCCGGACCTGTGGCAGAAGCATGTCGCGACCCGCGACGATTGACATTGCCCGCGGCCTTGGGCGCTATGAGGCAGGGATTTCAGGCAAAGGACGTTGGGCGGGTGTTTTACGGCAAGCTACAGGGCGAGAACGCGGAACGGTTCAGGGCCGCGTTGAAGACGCTGCAAGAGGTATTCGGCCCGATCTACGCGTCCGACAATCTGATCGGTCTGCAACGGGCGGGCGGGTTCCGCGAAGACAAGAAATTTGTCGAGACCCTGCGCCGGAATGCCGAGACCCAACAGGAGCTGTCTATCGCCTGGCGTCTGCACACGCTGCTGTGGGCGGCGCAGAACGTGCTGCACCTGCAGGGCGATTTTGTCGAATGCGGGGTGTGGAAAGGGTTCAGCTTTGCCTTCCTGACCGACTATCTGGAATTTTCCAAGATCGACAAGACGCTGTATCTGTATGACACCTATCAGGGCATTCCCGAGGCGATGAATTCGGAAAAACGCTCGAACCGGGTGTACGAGCAGGACATCGCCAATGACCCGGACGCGATCCTGAAAGTGGTGCAGCGGCGCTTTGCCAATGTGCCCAACACGCGGATCGTGCAGGGGATGGTGCCCGACAGTTTTGCACAAGCCTGTCCTGAGCAGATCTCGCTCTTGCATATCGACATGAACTCGGCCGCCTCTGAGATTGCGGCTCTGGAGGTGCTTTTTGACAAAGTGGTGCCGGGGGGCATGATCGTGTTCGACGATTACGGCTGGACCGGTTACGCCGCGCAACGCCACGCGGAAAACGCATTCATGGCGGCGCGGGGGCACACGGTGTTGGAGATCCCCACTGGACAAGGGTTGGTGATCAAGCACTGAAGTTTGTGGGTACAGCCTGCGCAGATTTTTGAAGGGGAACGGTTGGTAAGAGGTCAAAGGCGTCTTCCACCACTCCCGCCTCCCAGTTTCACATAGTCAAAATCCGTAGTGGCAGGTATGAAACGGAGAGGAGGGTAAGGCTTGGAGCGGAAACTAGCGGCAATTCTGGCAGCCGACATGGTGGGCTATACCAGTCGGATGGAGCGGGACGAAGCCGTGACGTTGACAGCACTGACAGCTTTCCTGAGTGGCACTGCCGCATCGCTTGTGCAGCACCATCACGGGCGCATCGTCAAGCAGATGGGTGACGGCCTGCTGGCTGTGTTCGACAGCGCTGCCGAGGCGGTCGCCTGTGCGGTCGAGTGGCAGCGGGTCCCGGTAGAAGGCCCTGATCCGATCCGGTTTCGCATCGCTGTCAACCTTGGCGACATTATCGCCCAGGACGGAGATGTGTTTGGCTCCGGTGTCAACCTTGCGGCCCGGCTGGAGCAGCTTGCGCCTCCTGGCGGCGTGTTGGTTTCGGACACTGTGTACCGGGTCCTTGGTGCCGGACTGGGGATCGACTGGGAGGATACCGGCGTCCACACGCTCAAGAATGTTGTGGAACCGGTGCGGGCGTGGCGTGTGCGCGGGTTGAACCCGGCCCCCCCGGAAACGACCCGTCTGGCCCCGCCACGCAAGGCGGTGATCGCCGTGTTGCCCTTTCTCAACATGAGCAGCGATGCCGAACAGACTTTTTTCAGCGACGGGATCGCCGAAGATATCATCACCGGATTGTCGCGGTTCCGGACGCTGCAAGTCGTCTCGCGGAATGCCTCGTTCCGGTTTCGCGCGCAGGATGGAGATCCGGCTGAGATCGCTGCGGCGCTGGGTGCCGATTACCTGGTCGAGGGCAGCGTGCGGAAAGCTGGAAACCGGGTACGGATTTCGGTGCAGCTTGCCGATGCGCAATCCGGTGCACAGCTATGGTCGGAACGTTATGACCGCGAACTGGAAGATGTGCTGGCAGTTCAGGATGAGGTCACGCGCAGTATCGTGGCGGTCTTGCCCGGACGGGTTCAGCACGATGTCGCGGGCCGCTCCGCGCAGACGCCCGCGAACGAAATGAAGGCCTACGACCTGATGCTCAGGGCCAAGGCGCTGCGCGACGGGTTGAACGCCCGCGACACGGCAAGCGCGCGGGGGTTGCTGGAGCGCGCGGTCGCGCTCGACCCGACTGTGGCCCGCACCTATATGTATCTTTCGGATACCTATGTCGTTGATCTGTGGCTTGGGTTGGCCAGCCCTGATGCACCCGCTTTGGCGCTCGAGATTGCCCGCAAGGGCGCGGCGCTGGACAACCGGGATGTGTATATCCAGGACCAGCTTGGCTATGCCTATCTCTGCGCGGGTCTCTGGGACGAGGCCGAGGCGCAGTTCGAAAAAACCCTGTCGATGATCGAGACCGAGGCGGAATCGATGGCTTGGTGCGGTTATGCGTTTCTGCTGCTGGGGCAACATGAAAAGGCCCGCAAGGTGGTGGCCGAGGCGATGCGGCTGGACCCGCTGCATCCGCCCGCCATTGATTGGGTTATGGGGCAGGTGGAATTTTTCAACGGAAATATGGAGGCCACGCTGGGCTTGCTGATCGGCGAGGCGCGGCTGAACTCGCTGGCCTCGGCCTTTGTCGCGGCGTCTTATGCGCGGCTGGGGCGGGGCAGGGAAGCCGCCGCCGCGCTGCGGGACTTTATCGCCGAACGGCATGATGAATTCGAGAGCCGGGGTGTCGCAGCAACGGACACGTCAGTTCCAGCGCTGGCCCGCGGGTTCCGCGCGATGTGGCGGCGCGCGGAGGATTTTGAGCGTCTCGCCGACGGTTTGCGCGCGGCAGGTTTGGCCGTGTGACATAAGGTCTGGAGCAGCCCCTTGGACGGGCCGGCGATCAGGCGGCCCTGGTTCAGGTCGACGGAGGGGACGGCGGTCAGAGTGAAGGGGCGCAGGACCGGGGATTTCAGGCCTGGCCCCTACGGCTGGACCGGGCAATCGGCGCAGCGCCACGCGGGAAATGCGCTTGTGGCCGCGCGGGGCATATTAAGTCAGAGATCCGCGTCGGATAGGGGCTGGTGGTCAAGCGCTGAAGTGAGGGGTGTCGGGGTTGGTCAGTTGCTCATTGCGGTTTGGATGGCCGCTTTGCGGGAAGAAGCCGACATTTTCCTTTGGCGTCAAAAATCCTATGGCCAGCAGTTTTTCCGCCTCACTCGCGAAAAAGCCGGCGAAAATTCTGTTGCAGGATCGGCGCGGTCGTCCTCGATGACCAGTTTGTGGTCTGCGACTATGTAAGCCAAAGGCTGCATCTGGTTCGTTCAGACGCGTTTTCTTAGGATTGCAGCGACCAAGTCGCGGATCCGCTCGGCTGTGGCTTTGCATTGGAATTGGGCCGTTACGATGATCGGCATCAAACCCCTGCACAGGTCATTTCTCTGGATAGCCGAGGTCCTTCAACGCTCGGTAGATGTCTTCCCTCACAATGGGGTCGCGTACCGGAATCGCAGAGAAGAACTGGGCTATCGACGCATCAGCGCGCTGAGCGACGGTCCGATTGTACCAGTAACGCGCCTGTGCATCCTTTCCGGCCACTTTGTTGATTGCCGCCGCAATCGTCGTCACGATGTAATGTGCGCCCGGCTCACGTGCACCCGTATCAGTGCTGAGGCAGGCTTGCTCATAGTCGCCGAGGTGCAAGTGCGCCAGGGCTTTGGCCTGATGCATCGCGTACAAAAACGGATCCAGTGGACTGAGGGCAATGGCCTCCTCCGCCGAGGTGACCGCGAGTGCCCCGTGACCGGCGATCATGTCCGCGTGGGATTTTGCGTAAAGCCCGTGCGCAAAACTCGGGCTCATCCCGATTGATCGCTCCAGATAGGTCTGGCCGAATTCGTGGTCGCCCTGCAGCCAGAATGAACGCCCGTAGTTGAAGTTGCCGAACGGATCCACCGGGTCGATTTCGAGGCACTTTTCGGCAAATTGCCTCGCGTTCTCGATCTCTGCCTTTCGGTTCTCGGAGTAGGTCATGAACGCGCTCTGAAAGGACGTGAAGGACCGAGCTGCGAAAGCGCGTGCAAAGCCAGGATCGAGTTCCGTGGCCTTTTTGAAGTGGTCTGCGGCGATGGCGTTATCTTTTCCCGTAAAGCGGTACATATGGTGAAGGCCGAGATGATAGAGACTCCAGGCGTCGAGGCTTTCGGGGGGGCGTAGTCGCGCGCGCTCGCTCTCGTGTATGTTGATGTGCAATTCCAGACCGGAACAGATTAATCTGACGATGTCCGTACGGATCTGGTGCACCTCATCAATGCCGCCCGACATGGTTTCGCACCAGATCACGCTGCCGTCGCGCGTGTCCGAAAGTTCGACCGTAATCGAGACGCGGTGCCCAATGATCTCGACATCGCCGACCAGACAATAGGCAGCGCCGAGCCTTGACCGGACAACGGAAACATCCAGCAATGGGTCGCGAAAGCGAAAAGTCGAGCCGCGCGCCAAGACCCTAAGCCATCGGAGACGAGATAGCGACGAAATCAGTTCGGCCGGAATGGCGTCAGCCATTGCCGTCCAGCCCAGTGTTTGGCCGACACTGCGGAATGGCAGTACGGCAATCGACGGGCGAGACGCCTCCACTGTTAGTTCCTGTGCAGGCGGAGGCGGAGGCTCTTCGGTTCTGGCGCTCGCCCGAACGCTCTTTTGCAACATGCCGACAAAGCGAAAGCCACGCCCGTGGATCGTGCGGATCAGCCCTTGCGATTTGCCATCATCACCCACTGACCGCCGCACTGTCTTGACGAGTGTCGAAATTGCAGCATCGGTCACGATCCTGCCATTCCAGATGACATCTACCAGTTCGTCCTTGGTCACGAGCCGATCGGCATTGGCCACAAGGTGAGACAATAGCGCGAAGGCACGCGGCTCGACCGGGACATCCTCACCCGCATGGGAGAGTTGTCCGAGTGCAATGTCCAACGTGAAGTCTCCGAACTTGTAGATCATTTCTTGAGATTACGACTTCCTCATGACTTCGCCACGAAATTCTCAGGCTTGCCTCAAGCAATGAATGCGCCGCGCCGTAAGGTTGACCTCGAAAGATGTCAAGAAACGGAGGCCGAGATGAACCTGCAGATAGAACCTGGGCGCGCTGCGACCGCGTCGGCGTGCAATCCCGGCTCAGGCAGCTTTCCCGTTCCGCACGGACAAACGCAACTTAGCCGAACACAACCTGAAAGGACCAATCCCATGACCTTCAAGAAGAAAGTTATAGTCTCCCTTCTGGCCACCGTGGCCTTGGCCAGCTCCGCTCATGCGGAGAGTATGCCCATTCCCGCGCCCTACCGTGCAGAGACAGCCGAATGGGGGCCGGTGCCTCCAGTTCTGCCCGCCGGCGCTGAAATCGCTGTGCTATCCGGCAACCCCTTCGCCGAAGGTTGGTTCGTTCTGCGTCTGAGATTTCCCGCCGGCTACGACGTTCCCGCGCATATTCACTCTGGTGATGAGCTGATCACTGTGATTTCGGGCGAGTTCAACATCGGTCATGGCGAGAAGCTGGACCGGGATGCGGGCACACTCCTGACCGCAGGGGGGTTCGTCGAATTGCCGGCGGGCCATCCGCACTTCGCCTGGACCAGTGCCGAGACGATTGTTCAGATCCACGGACCTGGACCCTTTGACATTACATATATCGATCCGGCCGATAATCCCGTCGGACAGTGACCGCGAAACGCTGCGGGGCGGCGCTACACCCCGCATCGACCAGACCCGAAACCGTTCGTCCGGACGTCACACTGTCAGGAAATCCGAATGACCTATCAAAACAATTTCAAGACCAACAATGGCGTCGATATCGAAGCCCTGGAGCGCACATGGGCCGATTTTGAACGCATACCCGAGGCCGCCGTTTTCACGCTCCGTAGCGATTGCGCATGGATCGAGGGAACTTACAGCACCAACAGTCTCAACGGCTTTTTCGGGTTGGGACGCGAAAACAAACGCAAACAAACCTTCTACGTCGAATCCGATCATCCCGAGGTATTCCACGGCGCCGACCGCGCACCAACGGCGCCGGAAATCGTTCTGGCCGCTCTTGCATCCTGTTTGACCGCTAGCGTTGCCGCGACAGCCCAGAAGAGTGGAATCCCGTTGAATGCAGTCCGCGCCAAGGTCGAAGGTGACATTGACGCACGTGGATTTCTCGGCGTGAGCGGTGGCATCCGCAGTGGGTTCTCGGACATCCGCGTTTGGTTTGAGATCGATGCTGACGGCTGCACCGAAGACATCAAAGCCCTCGTCAAACAATCGCAAGATCGCTCGGCCGTCTTCGACATCCTGACCAAGCCGACGCACGTCAACGTCCTTGTGACGAACTCACTCCCTGAATAGGCGAAAGGAAAACGCCATGAATGCGGCTCTCCGAACCCAGCTTCCTATCTTCGACCGCTACGGCGGCATCCGAGTATTGCGCCACGTGATCATGGATTTCTACGACAGGGTGCTCGAAAGCGAAGTGATCGGCCATTTCTTCGAAGATATCGACATGGTCAAGCTGATCGACCACCAGACCAAATTCTTCGCGATGGTCATGGGCGGACCTGCTCATTTCCCGGACAATCGCCTCGCCCATGCACACAGACACCTGCGACTCGATCACGCTCAGTTCGACGAGATTGTCACCCTGCTGGGCGAAACCTTGGCCGAGGCACGATTTGAGCAAGAAGACCGCGAAGCCGTCATCGCCGCCATCGAAGCGCGCCGTAGTCTTATCGTTGCATGAGGTTCAGTGATGAGTTTCGATCCGATTAGTGCAGACCTGTTCAACGCGCTGGCCGCCGGGATCTGCCTTGCCGACCCGAAGTCCGCGGAAATCCGGTACCGCAACGATCTTTTCGCGCACTGGTTTCCGGGTGCCAGCCTTCAAGCGCCTTTGACGCAGGTGGTCCCCGGCCTTGACCTGGATGCATTGATGCGCCTCGCTGCCGGAGACACGGTGGAACTGACCACCAAGGTCAAACGTCGCAGTTTGGTGATCGAAACACAGGCGCAGCCTGTCCGCCATGGCGACCGAGACGTGCTGCTTCTGGAATGCCGAAACGTCTCGGGCCAGCGAGAAAGCGAAGCGATGATCGACAGCTATGCCGAAATGGCTGAACGTCGTGCCCGCGATCTGGAACGCGAAAAGGCAAGGGTCGAGAAGCTGCTTCTGAACATCATGCCGCGAACGGTCTATCAGGAGTACATGACCTTTGGCTCCGTGGCGCCGCGCCTGTTCGATCCGGTCACTGTCCTGATGCTGGATTTCGTTGGCTTTACGCATATGTCGGTGGCTGAGGACCCCAATGTCACTGTTGCCGAGTTGAACGACATCTTCACAGCGTTCGATCGGATCGGGGAATTGCATGGCTGCGAGCGCATCAAGACTGTCGGTGATTGTTATATCGCGGTCACAGGCTTGCCTCATCCGACACCAGATCATGCTGCCAGCGCCGTGAAATGCGCGGCCAAAATGATGCGTTATCTCGACCGGCGCAATCAAAGCCACGAACACCAATGGCATGCACGGATTGGTATCGCATCAGGGCCGGTCGTCGGATCTGTCGTGGGCATTCAGAAGTACATTTACGATGTGTTCGGTCCGGCAGTGAATCTTGCGGCGCGTCTTCAAGTGCTATCCGAACCAATGGAGATCACAATGTGTCAAACCGTTGCCCTGGACTTGCCAGACGGGCTTGTTTCGAACCGAAAGCGTGTCGAGACCATCAAGGGGTTTGGCACAATGGAAATCGAGAGCCTCGTGAGCCGGGAAGCTACGATTTGATTGAAATGATTAACACAGAGAATTTTTTGTTTACGAGTTCAGTTCTGAATTGAACTTATGGGCTCAGATATCGCCAAATAGGAGCAACCCCAACCGCGTTCAGAACAGCCCCTCGGGCGGGTCGGCGATCAGGCGGCCCTGGTTCAGGTCCACGGTGGGGACGGCGGCCAGGGTGAAGGGCATCAGGACCGGGGTTTTCAGGCCCGGACCGCTGATTTCCAGTAGGTCCGAGGCGCCGTGGTTCTGGACCGAGATCACCTTGCCCAGAAGCGTGCCGCCAGTGTCGTAGACCTCGAGCCCGATCAGGTCGGCGTGATAGAATTCGTCATCGGGCAGCGACGGCAGCTGGTCGCGATGGGCGTAGAGGCGCAGACCCTTGAGCGCGTCGGCCTCTTCCTTGGTCTCGACCCCGCCCAGCCGGGCAGCAAAGCCGTTCTTGATGGCGCGGGTCAGCACCAGGGGATAGCGGGTCCGGCCGGTTTCGTCGCTGAGCGGTGAATAAAGCTCGATATCCTCGGGCACGGCGCAATAGCTTTTCAGGCGCACTTCGCCACGGACCCCAAAGGAACCGGCCACCACACCGACGCAGATCAGGTTGCTTTTGTTTGTCTCGGTCATCGTGTTTCTATCGCCAATTGCGGGCGGCGTGTTTCCCAGCCCGCGCGTTCCAGTTCCGGAGTGTCCGAGGTTTCCTCGGGCCAGCCAAGACAAAAGTAACCGATCAGCCGCCAGGTGGCAGGCACGTCCAGGTCACGGGTCAGCCGGTTGGGATCGAGGATGGAGACCCAACCCAGCCCCAGCCCCTCGGCCCGCAGCGCCAGCCAGAAGAGGGTGACCGCGGTTACCACTGAATAGCGGCGCATCTCGGGCATGGTGGCGGCGCCAAGGCCATGGCCCTGTTCGGTGGCTTCGTCGCAGAACACCGCCAAGTGGACCGGCGCGTCCTGCATGCCGGAGAGTTTCAGCCTGCCATATTGCTGCGCCCGGTCGCCCGAATATCCGGCGAGTGCGTCTGCATTGGCGGCGAGGAAATTGTCGAGCGCGGCCGCGCGGGCCGGCGCCGAGATGACGCGGATAAGGCGCCAGGGTTCGCTGAGCCCCACCGAGGGGGCCAGGCGAAAGGCGTCGAGGCAGCGCGCCAGCACTGCCTCGTCCACCGGATCGGTGCGGAACCGGCGCACGTCGCGCCGGAGCCGCATCAGCAGATCGAACTGCGTGCGAAAGTCGTCCGAGAAGGTATGATCCCGCACGCCTGCGCCCTGCTTATTCTTCGCCGGCGTCAGCGGCCGCTGCGGCCTTGTCGGCCTTTTCCTTGGCGCGTTCCTGGGCCTTCTTGCCGGGGACGGCTTTGTTGGGGTTCGAACGCTCGGACTTGGCGACGACGCCTGCGGCTTCGAGCATGCGGGCGACGCGGTCGGTCGCCTGGGCGCCCTGACCCAGCCAGTACTGGATGCGTTCGACGTCCATCTTCACGCGCTCTTCGCTGTCTTTCGGCAGCAGCGGGTTGTAGGTGCCCAGCTTCTCGATGAAGCGGCCGTCGCGCGGCATGCGGCTGTCTGCGGCCACGATGCGGTAGAAGGGACGCTTTTTCGAGCCGCCACGGGCCAGACGGATTTTCATTGCCATTGGGTTTCTCCTTTGATTGGCATCACGCCGGGGGCGTGTTTCGTGTTGACCGGGGTCTAACCGGTTATTCCTGGTGTTTCTTGTGGTGTCGGATGACTTCCTGAATGATGAAATTCAGGAAAGCCTTGGCGAAGTCGGGGTCCAGATCGGCCTCTTTCGCCAGGTCTTCGAGCCGCGCGATCTGGTGCGCCTCGCGCACCGGATCGGACGGGGGAAGGTCGTGTTCGGCCTTGAGCTTGCCCACGGCCTGGGTGTGTTTGAACCGCTCGCCCAGGGTGTAGACAAGGATCGCGTCCAGCCGGTCGATGCTGGCGCGGTGGCCTTTCAGCAGTTCGGCGGCGCGGGCCACGGGATCAGGCATGTGGTCAGTCAATGGCCCATCCTTTCGGTTTGAACAGCGGGTCGGCGTAATGCGCGATTTCCATGTCGATCCCATGTGCCAGCTGGGTGCCCTCCAGCTTGGCGGGCGAGGGGTGGCGATAGACCGCGTCGTTGCCATCGATGGTCGGCGCCTCGGGGTCTTTCTTGGCCCCCAGCCGCTCGGCCAGGCGGATCGAGTCGAGGTTCTTGGGGTCGATATAGCTGACGGCGGTTTCCCAGCCGAGATGACGGTAGAAGTGTTTGCGGGCGGCATGGGTGGCCTCGAGCGCATAGCCCTTTCCGGCCGCATCGGGCCAGATCACCCAGGCGATCTCGGCCTCGGGCCAGCCCGCCGGTTTCCAGCCGCCAGCCATGCCAAGGGTCTTGTCGGTGGCCTTGTCGTGGATCATCCACATGCCATAGCCGCGGATCTGCCAATGGCCGATCTCGGCGGCATAGAGCATCCATGCCTCATAGGGGTTCAGTGGCCCGCCCATGAACCGGGCGCGGTAGCTGGTGAAGGTGGCCTTGAAGTTCGGATAATCCTCGGGCTCGGGGCCGCGCAGGATCAGGCGCCGGGTTTCGATGACGGGGATAGTGTGGGTCATGCGGCCGCCCCCTGTTGCGGATGGCGCCAAACCTGGCAGGGGTGGCCTGCGACCTCTCCGTCGCGCTCGTACTGCGCGCCCAGCCGCTCGGCCAGCCGGAGAGAACGGGTGTTGGCCGGGTCGATATAGGAGATCACCCCGTCTAGGCCGAAGTGCTGCGCCCCATGCGCCCGCGCCGCATGGGCGGCCTGATAGGCGTGTCCCTTGCCTTCGAACCCGTCGAAGATGTGCCAGCCCAGTTCCGGCTCGTCCCAGCCATCGTTGAAGATGAAGCCGATACGCCCGGCGGTGGCGCCGGTGGCGCGCTCTTCGACCATCCACATGCCATAGCCGCGCAATGCCCAATGGCCATAGGTGGCCAGGAACCCGCCCCAGCTGCGGAAGCGGGGGAAGGGGCCACCGACAAAGCGCGAGCGTTCCGAGGCGCCAAAGGCGGCGAATGCCTCGAAATCGCTTTCGCGGGGGCCGCGCAGGATCAGGTTTTCGGTTTCGATCACGGGAATGGAGAGGGTCATGCCAACCCTCGTAGATCGTGCGCGATCACCACGTCGTCCGGGTCTTCGCCGATGCCGTCGGGGTCGATCACCCCGCCCAGCCGCAGGCCCAGCGCGATAGAGCGCGCATTGGCCGGGTCGATGATATTGGTCAGCCGGTCCCAGCCGAAATTGCGCCGCGCCCAGATCATCACCGCACGCGCCGCCTCGGCGGCGTATCCTTTGCCCTCGGCTTCGGGGATCACGAACCAGCCCAGTTCCGGGCCGGGATAGCCGTCGGGTTCGTAGATGCCCACCTCGCCCACATAGGCGCCGGTGTCGCGCCGCTCGACCCCAAAGGGACCATAGCCGCGCAGGGTCCAGATGCCGACGTCCGAGGCCCAGACACGCCAGGCGGCAGCGCGGCCCATCATGCCGCGTTCATGCACCGCGCGGGGCGAGGCAAAGAAGGCGGCCCAATGCTCGAAATCCTCAAGCTTGGGCGCACGCAGGATCAGGCGGTCGGTATGCAGGGTGGGGATGCTCATGCCGCCCCCTCTGCCAGGTCGTCGGGGCCGGGGTGGCGATAGACATGTTCGGTGCTATGAGTGACGTTGTCATAGCTGCGCTCGAAACGCGCGCCCATACGCTCGGCCAGCGCGACCGAGCGGGCATTGCCCGGGATGATGTTGGAGCTGAGGGTTTCGAAGCCCAGCACCGCATAGGCATAGCGGCGCGCCTCTTCGGCGGCCTCGCGGGCATAACCCTTGCCCTCGGTACCGGCATACATGACCCAGCCCAGTTCCGGCTCGGGCCAGCCCTCGGGGCTCCAGATGCCGACAAAGCCCACGGGTTCGCCCGCGCGGGTATCGACCATCCAGAAACCATAACCATGCAGCGCCCAATGGCCGATCAGGCTGGCAAACCAGCGCCAGGCTTCGTTGCGCGACAGCGGGCCGCCAAAGCCCCAGCTGCGATCTGCATCGGCAAAGAAGGCCGCGACGTTTTCGAAATCGCGTGCTTCGGGTGCGCGCAGGATCAGGCGACGGGTCTTCAGGACGGGGATGTCGAGGGTGAGCACGGTCATGCATAGGCCTCCATGCCGCCGTCCGAGACTTCGGAGGGGGCCGGGTGGCGCCAGATTTCCAGTTGGCCAAAGCGTTCGTGCCGGAACATGCCGTCCGGGGTCGCGCCCAGGCGCTGGGCGACGCGGGCCGAGGCATCGTTGCCGATGGCCACCAGGCTGATCGCGGTTTGCCAACCCAGAACGTCATAGGCATAGTCGCGGGCGGCGCTGGCGGCCTCGGTTGCATATCCCTTGCCCTCGAACCCGTTCATCAGGTCCCAGCCGATTTCCGGTTCGGGCCAGCCTTCGGGGTTCCACAGGCCCACGATGCCCGCCAGCTTGCCGGTTGCCGTTTCCTCGACCGCCCAGCGGCCATATCCGCGCAGGGGCCAATGCCCCAGTTCCACCGCCAGAAACCGCCATGCCTGTTCGCTTGTGGCCGGTCCGCCGACAAAGCGCGACCGGTCCGAGGCGTAGAACGCGGCAAACGCCGGGTAATCCCGGAGTTCGGGCGCGCGGAGCGTCAGGCGCGGGGTCGATATGGTGGGGATCGGGGTCACGTCACTTCTTCTTGCCGAACCCGCTGAGGCCCGGCGGCAGGCCCATGCCGCCCAGACCCGGCATGCCGCCCTTGCCGCCCATCGCCTTGGCGGCAGCTTCGAGCGCCTTGGGGTCCATGCCCTTGGCCATCTCGGCCATGTCGGCAGGCGTGCCGCCCTTGCCGAACATGCCTTTCATGGCCTGTTTCAGCATGCCGCCCTTACCCATTTTGCCCATCTTCTTCATCATGTCCGCCATTTGGCGGTGCATCTTCAGAAGCTTGTTGAGTTCGCTGACCTCCATCCCCGCACCGGCGGCGATCCGTTTCTTGCGGCTGGCCTGGAGCAAGGCGGGGTTGGCGCGTTCCTTCTTGGTCATCGACTGGATCAGCGCGATCTGCTGTTTCAGGATCTTGTCGTCGAGGCCTGCGGCATCCATCTGCTTGGCCATCTTGCCCATACCCGGCAGCATGCCCATCATGCCCTGCATGCCGCCCATCTGGATCATCTGCTCCAGCTGCATCTTGAGGTCGTTCATGTTGAACTGACCCTTGGCCATACGCTTCATCATGCGCTCGGCCTGTTCCATCTCGATGGTTTCCTGGGCCTTTTCGACAAGCGCCACGATGTCGCCCATGCCCAGGATGCGGCCGGCGATACGCTCGGGCTCGAAGGTTTCGAGCGCGTCCATCTTCTCGCCCAGACCGACAAAGCGGATCGGCTTGCCGGTCACCGCGCGCATGGACAGAGCGGCACCGCCGCGCCCGTCGCCGTCCATCCGGGTCAGCACCACGCCCGAGATGCCGAATTTGGCGTCGAACTCCTCGGCCACCTCGACGGCGACCTGACCGGTCAGGCCATCGACCACCAGCAGGGTTTCGCGTGGGGTGACGACGTTGCGGACATCCTCGACCTCCTGCATCAGCACCTGGTCGATATGCAGGCGCCCGGCGGTGTCGAGCATGTAGACGTCATAGCCGCCCATCATCGCCTGTTGCTTGGCGCGCTTGGCGATATCCACGGGTTTCTGGCCCGACACGATCGGCAGGGTATCGACCCCGATCTGCGCGCCAAGGACGGCCAGCTGGTCCATCGCCGCCGGGCGATAGACGTCGAGCGAGGCCATCAGCACCTTCTTGCCTTCGCGCTCTTTCAGGCGCTTGGCGAGCTTGGCGGTGGTTGTGGTCTTGCCGCCACCCTGAAGACCGACCATCAGGATCGGCGCGGGTGGATTGTCGATCTTGAGCTTGCCCGGGTCTTCCTCGCCGCGCAGCACGTCGACCAGCGCGTCATGCACGATCTTGACGACCTGCTGGCCGGGCGTGATCGACTTGGTCACGGCCTGGCCGGTGGCCTTGTCCTGCACCGCCTTGACGAAGTCACGCGCCACCGGCAGCGAGACGTCGGCCTCGAGCAGCGCGACGCGCACCTCGCGCAGGGCGGTCTTGACGTCTTCCTCGCTCAGCGCGCCCTGCTTGGTCAGGCGGTCGAAGACGCCAGAGAGGCGTTCGGACAGATTTTCAAACATGACTCTCCGGCTCCTTTGCCTGTTGCGGTCGCGCCCCCAAGGTAGGAAGCGATGGTTCAATACACAATCGCCTCCACGGGCGTAACACGCTGGTGGAGGGCGATCCCTGAACATATCAAGGGACCGGAAGGTCTGACGCTTCCGGGTGTTTGGGGGCAGGTAACCGCGTATGGCGGGCGAGTCAAGTCCGGCGCTGTTTTTATGGCCGGTTTTGGGGTAATCTATCGCGCAGGATCGACGTGCAGAGGGGGTGCGCGATGAACCGGATGATGCCAGAGAGGGTGGCCGACTATGTCGGGCCGGTCACCAACACCGACGTGTGGGCCGATTTCACTATTCGGGCCGATGACATATTCGTCTGCACTCCGCCCAAATGCGGCACCACCTGGACCCAGACCCTGGTGCGCATGCTGCTGACCGGGCAGGCCGATCCTGCGGTCTATAACAACAGCGTGTCGCCCTGGCTCGATTGCGGGTTTCGCGACAGGGCGGCCCAGGTCGCGCTACTGGAGGCGCAGGAGCACCGGCGCTGCATCAAGACCCATACGCCGCTGGACGGGATCACCTACGATCCGCACGCCGTCTATCTGGTCGTTCACCGGCACCCGGTCGATGTGCATTTCTCCTTTCGCGACCATGTGTTGAACATGAAGGACGATTGGCTGTCCTACATGGTCGAGGGAACGGTCAGCGAGGCGTTTGCGCGGTTCGTCGATTTCCCCGCAACCCCGACCGGCACCGACGACCTGACGCTGGCCTCGGTCGTTCATCATTTCCAGTCGTTCTGGGCGTTTCGTGACCTGCCCAATATTCACTTCTTGCACTACGCGGAGCTGAGCCGTGACCTGCCCGGGCAGATCCGGCGGCTGGCGCGGATCCTGGGGATCGATGTCACGCCTGAGGCGGTTGCCGATCTCGCGGCGGCGGGCAGTTTTTCCACGATGAAGGCCAATGCCAAGAAGCAATCCGAAGAACCGGGTTTCCAGAGCGTGTTTCGCGACCCGGCCCAGTTCTTTTCCACCGGAACCGGCAACAAGTGGGAGGGACGGTTGAACGCCGCAGACATGCAGCGCTATGGCGACCGGGCGAATGTACTTTTGGCGCCGGAGGAACGGATGTGGCTGGAGACCGGCAGGCGGAACGGTTGAACTTGCCGCTGGTCCTGATAGGGAGGGCCGGAAGTTCGACCGCAGAAAGGACCCGCCCGCATGGATGCCTCGTCGATCTATCAGGACACGCTGCCGGTCTCGTCGGATGCGCTGTTGGCGCGACTTGCCGACTGGGGCCTGCCTTATCGCTACTACGAACATTCGCCCCTGCGCACTGTCGACGATTCCAAGGCGATCGAAGATCAGTTGATGGTGCCCGGAGAAAATGCGCTCAGGATCAAGAACCTCTATCTGCGTGACAAGAAAAAGCGCAACTACCTGGTGACGCTGGAGCAGGATCGCGAGATCGACCTCAAGGCGCTGGGCGGTGCGCTGGGGGTGGGCAACCTTTCCTTTGGTTCGGCCGACCGGCTGTTGGAGAACCTCGGTATCCGGCCCGGCGCGGTCAGTCCGATGGCGATGATCACCGGCGTCCCGCAGGGCGTGCGCTTCTTCATGGACAGGGCGGCGCAGCTGGCCGAGGTGATCTATATGCACCCGTTGGTCAACGACCGTACCATCGCCATGGCGCGCGGCGACCTGCTTGCCTTCCTCGACCGCATCGGCTGCGAGATTGTCTGGCTCGACTGAGACCTGCTGCTTCTTTCTGGTCGAAAATACTCCGGGGGTCTGGGGGCTGGCCCCCAGCCTGCGCCTCAGCTGTCGCGGGGCGCCGCTGCGCGGCGCAACCGATCGTTGATGGCTGCCCCCAGCCCATGATCAGGGACCGGCGCCACGGCGATGGGGCGGCCGGTCGCGTCCAGCCGGTGCAGCGCGGAAAAGAGGTTGGCGGCCGCTTCGGTCAGGTCGCCTGAGGCCGACAGGTTCTCGTCGCAGTCCATCGGGCCGAACCCTAGCAGCACCTCGTTGTCTTGTGCGGCCAATGCCCCCAGCCGCACCGCGCCGCGCGGGGCGTAATGCGACAGCAACTGGCCCGGGGCGCTGATCGCGTCGCCCGTCGCATGGCGGGCCAGAGGTTGCCCCAGAATGGCTTCTATCTCCTCAGCTGCCAGCCCGCCGGGGCGAAGAAGGGCAGGGTTGCCATTCAGGCCGATGATGGTCGATTCCAGGCCAACCCCGCAGGAGCCGCCGTCGAGGACTGCGGCGATCCTGCCGTCAAGGCCGGCGTGCACATGCGCGGCCGTGGTGGGGCTGATCCGGCCCGAGGGGTTGGCCGAAGGCGCCGCCACAGGGCCGCCGAACGCCGCCAGCAGCGCTTGTGCCAGGGGATGTGCGGGAACGCGGACCGCCAACGTGTCGAGCCCGGCGGTCACCAGTTCCGAGATGCCGTGACCCTCGCGCAGGGGCAGGACCAGCGTCAGCGGTCCCGGCCAGAAGGCCGACGCCAGCTTGTCCGCCGCCTCGGTCCAGATCACGTACCGGCGGGCGGTCTCCACGTCCGCGACATGGGCGATGAGCGGGTTGAAGCTGGGGCGGCCCTTGGCGGCATAGATCGCCGCCACCGCCCGTCCGTTGCGCGCATCGCCGCCCAGTCCATAAACAGTTTCGGTCGGAAAGGCGACCAGTTCGCCCGCGCGCAACAGCTCGGCCGCGCGAGCGATCCCCGCGCGATCGGCGGTCAGACGTGAGGTTTCGATGTGGTGCATGGCTGGTGACGCGGCGTTTTGGTTGCTTGCCAGACGGCTCTGGATAGGTAATCGGACAAGCCTTGATACATACCGTTGCCGCTGCGGCTTGCCAAGCCGACACGAAACACCCGAGGGGATCCCATGCCGTACCGTTCGCCCGTAACCGACTATACCTTCCTGCTCAATCACGTCGTGGGCTATGACCGGGTCTGCGCCACCGAGACCTTTGCCGAGGCGGGCGCGGACATGGTCGAGGCGATCCTGACCGAGGCGGGCCGGATGTGTGACGAGGTGATGGCGCCCTTGCAGCGGGGCGGCGACCTGAACCCGGCACGGCTGGAAAACGGGGTGCTGCGTACCTCGCCCGGCTTCGCCGATGGCTGGAAGGCCATATCCGAAGGCGGCTGGATCGGCATGAGCGGCAATCCCGAGCATGGCGGCATGGGCCTGCCGATGACGGTGACGACGGCGGTGAACGAGATGATGAGCGGTGCCTGCCTGTCGCTGCAACTGGCGCCGTTGATGAGCCAGGGCCAGATCGAGGCGCTGGAGCATCATGCCAGCGACGCGATCAAGGAGCTTTATCTGCCCAAGCTGATCTCGGGCGAGTGGTCGGGCACGATGAACCTGACCGAACCGCAGGCCGGGTCGGATGTGGGCGCGCTGAGTTCAAAGGCCGAGCCCAATGGCGACGGCACCTATGCGGTCACCGGTCAGAAGATCTTCATCAGCTGGGGCGACAACGATTTCTGTGACAATGTCTGCCACCTGGTGCTGGCACGGCTGCCCGATGGGGTGCCGGGGACCAAGGGCATTTCGCTGTTTCTGGTGCCGCGCAACCTGCCGGATGAGAATGGCAATGCGGGCGTGGCCAACAGCCTCAAGGTGGTGTCGCTGGAGCACAAGATGGGCCTGCACGGCTCTCCCACCTGCGTGATGCAATATGACGGAGCAACTGGCTGGCTGGTGGGCGAGGAACATGGCGGCATGGCGGCCATGTTCACGATGATGAATAATGCGCGTCTGGGTGTGGGCGGGCAGGGTGTCGGCGTGGCCGAGGCCGCCTGGCAGCATGCGCTGGCCTATGCGATGGAGCGCAAGCAGGGCAAGTCTGCCTCGGGCACCATCGTCGATCATGCCGATGTACGCCGGATGCTGATGAGCATGAAGGCCGATGTCTTTGCCGCCCGCGCCATCCTGATGGCCTGCGCCGTCGCCATTGACATGGGCAATGCCACCGGATCGGCCGAATGGAAGGCGCGTGCCGCCTTCCTGACGCCGATCGCCAAGGCGTTTGGCACAGATACCGGTATCTCGGTCTCGGAAACCGGGGTGCAGGTGCATGGCGGCATGGGCTTCATCGAGGAAACGGGGGCCGCGCAATTCTACCGCGATGTGCGGGTGACCGCGATTTACGAAGGCACCAACGGCATTCAGGCGATGGACCTTGTCGCGCGCAAGATGATGGATGGGGGCGAGGCGGCATCCCGGCTGCTCGACGAGATCGAGGCGCATGCCGAAGGCGCCCGCGCGCAACTGCCGGAACTGGCCGGGCCGGTCTGGGAGGCCAGCGAAACCCTGCGTGAGGCCACCGAATGGCTGGTGGGCCAGGGCGACATGACCGAACGCTTTGCCGGTGCGGTACCCTATCTGCGGGCCTTTGCCCGGGTTCTGGGCGCGCATTACCACCTGGCCGCGGCGCTGGCCGACAAGGGCGGCGCGCGCGAGAAGCTGGCGCGGTTCTACATCAACGCGCTGCTGCCCGAGCATGACAGCCTGCTGGTGCAGGCGCGCAACGGCGCGGGCGATCTCTACGCGCTCGACCTCGACGAACTGGCGGCGTGATGGACCGGGCGCCGGGGCTGGCGATGCGTTACCCGTGGGACGAGCCGCCCGCGCACGGTACGGCGATAGAGATCGCCGAGGGCGTGTTGTGGATGCGGTTGCCGCTGCCGATGAAGCTGGACCATGTGAACGTCTATGCGCTGGATGACGGCGATGGCTGGACGGTGATCGACACCGGGTTTTCGTCAAAGAAGACCCGCGCCATCTGGCAGACGCTGATCGACGGGCCGCTGGCGGGCAAACCTGTGCGCCGCGTGGTGGCAACCCATCATCACCCTGATCACATCGGCAATGTGGGCTGGTTCCAGTCGGAACTCGGCGCCGAGTTGGTCACCACCCGCACCGCTTGGCTGTTTGCGCGGATGCTGACGCTTGATGTGCAGGAGACCTGGCCCGAGGAAACGCTCGATTATTACCGCAGCGCAGGCATGGCGCCCGAGGTGCTGGCCAAGCGGATGGCCGAGCGGCCGTTCAACTTTGCCGACATGGTCTATCCGATGCCCCTGGGGTTCACCCGGATCAAGCAGGGTGACGTGTTCCGCATGGGCGGGCGCGATTGGGACGTGCATATGGGCAATGGCCATGCACCCGAACATGCGACCTTCTGGAGCCGAGACGACAATCTGGTGATCACCGGCGACCAGATCCTCAGTTCGATCAGCCCCAATATCGGGGTCTATGCCACCGAGCCGCTGGCCGACCCGCTGGCCGACTGGCTGGAAACCTGCGAGCGGCTGGCGCCGCTGGCCCGGCCTGAGCATCTGGCGCTGGGCGGGCACAAGCTGCCGTTTACCGGTTTGCCGATCCGGATGCGGCAGCTGATCGACAACCACCACGGCGCGCTGACGCGGCTGCTGAACCATCTGGACACGCCCAAGGCGGCGTCCGAATGCTTTGCGCCGCTCTTCAAGCGCACCATCGGCGAGGGCGAATACGGGCTGGCGCTGGTTGAAGCGGTGGCGCATGTGAACCATCTCTACCATACTGGGGACGTGATCCGGACCCGCCGCGCGGACGGGGCCTGGCTCTACCAGCGCAAGGGGTGAGAGATGGAAAACAAGATCGAAACTTCGGCCGAATATGCCGAGGCTGAGGCGATGCCGCGTTGTCACGAGGTGCATGCGGACCCCGACAGCGAGCCATGCGAACCCGTGGTGCCCGAGACGTTGCAGCGCCCCACAACCGGCAAGAGCTCGGCGCAATGGGCTTATGAGCGGCTGATCATCTACATCCAGAACTTTGAAAAGCAGCTCGACGCCACGCAAGAGGTCGCCATGGGCTTTGTCGGTGGTGGGGTCGGTGTGCTCAGGATTCAGGGTATGGGCTATTTCGACCCGGATATGGTGACCTTTTACGGCGTCGACGAGGCCGGCGCGCGCACCCAGTTGGTGCAACATGTCAGCCAGCTGAACGTGACGCTGCGTGCGATGCCGGCGGTGGCGCGGGACGAACCGGCGCATCGCATCGGCTTTCGTTTGGCGGCGGATCTGGAGAGCAAGCCGGAATAAGCTTGCCAGATGGGCAGTTGCGCCGTTCAATACCCGCAATTATTGCGGGAGATTGAGCCGTGTCTCATTTGTCAAATGTCGTTTCAGCCTGGCGCCGGTCATGGTCGCGACGTGCGCTTTTTGTGCCCCTCTACGCGGCCCTACGCCTGTTGGCGCTGGCCCTGATCGCGCCGTCCTTGGCGGGGCTGATCAACCTTGCCGTCGCACTGTCTGACCAGTCTGCGCTGACCGACCAAGACATCGCGCGGTTTATCCTGTCGCCAATGGGATTCGCGGCAACGCTTGGCGTGCTGAGCGTGCTGCTGGTGGCAGAGGTGCTGAGTTTCTCGGTCATGGCGGCGAGCCTGCGCAGTCTTGAGGCTGATGTTTGGCGCACCGGCAGCGCGGCCTTTGCGCTGGTGTTTCGCCGGGTGAGGGCGCTTTTGAGCTTTGCGGTTCTGTTCATCTTGCGGCTGTTGCTACTGATCGCGCCGTTTGCGGCGCTGGCGGGGCTGGTCGCGTGGTGGAAACTGACCGACTATGACATCAACTATTACCTGACCTTTCATCCGCCCGAGTTCTGGGTGGCGGTGGTGCTGATCGGGCTGATCGTGCTGCTGCTGGCCGGTGCGCTGATCCTGCGCCTGTCGGGCTGGGCGCTGGCGCTGCATCTGGTTCTGTTCGACGGGATGCGCCCACGCGAAGTCTTTGCCGAGAGCACCCGCCGGATGGGCGTGCGGCGGACCAGGCTGAAGATCGAACTGGTGATCTGGGCGGCGATCCGTATTGCCATTGCCGCCGGTATCGCCGCTGTGGCCAATCTGGCGATGGCCGTGATCCCGATCCCGGCCGAAGGCGGCTTGCGCCGGGCCCTGATCCTGATCGTACTGGTGCTGGGCCTTTGGGCGCTGGCCGGTCTGGTGCTGTCGGCGATTGGCCTGGGGGCGCTGGCCAAGGTTCTGGACGGGTTTTATGGCGGTGAGGCGACGGTTCCCACGCCCTCGGCGCGCATAGGCCTGCGCGGCCGTCTGATAGGGGCCGCGGGCATTGCGGCGATTGCCTTGGGGATCGGCGCCTGGGTCGGCGACGGGCTCTTGACGCAACTGACAGCCGAGGACGACGTGACCGTCATCGGCCACCGGGGCGCGGCGGGATCGCGGCCGGAAAACACCATGGCCTCGGTCGTGAAGGCGATCGAGGATGGGGCCGATTGGGTCGAGATCGACGTGCAGGAAACGGCCGATGGCGAGATCGTGGTGATGCATGACAGCGATTTCATGAAGCTGGCGGGCGTGCCGACCAAGATCTGGGATGCCACGATGCAGGATCTGGAAGCCATAGACATCGGCGGCTGGTACGCGCCGGAGTATTCGGTCGAGCGGACGCCGACCCTGCGAGCGGCGCTGGAAGCGGCCCGGGACAAGTCCCGGGTACTGATCGAACTGAAGTACTACGGACACGATGTGGATCTGGAAAACCGGGTCATTGCCCTGGTCGAGGAACTGGGGATGCAGGACCAGATCGCCACCATGTCGCTGAAATACCCGGCGGTACAGAAGATGCGGGCGCTGCGCCCGGACTGGCGCACCGGAGTTCTGGCCGCCACTGCGGTGGGCGATCTTGCCGGGCTGGAGGGCGATTTCATCGCCGTCAGCACCGCCAGTCTGCGCCCGTCGCTGGTGCGCGCGGTGCATGCGGTGGGCAAGGACATCTATGTCTGGACCGTCAACGAGCCGCTCTTGATGTCCAAGATGATCTCGCTTGGGGTCGATGGGCTGATCACAGACGAACCGGCCTTGGCGCGCGAGGTGCTGGAGGTGCGGGCGACGCTGAACCCGGCGGAACGGGTGCTGTTGTGGCTGACCCAGGAAATGGGCTGGGAGGCGGATGCGAAGGAGTATCGCGATGAGAGCCCGTAACCTTGTGATCGGCTGCCTGCTGGTCGCGGGGCCCGTGGCGGCGCAGGATATCGGGCGGGTGGTCGAACTGCCCGCGCATCGCTCCTTCATGACCACGCGGAGCGAGGCCGTGCTGGCGCCGTTTACCACCGATGGCTGTTCCGGCGGATTGAGTGCCGGGTGGACGCTGGTTGCCGAGACCTTTCCCGATTTTGCCGCGGCGCAGGGCGATGTCCCGCCGTGGGAGGCCTGCTGCATCATCCATGACCGCGCCTATCACGACGGCGGCGGGGCGGAGGACGCCGAGGCCAGCTATGACGCCCGGGTGCAGGCGGACGAGGAATTGCGGTCCTGCGTGCGCGAGACAGGCGAAAGCCATCTGGAGGCGCTTGCCATCCGCTATGACACCACGCCCGAGACGGTGCGCCGAGCCTATGGCACGATTGCCGACGCGATGTACATGGCGGTGCGGTTCGGTGGCGGTCCCTGTTCCGGGCTGCCGTGGCGCTGGGGCTATGGTTACCCGCAATGCACACCTTTCGATCTTGCCCTGCCTGCGCGCGAATGACGTCGTGACAGGGCGGCGAGAATCCGTTATCCAGCGAAAAACACGCGAATAGGAAGACCGCTATGGCTGATTTCAAACCCGGTTCGATGGACATCACCACCCAGACCCAGACTTTTGAAGGGTTCATCAAGGCCACCATCCGCGTGGCCGTGGTGATTTTCTGCATTCTGCTGTTCATGGCAGTCTTCACCTCCTGATCCGGCGGGAGCCTTCCGTGAAAACCTTGATGCTTGTCTGTGTGCTGGCGGCCGGTACGGCGGCCTGTACGCGCCAGAGTGCGCCCTTTGCCGATGATGCAACCGTGGCGGCCGTGCGCTATCGTGAGCCGGGACCGGCGAAGCTGACGCTTTACACCATGGTCAACAACCGCTCGGGCGCGGGGGCGCATACGTCGCTGATGATCAATGCCAGCGAGCGGGTGATCTTTGATCCGGCGGGATCGTTCTGGGCCGATCTCGTGCCAGAACAAAACGACGTTTTGTACGGGATCACTCCGGCGGTCGAGCGCGCCTATCGCGGATCACATGCCCGCGAGACCCATCACGTGGTTGTGCAAGAGCTGGAAGTGACGCCGGAACAGGCCGAGGTTGCCTATCGGCTGGCCCGCCAGATGGGGCCAGTGCCGGGGGCCTATTGCGCCAACTATACCGCACAGCTTTTGCAGCAAATTCCGGGGTTTGGCGACATCAAGGTGACCTTTCAGCCGACCAAACTGGCCGATCAGTTCGGTTCGCTCTCGGGCGCTGTCACGAACAGGTATTACGAGCAGGACGACGCCGACCTGCAAAAAGGCTTGGCCGCCAACAACGCCAAGCTGAACCAGCCGGGCTGAGCCTCGTCTCAGCCCAGCAGGTAGAGCAGGCCGTAAAGCGTGCCTGCCCCTGAAAAGATCGCGACCAGCACGTTTTTCGACCAGTATCCGGCGGCAAGCGCCACTGCGGCGGCGCTAATCCGGGGCACATCGGGCTGGCCGCCGGTGGCCTGTGGCCAGATGACCAGCGGCGCGATCAGCGCGGGCAGGATGGCCACGGCGGTATAGCGCAGGTGCCGCAGCAGCCAGCCGGGCAGCGGACGGTCGCCCACCAGCCCGATAAAGACAAAGCGCAGGCCAAAGCTGCCAAAGGCAAGCCCGGCGATGACGATCCACATGGTTGTCGGGTCGATCTCGGTCATGTGTTCTTGCTCCGGCGTGCCAGCATCACTTCGGCCTGCGCGCCGGCCATCATGCCGGCGGTGCCCGCGATCAGCAGGCCTAGGTTGAACGGCACACCGGCTGTCAGCAACGCGGTCACGATCGCCACCAGCGCCGCGATCACATGCGGCAGGGTGCGCAGCATCGGTCCGATCATTGCCAGGAAGGTAATGGGCAGGGCGAAATCCAGCGCCCAGCTGTCGGGGGTGCGGGTGCCCAGCACCGCACCCAGATAGGTCGCCAGATACCAGGCGGGCGCCAAGGGTGTGACGGTACCAAAGAAATAGGCCATCCGCTGTGGCACGGTCAGGTCCGGCTCGGTCTCGAACCGCACCATGGACAGGGCATAGGACTGGTCCACCGTGAAATAGGCGGCAACCGCCCGCTGCCACAGCGGTGCGGCGCCCAGATAAGGCGTCAGCGCGGCGGAATACATCGCCACCCGCAGATTGACCGCCAGCGCAGACAACAGGACGATCAGTGTCGGTGTGTCATCGAGCAAGAGTTGCAGCGCGGTGAACTGCGCCGCACCCGCAAAAACGGTGGCGGTAAAGGTCATCACCTGCACCAGGTTCAGCCCGGCCTCGGTCGCGAAAACGCCGAACAGCGTGCCAAAGGGGGCCGCCACCATGATGAAGGGTGCGCCGTCGCGAAAACCCTTCCAGTAGACGGATTTGGATGTGGTGAAGGACATTCCTAGATCCTAAGGTAAGCCCGACCGCTGTACCGAGCCAAGGAAAGGGTTGCAATTGGCTATCTCGGACGACCTGTCAGATTACATCATCGCCCCCGACCCGGGGGCCGCCCGGCTGACCCGCGCAGTCGAGGGTTTGGACCAGACCGGCGCACCCGCGCGCCTCTCGGTGGTCGAGGAACGCCCGCTGACCATCTTCCTCAACAGTCAGGAGATCGTGACCGCCATGACCATCGGGGATTACCCCGAGTATCTGGCGCTGGGCTTCCTGCGCAATCAGGGCATGCTGAAACCGGGCGAAGAGATCACCGGCGTCGATTTCGACGAGGATCTGGAAACCGTCGTGGTGCGTACGGCGGTGGAAACCAGCCACGAGGAAAAGCTGAAGAAAAAGACCCGCACCAGCGGCTGTGCCGTGGGCACCGTGTTCGGCGACATGATGGAGGGGCTGGAGGAGGTGCGCTTGCCTCAAGTGGAGGTGCGTACATCCTGGCTCTATGATCTGGCGGCGCGGATCAACCGCACGCCCTCGCTGTATCTGGAGGCCGGGGCAATTCATGGCACGGTGCTGTGCCGCAAAAGCAGGCCGCTGGTCTATATGGAGGATGTGGGCCGCCATAACGCGGTGGACAAGATCGCGGGCTGGATGCTGTCCACGGGCGAGGGGGCGGGCGACAAGATCCTCTATACCACCGGGCGGCTGACCTCCGAGATGGTGATCAAGACTGCGATGATGGGCATCCCGGTGCTGGCCTCGCGGTCGGGCTTTACCGCCTGGGGGGTCGAGATCGCGCGGCAGGTCGGCCTGACCCTGATCGGCCGGATGCGTGGGCAACGGTTTGTCTGTCTGTCGGGGGCCGAGCGGTTGGTCTGGGATGCCGACCCGGCCAGCGTGCCGGTCGAGGATAGGAAACATCGCAGGAAGAGTGCGGAGGCGGGCGAATGACCGCCGCTCTGGGCGTGATCCTTGCCGGTGGGCTCGCCACTCGGATGGGGGGCGGCGACAAGGGGCTGTTGCCACTGGGCGGGCGGCCTCTGCTGGGCCATGTGATCGACCGGCTGGAGCCGCAGGTCGGAGGGCTGGCGCTCAATGCCAATGGCGATCCGGCGCGGTTTGCGGAATTCGGCCTGCCGGTTCTGCCCGACACGGTCGAGGGGTTTGCCGGGCCGCTGGCGGGCGTGCTCGCCGGGCTTGACTGGGCCGCAGAACAGGGGGCCGACAGCATCGTCACCGCCGCTGCCGATACGCCGTTTTTCCCATGTAATCTGGTGGCGCAGCTGATGGCCTCCGCCGAGGGGCAGGTGCAGCCGCTGGTGCTGGCCACGACCCCGCGTGAGGGCGCGGCGCTGAAATCGGGGGGCAAGGTCAACCGACACCCGACCTTTGGCCTCTGGCCCGTGGCGCTGCGCGACGACCTGCGCGCGGCGCTGAACGACGGCCTGCGCAAGGTGGTGTTGTGGACCGACCGGCATGGCGGGCGCGAGGCGCTGTTTGAGGCAGAGCCGTTCGATCCCTTCTTCAACGTCAACTCGCCCGAGGATCTGGTCCGGGCCGAAACCCTGTTGGAGCGCGCATGAGGGTCTATGGCGTCACCGGCTGGAAGAACGCAGGCAAGACCGGCCTGATGGAGCGGCTGGTGGCCGAGATCACCGCGCGCGGCCTGACGGTGTCGACGGTCAAGCATGCGCATCATTCGTTCGACGTCGATCATCCGGGCCGCGACAGCTGGCGGCACCGTCAGGCGGGCGCGTCCGAGGTGATCCTTGCATCACGCTATCGCGTGGCGCAGATGACCGAGTTGCGCGGCGCGGCGGAACCGCCCCTGGCCGAGCTACTGGGCCGCCTTTCGCCGGTCGATCTGGTGCTGATCGAGGGCTACAAGCGCGAGGGACACCCCAAGGTCGAGGCGTTCCGGGCCGAGGCGGGCACAGCACTGATCGCGCCGGGTGATCCGACCATCCGCGCGGTGGCGAGCGACACGCCCCTGACGCTCGACCGGCCGGTGTTCGATCTGAACGACACAAAGGCGATTGCCGGTTTCATCCTGTCCGAGGTCGGGCTGTGAGGCCCTTTGACACCATTGCCATGGTCGACTGGTCGGGCGGCAACGATACCGGCCCGCGCCCGCGCAAAGATGCGATCTGGGCCTGTGTCGCCGGGGAGGAGCCCGTCTATCTCAGGAACCGGGGGCTGGCCGAAGGCTGGCTGTGCGATGTGATCGAGACCGCTCTGGCCGCCGGTCGGCGGCTGATGCTGGGGTTCGATTTTCCCTTTGGCTACCCGGCGGGCTTTGCCCGGGCGGTGAGCGGGTCGGACGATCCAATGCGCCTGTGGGACTGGTTCGAGGCGCGCGTTGAGGATGCACCAATGGCCAATAATCGGTTCGATCTGGCCGGAGAGATCAACCGGGGGCTGGGCGGCAAGGGACCGTTCTGGGCCAACGGACTAAAACGCGATATCGACGGGTTGCCGCGCACCAAGCGGGTGTACCGCAACCCGTTTCCCGACCGACGCGCGGTGGAGCATCGTGCCCGAGGCGCCTTTACTTGCTGGCAGATGGCCGGGGTGGGCGCGGTCGGCGGTCAGGTGATGATGGGGCTGCCGGTGCTGGCGCGGTTGCGGCGTCATTTTTCCGGGAGGGTGGCTGTCTGGCCGTTCGAGCCGTTGGACAAGCCGGTTGCCTTGGTGGAAATCTGGCCTTCGTTGACTTTGGGCAAGGCGCCTGAGGGCCGGATCAGGGATGCGTGGCAGGTGGAGCGGGTGGCGGATGATCTGGCCGCCCTGCCGCAGGCCGAGCTTTCTCGGCGGCTGGATGTGACCGCGCCCGAGGAAGGCTGGATATTGGGAGTGGACCAGGGATGACCGGGTTGAAACCGCCGCCGCTGCGCAACGATTGTTTCGCTCTGCCTGCCGGGGTCGAATGGACGCCAGTCGATGCCGCGCTCGATATGTTGCGGGACAGGCTGGGGCCGGTGACCGGGGTCGAGCGGCGCCCGCTGGCGCAAGCGCTGGGCGCGGTGCTGGCGGTGGACGCGGTGGCGCGGCGGGCTAGCCCGCCGCAAGCCAACAGCGCGGTCGATGGCTATGGCTTTGCCGGGGCGGTGCCCGAGGGCGCGCATGTGATGCCGCTGGCGGACGGTCGGGCGGCGGCGGGGGTGCCGTTTGATGGCGTCTTGCCCACGGGCCGCGCGTTGCGGGTGCTGACTGGCGCGGCGCTGCCCGAGGGGGTCGAGACCGTGATCCTCGAAGAGGATGTGACGCTGGGCGACGGTGAGATCGCCTTTCGCGGGCCGTTGAAACGCGGCGCCAACACCCGCAAGGCAGGTGAGGACGTGGCAGCGGGCGCGGTTGTGCTGCCCGTAGGGCGGCGGCTGACCCCTGCCGACCTGGCGCTGTTGTCGTCGGTCGGCATCGCCGAGGTGGCAGTAAGGGTCACCCTGCGGGTGGCGATCCTGTCCACCGGCGACGAGTTGACCGAACCGGGGGCAGAGGCCGGGCCAGGCCAGATCTATGACGCGAACCGGCCGATGCTTTGCGCGCTGGCGCAGCGGCTGGGATACCGGGTGTGCGACATGGGGCGGGTTCCGGACGACCGGGCGGCGTTGCGCGCGACCTTGGACCGGGCAGCGCAAGAGGCCGATGTGATCCTGACCAGCGGTGGTGCCTCGGCGGGGGATGAGGACCATGTCTCGGCCCTGTTGCGCGAGGCAGGCGCCATGCAGCAATGGAGGATCGCGCTGAAACCGGGGCGACCGCTGGCGCTGGGCTTATGGCAAGGCAAGCCGGTGTTCGGTCTCCCGGGCAACCCGGTGGCTGCGATGGTCTGCGCCATTATCTTTGCGCGCCCGGCGCTGGCGGTTCTGGCAGGCGAGGCCTGGGCCGAGCCGCAGGGTTTTGACCTGCCCGCGGGCTTTGAGAAGAGAAAGAAACCCGGACGGCGCGAGTACCTGCGTGCCCGTGTGCGGGCTGGCCGGGTGGAGGTCTTTGCCTCCGAAGGGTCGGGCCGGGTGAGCGGGTTGAGTTGGGCCGAGGGGCTGGTGGAGATCGGCGACGATGGCCGCCATATCAGACCCGGCGATCTGGTGCGGTTCATCCCCTATGGCGGGTTCGGATTGTGACCCTGCGCATCACCCGGGGCTTTGACGAAAGCGAGCGGCCAGAGGCCGCGCGCCTGTTCTGGCAGGCCTTCGCGGCCAAGCTGGGCCAGGTGCTGGGGCCAGAGGACAGGGCCTTGCGCTTTCTCCACCCGGCGCTTGATCCGCGCTTCGCACTCGGCGCGCGGGACGGGAAGGGGCAGATGCTGGGGCTTGCCGGGTTCAAGACCGCCGAAGGCGGGCTGGTCGATGCAGGGATGGGCGATCTGGCCCGGGTTTATGGCTGGGTCGGCGCCTTGTGGCGGGGGCCTTTGTTGGAACTCCTGGAGCGACCGCTGCAACCGGGCGTGTTTCAGATGGATGGCATCTTTGTAGATGAGCGTGCGCGGGGCCAAGGGGTTGGCAGCGCCCTGTTGGCGACGATCCGGGCCGAGGCCGAAAGGTCTGGCGCGGGCGAGGTGCAGCTGGATGTCATCGACAGCAACCCGCGCGCAAAGGCGCTGTATGAACGGGTGGGTTTCGTGGCCACCGGCACTGAACACACCGGGCCGCTGGCCTGGGTGTTCGGATTCCGCTCCGCCACCCGGATGCGCCTGCCCTTGACAGGATAGGGCGCGGGGTCAGTCGAAGGTTCCGGCGACGCGCCCCAGCAGCATGAAGGCGCGGGCGGTGCGGGTGTCGCCAAGCGCCGAGATCTCGCTATCGGTCGCCTGGGCCTCGAACCCGGTCAGCATCCGGTCGAAGAGGCGCAGGAAGTGATGCGCGGCATCGCGAAAGATCGGGTCCTGCTTCATGCGGCCAGCGGTCAGTGCCAGCGACGAGCGATCCCGGACGCCGCCGAGACCGGCCACCGCGCGCCCGCGTGCGCCTTGGGCGAACTGGCGCCAGACCTCGGGCCGGGCCATGTCGGGGCGCAGGTCGTCCATATAGATGCCTTCCTGGCTGAGCAGGGTCAGAACATCCTGGGACGCCTGGATCAATTGCGCGGCCTTGCGATCCTTGAGCGCGCGGCGCAGCGCTGCGAAGCCCTCGGTATCCTCGGCGGTTTCCGGGAAATGCAGCGCGCGGATCAGATCCTCGGTCGACAGCGGCGGCGACAGCGCCTCGGCCGGGGTGCCAAGTTCCAGTGACCCCTGGTCGCCTAGAGGCTCGACCGGAACCGAGAGCGGCACCGGGGGCCTGTCGCGGCGGGAGGTGTGGAACGTCGCCAGCGCAGTTTCGGTCTTCTTCGCGGCGGCGGCGATTTCGTCCAGCTTCTTGGTGACAGAGGGTTCGTGGCCCGCCGCATGGCGTTGCTGTTGCGTGATATAGGCCTGCCGGATCGCGTCGATCGCGGCTTGCAGCCGCTGGCTCTCTTCGCGCATGACGCGGCTGGCCCGGGTCGCGGTCGCCGCGACCCAGATCATCGCAACCGGCAGGAAGACGGCCATCATCGACACGATGACGCCAACCCCCTGGCCGGATCCGGCCTCTGCGATGAAAAAGATGTAGACCGACACCAGCAGCCAAACAGCCGTCAGCGCCAGCGCCACGATTTCGACACCCGTGACATTAGGCCGCCTGGGCCGGTCATAGAGCCCAATCGGAGAAGGGCGGGCGGGGTCGCGGTCTGGCGTTTTGCCGGACATGTTCAGGCTCCGTCAGGAGTACTCGATACTCAGGATCTCATAGGCTTTGATGCCGCCGGGGGTGTTCACTTCGACGCTGTCGCCTTCGTCCTTGCCGATCAGGGCACGGGCGATGGGCGATTTGATGTTCAAGAGGCCGTTTTCGATATTGGCCTCGTGCTCGCCCACGATGCGCCAGGTCTTTTCCTCGTCGGTGTCTTCGTCCACCAGCGTCACGCGGGCGCCGAACTTGACCGAGCCGGACAGTTTCGCCGGGTCGATCACATCGGCCAGCGACAATACACCTTCCAGCTCCTTGATGCGGCCTTCGATGAAGGACTGTTTTTCACGGGCGGAATGGTATTCGGCATTTTCCGACAGATCGCCATGCTCGCGCGCCTCGGCGATTGCCTGGATGATGGCCGGACGCTCGACGCTCTTGAGTTGCTTCAGTTCGGCCTCGAGCGCGGCATGGCCCGAAGGCGTCATTGGGATCTTTTCCATCTCTTCTCGTCCACGCAGAAATTGCATCGCCCCGCCGCACGATGCGTCGGGGCGACAGTTGGGTTGCTGTTTACCTGACCCAAACCGGGCGTGGAATGCAAGAGGGGACTAGCGTTGGTTGGGCAGAACCCCGCCTTATGCGTAGCTGATCACCTCGAACTCGATGCCATTGTCATCGTCGAAGTAAAACCGCCGCCCGGGTTCGTAATCGGCGTGGTTATGTGGGGTGAAGCCCGCGGCGCGCACCCGTTCCTCGGTCGCGTCGATATCATCGACCAGAACGCCCACATGGTTCAGCCCGCCGATCACATCATAACTAGTCTCGGCTGAGGCGACCGGCGCGGGTGGGGCGTAAAGCGCCAGATAGGTGTCGGCATCGCCCACATGCACGGTATAGCCGCCGGCGATTGCCGCGCCCTCCCAGCGGGTTTCCCAGCCGAACACCGTGTTCAGCCAGGCGGCGGTTGCCTTGGGATCGGCGACGGTGAAGTTTGCGTGTTCCAGTGTGGCCTTCATGAAAATCTTCCTTTTGCTCTGTTGCCACGGGTGAAGATAATTTCTAAACCTAACTTTAGGTCAAGGTTTTTGCAGGAAAAAATATGCCCGCTTCCGAAGGTCTATCTATCGGCGCATTGGCGCGGCGCACCGGATTGGCGGTGTCGGCGATCCGCTATTACGAAACCCAGGGTCTGATCGCGCCTTGGCGCAATGCGGGCGGGCAGCGGCGCTATCAGCGGGCCGATCTGCGGCGGCTGAGTTTTGTGATGATCGCACAGCAGCTGGGGCTGACCCTGCCAGAGATTCGCGATGTCTTGGCCGGGCTGCCCGGCAACCGGACCCCCACGCGCGCCGACTGGACCCGCATCAGCACTGCGATGCGCGACCGTCTGAACCAGCGAATCGCAACGCTGGAGCGGCTGCGCGACAATCTGGACGGCTGTATCGGTTGCGGCTGTCTCAGCCTGCCCAATTGCGCGCTCTATAACCCCGAGGATCGGGCCGCGAGCAAGGGGCCGGGCCCCCGTCTCGTGCTGGACGAGACCGGGGGCCTCTGACCCCGGATCAGCCAACCACTTCGCCGATCAGCATCTGCGGCGCCTTGTTGTAGAAATTCGGGATATCCGCCACGACGGGTCCGGCGGCGGCCATCGCCGCGTTCATCGCGGCCTGGTCGGCAAAGACGATGGTGGCAATCGCATGAAACGGCGGCGGCGTGTCGGGGCCGCCTGCCAAACCCTTGGTCACAACCGTGTTCTGGATGTGGGCGCCCATGTGTTTGGCGACCAAACCCATATGGGTGGTAAGGTAGTAGTCGTAATCGAAGCTGGTGTCGTCGCGGGCGGGATAGGCGACTTGCAAGGATACGGGCATTCACTCTCTCCAGATAAAGGGGTGTGGACAGAGTAGGGCGATTCCCGAGGATGCGGCAAATTATCCTGAAACGCCCGCAAGAACCCTGATCGGGCGCGGGAATTGCTGCATGTGCGAATAAAACCTCGCGTTTCAATTGACGCTTGACCTGCATAGCCTGTAATCAAGCGCGAAACTTTATTGCGTCCGGCCCGCGACCGGAGAGCCAAACCAAAGCCAAGGAGCGTCACGATGGCCGAGATTGAACGCGAAGCGATGGAATATGACGTGGTGATCGTCGGGGCGGGTCCGGCGGGCCTGTCGGCGGCTATCCGTCTCAAGCAACTTGATGCCGACCTGAACGTCGTTGTGCTGGAAAAGGGCTCGGAAGTGGGCGCGCATATCCTGTCGGGCGCGGTGCTGGATCCCTGTGGTCTGGATGCGCTGATCCCCGACTGGAAGGAGAAGGGCGCCCCCCTGAACGTGCCGGTGAAAGAGGACAACTTCTATGTCCTGGGCGAGGCCGGGCAGATCCGTGTACCGAACTGGCCGATGCCGCCTCTGATGAACAACCACGGCAATTACATCGTGTCGATGGCCAATGTCTGTCGCTGGATGGCCGAACAGGCCGAGGAACTGGGTGTCGAGATCTTCCCGGGCATGTCCTGTTCCGAACTGGTCTATGGCGACAATGGCGAGGTCAAGGGCGTGGTTGCCGGTGTCTTCGGCCTGGAGGCCGACGGCTCTTACGGCCCCAACACCGAGCCGGGGATGGAGCTGCACGGCAAATATGTCTTCCTGTCCGAAGGGGTGCGCGGTTCGCTGGCCAAGGAAGTGATCGCCAAATACGACCTGCAAAAGGGCAAGGAGCCGCAGAAATTCGGCATTGGCATGAAAGAGATCTGGGAGATCGACCCGGCCAAGCACCGCGAAGGCACCGTGACCCATACCATGGGCTGGCCTCTGGGCGGCAATGCGGGCGGTGGCTCGTTCATCTATCACCTGGATAACAATCAGGTCTATGTGGGCTTTGTGGTGCACCTGAACTACAAGAACCCGCACCTGTTCCCCTATATGGAATTCCAGCAGTTCAAGCATCATCCGATGGTGGCCGAGCTGCTGAAGGGCGGCAAGCGCGTCGCCTATGGCGCCCGCGCCATCACCGAGGGCGGATACCAGTCGATGCCCAAGATGGTGGCACCCGGCGTGGCGCTGCTCGGCTGTTCGGTCGGCATGGTCAACGTTCCGCGCATCAAGGGCAACCATAACGCGATGCTGTCGGGCAAGGCTGCGGCAGAGGCCGCGTATGACGCGATCCAGGCGGGCCGCCAGTCGGACGAGCTGAGCGATTACGAGACCGAGGTGCGCACCGGCGCCATCGGCAAGGACCTGAAAAAGGTGCGCAACGTCAAGCCGATGTGGTCCAAATGGGGGCTGGTGCCCTCGCTGGCGCTGGGCGGGCTCGACATGTGGACCAACACGCTGGGCTTCTCGTTGTTCGGCACCCTGGGCCATGGCAAGACCGATGCGGCTGCGACCGAAGAGGCCAGCAAGCACAAACCGATCGACTATCCCAAGCCCGATGGCACGATCAGCTTTGACCGGCTGACCAACGTGTCCTTTGCCGCCACCAACCACGAGGAAAGCCAGCCCTGCCATCTGCGGCTGTCCGACCCGGATGTGCCGGTCAAGGTGAACCTGCCCAAATACGCCGAACCGGCGCAGCGCTATTGCCCGGCGGGTGTCTATGAGGTGGTCGAAGACGATGGCGGCCCGCGATTCGTGGTCAACTTCCAGAACTGCGTGCATTGCAAGACCTGCGATATCAAGGACCCGAGCCAGAACATCACCTGGGTTACCCCGCAGGGCGGCGACGGGCCGAACTATCCCAATATGTGATGGGGCCTCTTCACAGTGGACAGCGCCGGGCCCTGCCCGGCGTTTTCTTTTGCGCACGAGCAGGCAAAGACATGCCGTTGAGCGATTGTGACCAGCCTCCCCGTGCTTCGGCCATTGCACCGGACCCTGCTACGCCCTAGCTTTGGACAAGGCAGCAGGAAAGGTGGACCCTTGGCGATTTCTCTGGTCAGAAAGACGGTGCTGGCGGCACTGCTATCGGCAGTTTCTCTCCCTGCGGTCGCGGATGTGGCCGCCGGGTCCTATTTGGCCGCCCGGCAGGCCGCCTATACCAACGATTTCGAAGCGGCGGCGGAACACTATGTCCGCGCGCTTGCGACCGATCCTAAGAATCCCGCGCTGTTGGAAAATGTGGTGCTGTCGCAACTGGCCCTTGGTCGGATGGATCAGGCAGTGACCATCGCCGAGCAGATGGAGGCGATGGGCCTCAAGAGCCAGGTCGCCAGCATCGCTGTGATCGCGAACCTGCTGGCCGAGGGAAAGTTTCAGGAGGTCCTGGACCGTGACTCCGAAAGCCGCGCGGTGGGCAAGCTGGTCGACGGGCTGATTGCCGGCTGGGCCCATATGGGCACCGGGTCGGTGGCCAAGGCGCTGGCACAGTTCGATGTGGTGGCGGACGAGGCGGGCCTGCGCGGGTTTGCCTATTACCACAAGGCGATGGCCCTAGCCTCGGTCGGCGATTTCGAAGGCGCCGAGGCCCTGTTTTCCGCCGATGATGGCGCCTTGACAACGATCTCGCGCAGGGCCGCCATCGCCCGGGCGGAAATTCTGTCGCAGCTCGACCGTAACGAACAGGCGCTGGAGATGCTACGCGATGTGTTCGCCAGCGGTTTCGATCCGGCGCTGAGTGACATCGCAGACCGTTTGGCAGCCGGGGAAACCCTGCCGTTCTCGCTGGTGCGTTCGGTCGAAGACGGGCTGGCCGAGGTGTTCTTTACCATCGGGGCCGCCCTGAACGGCGAGGCGTCCGACGATTATACGCTGGTCTACATCCGCATCGCCGTTTTCCTGCGCCCCGATCACATCGACGCCCTGTTGATGACGGCCGGGTTGCTTGAGGAAATGGGCCAGTTCGACCTGGCAGAGGCCACGTACAAGAAAATCCCGTCCGACAGTCCCGATTACCATGCCGCCGAACTGGGCCGGGCCGAGGCGCTGCGCCGCGCGGCCAAGCCCGACGCCGCGATCGAGGTGCTGGAAAAGCTCGCCAAGGAATACCCGAACCAGCCCCAGGCCTATATCTCTCTGGGCGACCTGCAACGCCAGCAAGAGAGCTATGACAAGGCCGTGACCGCCTATGACAGGGCGCTTGAACTGACCGAAGGCGAGGCGCCCAACCTCTGGTTCCTGCACTATGCCCGTGGCATCTCTCACGAGCGCCTGGGCAACTGGGACAAGGCCGAAGCCGATTTCCGCGCTGCACTGGCGCTGAACCCGGATCAGCCGCAGGTGCTGAACTACCTTGGTTATTCGCTGGTCGAGAAAGAGCAGAAACTGGACGAGGCGTTGGACCTGATCCAGCGCGCGGTCGCTGCGCGTCCCGACAGTGGTTATATTGTCGATAGCCTTGGTTGGGTGCTGTTCCGCCTCGGTCGCTATGACGAAGCGGTGGGCCATATGGAACGTGCGGTCGAGTTGATGCCGGTGGATCCGGTGGTCAACGACCACCTGGGTGACGTGCTTTGGGCCGTGGGGCGGGTGCGCGAGGCCGAGTTCCAATGGCGGCGCGCGCTGTCTTTCATCAAGCCCGAGGATACCGATGGCGAGGCCGATCCCGACCGGATCCGCCGCAAGCTGGAAACCGGTCTGGACGCCGTTCTGGCCGAGGAAGGATCGCCGCCCCTGAAGGTGGCCAATGGCGATTGAGGCCTTTGCGCCGGCCAAGATCAATCTGACCCTGCATGTGACCGGCCAGCGCGACGATGGCTATCACCTGCTCGATTCGCTGGTGGTCTTTGCTGGTATCGGCGACACGATCCGGGTGGTACCCTCGGATGCGCTGACACTGGAGATCGACGGGCCAGAGGCTGGCGGGCTGTCCGCCGAGCCAGACAACCTGGTGCTGCGCGCGGCGCGGCTGCTGGCGCCCGGGCGCGGCGCCGCGATCACCCTGACGAAACGGTTGCCGGTGGCCTCGGGCATCGGTGGCGGGTCGGCGGATGCCGCCGCCACTTTGGGGGCCATGTCGAAATTGTGGGATCTGCCAATGCCCGGAGCGAAGCAGGTGTTGACGCTTGGCGCCGACGTTCCGGTCTGCTTGTCCACCTCGCCCGCCCGCATGCGCGGGATCGGCGAGCGCCTGGACCCGGTGCCGCCGCTCCCGGAAATGGATATCGTGCTGGTCAACCCGCGCGTCGCGGTTTCGACGCCCGCCGTCTTCAGGGCACTGGAAATCAAGGAAAACCCGCCGATGGAACCGGATCTGCCGTGCTGGCGCGACCTGCCCGCGTTCATTTCCTGGCTCGGCGGTCAGCGCAACGATCTGGCCGCGCCCGCCACCGCGCAGCAGCCGGTGATCGGCGATGTGCTGGACGCCCTGCGCGACGCAGGGGCGCTGTTCGCTAGCATGTCCGGCTCGGGGGCCACCTGTTTCGGTCTCTTCCCGCCCGATGGGCATTCCGCCAAGTCGGTTGCCAAGGCCGTGCTGTTTCTTGAGCATCCAGAGTGGTGGTGTACTCACGGGCGTGTTCTTTAGCCCGCCCAGCCCTTCATTTCGCCCAAAATACTCCGGGGGTGAGGCCCGCGAGGGCCGAGGGGGCAGCGCCCCCTTTGCCTCAGTTCAGCCGTGAGACCACGTAATCGGCCAGGTCGCTCAGCATGGTGCGAATCTCGTGGCTGGGCAGCACTTCCAGCGCCGCGCGCGCCTTGGCCGCCCAAGCCTGAGCATCCGCTCGCGTGGCCGCCAGGGTGCCGTATTTCTCCATCAGCGCCAACGCCTGTTCCAGGTCGCCTTCGGCCTGCTTGCCTTTTTCGATGGTGCGCACCCAGAACGCGCGCTCTTCGTCGGTGGCCTGCGCCACCGCCTTGATCACCGGCAGCGTCAACTTGCGCTCGCGGAAATCGTCGCCCACGTTCTTGCCCGTGGCCTTGGCGTCGCCTTGATAGTCGAGCAGATCGTCGGCGATCTGGAACGCGATCCCGAGCGCGTCGCCATAGTCGAACAGCGCCTTGACCTGCGCTTCGGGCGCGCCCGCGATCACGCCGCCAACCTCGGTTGCCGCCGAAAACAGTGCCGCTGTCTTGCCGCGCACAACCTTCAGATAAACGCTTTCATCCGTTTTCAGGTCGGTCGCCGCAGTCATTTGCAGCACCTCGCCCTCGGCGATGGTCGCGGCGGCATTGGCCAGAATATCGAGCACCCGCAGCGAGTTCGTCTCGACCATCAACTGAAAACTGCGGGCAAACAGGTAGTCACCCACCAGTACCGAGGATTTGTTGTCCCAGAGCAGGTTGGCGGTGGGGCGTCCGCGCCGCTGGGCGCTTTCGTCGACCACATCGTCATGCAGCAGGGTGGCGGTGTGGATGAACTCGACGGTCGCGGCCAGCTTGATGTGATCGCTTCCCTGATAGCCGCAGAGCCGCGCCGCCGCCAGCGTCAGCATCGGGCGCAGGCGCTTGCCGCCCGCCTCGACCAGATGGGCGGTCACCTCGGGGATGCGCGGTGCGTGTTCCGAGGCCATCCGGGTGCGGATCAGCGCGTTCACATCCTGCATTTCCGAGGACAGAATAGCGGCCAGCCGGTCATGCGGTTTCGTGTTCACCTTGGCGTCCATCTTCGTTCTTCTTTACAAGGCTCGACAATGGCGCAGCCTTGCCCTTACATCCATCCCCATGAAAGAGCTAATACGCAGCACCGACCCGACAGTCATGGCCTTTGCCTCCGCCCTTCTACAGGGCGAGGATATAGACTGCTTTCAGATGGACGTAAATATGAGCATTCTTGAAGGCGGGATAGGGATTTTTCCCCGTCGGATGATGGTCAGGGAGGAAGATTACGACCGAGCGGCAAGGGTGATGCAGGACAACGGTATTCCGCTGGGGAAATGACGGATTTCCAGGACGATCAACTGAGTTGCGACGACTTTCTGGGGGGGCGATTGCGACTGTTCCAGCCGGTTGCCGGATATCGGGCTGGGGTCGATCCGGTGTTTCTGGCCGCCTCGGTCCCGGCGCGGCCAGGGCAAACTGTGCTGGAACTGGGCTGCGGCGCAGGCGCAGCGATCCTGTGCCTGGGGCGGCGGGTAAGCGGGCTGGACCTGACCGGAATAGAGTTGCAACCGCCTTATGCGGCGTTGGCGCGGCGCAATTCGGACCTGAACACCATCCCGCTGGACATTGTCGAGGGCGATATCTCGGCGATTCCTGCTGCTCTGCGGCAGCGCCAGTTCGACCACGTGATCGCCAACCCGCCCTATTACCGCCCGGGGGCACATAGTTCGGCCAGTGACGCGGGGCGGGCGATGGCGCTGGGCGAGGGAACGCCGCTTGCTGCCTGGGTGGACGCCGCTGCGCGGCGTCTGATCCATCGCGGCTATCTGCACATGATCGTCAAGGCCGACCGCCTGCCCGACCTGCTGACCGCCTGCGACAGTCGGTTGGGGTCGATCGAGGTGCTGCCGCTGGTGCCGCGCGCCGGGCGCGCGGCGGAATTGGTGATCCTGCGCGCCCGCAAGGGCGGAAAGGCGGCGTTCCGCCTGCACCATGGACTGATTCTGCACGAGGGTGCGCAGCACCCCGGCGACCGGGATCACTATGTGCCGGAGATCTCCTGCGTTCAACGCGAAGCGGCGGCGCTTCCATGGCCTGAGGCTAGGTGAGCCGGCTCCGGCCGATATTTCAGTTTTGTGACAGATTTCCGTCGAGGCCGCGTGACAGGGTGATCGGGATGTGCTCAACTTGATCTATCCACAACTGAGAGGAGGATCGCCATGAGTGTGAGCGCGCATTTGACGGAACTGAAGAAGAAGCATGCAACCCTCAGTATCGAAGTTGAAGAAGCCCAGCGTTCGCCCGGTATCGACGACCTTCAGATCACCCAACTGAAGAAACAGAAGCTCAAGATCAAGGAAGAGATCGAGCGTCTTTCGACCTAATTCGCAAAGCTGGCGCGCGCTGCGAGCAGCGCGCCGCCGGTGATCAGGATCGCGGCCAGGCCCAGTGTCCAGCTGGGCGCCGCGATCCCTGTCAGAACCAGCACAAGCGTAGACAAGAGCGGGGCCGCATATGAACTGGTGCCCAACAGTTGGATGTCTCCACGCTTGACCCCGATATCCCAGACAAAAAACGCAAGGCCTACTGGGCCCAACCCGAGGCCGATTGTGGCCGCCCAGCCGATCGCACCCTGCGGCCAAGATGTTATTTCAAAAGCGAAATGCAAAGGCCACGAGGCCGCAGCAGTGGCCAGGCAAAACACCGCGACCGAACTGGTGGGCGCGTCCCCGATGCGGCGTGACAGGACCGAGTATCCCGACCAGGTCAGGGCACAAAGTAGGGCCAGGCCGTATCCCGGCAGATAAGCGGTGCTGAACCCCGGCCCGCCGCCGCCGGTGATGATCAGCGCGGCCCCGGCAAAGGCCACCAAAGCGCCCAGGAAATGATCGCGTCGTAATTGTTCGCCCGGCAGCAGGCCTGAGAAGAGCACGATCAGCAAGGGCCAGAGATAGGCGATCAACCCGGCCTCGGCCGCAGGGGCCAGCCGCAGGGCCGAGAAATACAGCGCGTGGTAGCCGAAAAGCCCAAGCGTTCCAAAAACATAGACCTGCCACCGCACGCCGCGCAACTGACCAAGGCCGCCGGTTGCAGCCGTCCAGATCAGCCCGAGCGTGCCGCCGATCGTGAAGCAGATCGCGTTCAGCAACAGTGGCGGCGTGGGGCTTGATCCAACCGTGAGCAGGGCCAGCAAGGCCCACAGAAGAACGGCGACAAAGCCGATGGCGGTGGCGCGGATGCGGGTCATTGCGGCGCGATCTCTTCGATAGGTATGATGGTGAAGGCGTCGGAGATATGCGCGGTCTTGTCAATCTCGGCCATGAACCAGTCGCGAAAGGCGGCGATCTGGGGGCGGGTTTCGGCGCCTTTCAGGCAAAGGAAGCGGAAACGCCCCTGTGATTCAATCGCTGTTTTGAAGGGCGCGACCAGGCGACCCTCCTCCAAGTCCTTGATAATCATCGCTCTTCTGGCTAGTGCAACGCCCGCACCCGCAACGGCTGCATCGACGGCGTGGTCGGCGTTGGAAAAATGCGTGCCGTGTGTGGGAGTAAAGGAGATGCCGACCGCGCGGAACCAGACGGGCCAGTCGACGGGCGGGCGGAGGAAAGCGATAGAATCGTCGAAGATGAGGGGAGCTTCGATCAGGCTTTCGGGGGTCGTGTAGCGTTCGGAAAGCTCGGGCGACATCACCGGCGTAAGCCATTCTTTGCGTACCGGAAACGAATAAAGTCCTTCGTCATCAAGGCCATAGCCGAAGCGGATCGCGACATCCACATCCTCGCGCGCGAGGTCCATAACGCGCAGGGTTGCCGAGAAGCGCAGATCGATCGTGGGGTGTTTACGGGCAAAGTCATAGAGACGGGGCGCCAGCCATTTCGCGGTGAGCGCGGGGCCCGCGGTGACGGTCAGGGTGGTATTGTCCTGCATCCGCCGAACACTGCGCCATGTATCTGTAAGTATCTGAAAACCATCACTTATTCCGGGGGATAATGCGCGGCCGATCTCGGTGAGTTCGACCGCACGGTTGAGGCGGCGGAACAGGGGTTGGCCGACGTGCTCCTCCAGCGACTTGATCTGAAACGACAGCGCGGCAGGGGTGACATTCAGCTCTTCGGCAGCCTTGGCAAAGGACATGTGCCGGGCGGCGGCCTCGAAGGCGCGCAGGGCGGTGAGGGGTGGCAGGCGGTCGATCATAGAGTAAGAAAATCTTGACTGAAGTAAGAGAAACTCTCGTTTGTGACTTTGATTTTCTGGAGACATATTGGGGTCAAGTCAAGAGAAACTGAATCAATGAAAAGGAGCCCGAGATGATCGAGATGACGACAAACCCCGCTGCCCGCCGGGCCATGGAGCGCGCGCATCAGGAACGCGCCCGCGCCATCAGGAACGCCTGGAGCTGGCTGTTCGGTTCCCGCTGACCGCTGCGCGCGCGGACTTACGGGATGATCGGGGTCGACCCTGCCGGGTTGGCCCCGATCCTGTTTTGTACCGGAAAATGACCGTTTTGTACCCGCTGCAAACGGGCGATTGACCGTTTTGTACTGGGCGCAGAGGCGCCTCAGCCGCTTGCGAGGCGGAAGATTTCGACCGGTTCGCGAATGCCCTTGAGGGTGACTTCGCCCTTCGATTCGACGGCGTAGTCATCCTCGACCGCGATCGAGGCGCGGGGGCTGAGCAGGATCTCTCCATCCTCGGCCTCGTCGCAGAGACGGGCGGCGAGGTTCACGGCAGTGCCCGAGGCGGTGTAGTCGAACCGTCCCTCGTAGCCGACCATGCCGACGGTCGCATATCCCATAGCGACGCCGACGCCGAACCCCAGCCGGTGCCCCAGCCGTTTCCAGCCGCGGCAGAGATCGGCCATGCGGTCGCGCATGGCCAGCGCCAGCCGCACCGCCTCGCCCGCCGGATCGTCGCAGGGGAGGGGATCGTTGAACAGCACCATGATGCCGTCGCCCATCCGGTGATCGACCCCGGCGCCATGGGCGTTGATCAGCTTGCCCATCTCCTGATGATAGGTTTGCAGCACCTCGATGGTCTCTTCGGGTTCGGCGGTTTCGCAGAAGGCGGTAAAGCCGCGAATGTCGCAGAACAGCACCCCCAACAGGGCGCGGTGGCTGGACAGCATCTTCTCTGACCCCGAAGAGACCACGGTGTCGGCCACGGCGGCGGGCAGGAAGCGTTTCAGGCGGCCCATACGTTCGATCTCGCCCACCTGATCCTCGACCCGGGTCTCCAACTCGGCGTTCAGCGCTTCGAGCGCCTTGAACTGGCGCACGTTCTCGATGGCGATGACGGCCTGGGCGGCGAAGGTTTCGACGAGGGCGATATCACGGTGCTGGAACGAAGCGGCCTCGTGGCGAAACAGGTCGATGCATCCCACCGCCTCGCCGTTGAAAAGCAACGGAACCGACAGCATCGAGCGAATGCCGGTTGTGTCCACGAAACGGCGGGTCAGCGTATCGCCTTTTGTATAGCTTGCTTCTTTGGTCAGATCGCCCACGGCCCGGGACTTGCCGGTTCGGACGGCTTCCGCCGCCAGCGACTCTCCGTCGACATCCAGGAACACCTCGTCAGTTTCCAGGTCGTTTTCCAGCGTGCTCCATTCAGCCCGCAGTTTCAGCAGGTGCCGGTTTTCATTCAGCAGCAACAGCGTCGCCCCCACTGCGTTGCACAAGCGGGCGGCGCGACTGAGGATCGCTTCGAAAACCGGGCTTTCATCGTCCCGGCTCTGGCTGATGATTTCGAGGATTTCGGCCGAGGCGCGTTCGCGTTCCAGCCGCTCCTGCACCTCGCGGAACTGGCGCACGTTTTCGATGGCGATCACCGCCTGCGCGGCGAAGGTTTCGACCAAGGCGATCTGGTCAGGCGTGAACGGGTGGATTTCGCGGCGATAGAGGTTGATGGTTCCGATTGCGCGCGTACCCCGGATCAGCGGGATCACCAGATACGAGCGGATCTTTTCCAGTTCTGCCAGTTGCGCGCGGCGGCCTTCGGCGGTGTCAGGCAGGTCCAGGGCCGACAGATCCTCTATCTGGATGATGCGCCGCTCTGTGATCGCTTGAGAGGTGGTGAGGACCGAACTTTGGATTGGTTCGACCTGTGTGTTCCAGACCCGCGCCATTTCGGGACCGGCACCGCGATGTGCCGGGACGCGGAAATGCGTGCCCTCGTCGTTGACGAGGCTCATGAAAGCCAGCGGTGCATCGCAGAGCCGGCAGGCGTTCGCCAGGATTGCGTCGAACACCGGGGTCTCATCTTCGCGCGACTGGCTGATGACGCCGAGGATCTCGCCGCTGGCCTTTTCGCGCTCCAGCCTTTCCTGCACTTCGCGGAACTGGCGGACGTTCTCGATGGCGATCACAGCCTGGGCGGCGAAGGTTTCGACCAGCGCGATTTCCGATTGGTCGAAAGGTTTCACCTCGCGCCGGAACAGGGTCAGGTTTCCGATCCCCTCGCCGCCTCTGGTCAGGGGAACGAACAGAACGCTGCGGACACCGGATTCGTCCACCATCGCGCGCACAACCGGGCTGTTTGCCTGATAAAGCTCGCTTTGCCCCATGTCCTCGAACGAGATCAGGCGGTTTTCCATGATGGATCTTGCCGCGTAGGACAGGCTGGCATCCATCGGCATCCGGCCCGTGTCGTAGAGTTCGATCGCGGCGGGAAACATGCCTCTGTGTGCGGCCAGTCTCTGGGCCGCATCCTGCCGGGTCCCCAGGATCAGCCCGGCGAGCGGCGCGTTGCACAGGGCACAGGCGTTTTCGAGGATCGCCTCGAAGACCGGTTTCTCGTCCTCGCGGCTCTGGCTGATGACTTCGAGAATTTCGGCCGAGGCGCGCTCGCGCCGCAAACGCTGCTGCACTTCGCGGAACTGGCGGACATTCTCGATGGCGATGACGGCCTGGGCGGCAAAGGCCTGAACCAGGGCGATCTGGTCATCGGAAAACGGCGCCACTTCGCGGCGATAGAGCGAGATGGTTCCGAGGCACGTCTCGCCGCTTGTGAGCGGGACCACAAGCAGGGTTCGCATCCCCTCGGTCTCGACGGCATGCACGCGCAGGGGCTGGCCTGCGGCGTAGAGTGGGCCGGCGGCCAGATCCTCGATATGTACGACGGTCCTTTCCGTGACCGCGCGCGCCGTGTCCGACTGTGTCGGGTCGAGCGGTAGGGGGCTGGACTTCATCACCGCGACGAATTCCAAGGAGGTGCCGTGGAACGCGACCAGTTCCAGAGCGGCCGCATCCGGCGTGATCAGGCGGATGTAGGCCAGCGGTGCATCACAAAGCCGCGCCGCGCCGTCGAGTATGGCGTCGAAGACCGGTGTTTCGTCGTCGCGGGATTGCGAGATGACGCTGAGGATGTTCTTGGTGGTGGTTTCCCGTTCGAGACGGGTCTGGACCTCGCGGAACTGGCGGACATTCTCAATGGCGATGACAGCCTGGGCGGCGAAGGTTTCGACCAGCGCGATTTCACCGGGGGAAAATGGGCGCTTTTCCCGCCGGTAGAGCGTGAAGGCGCCAATGCCGATGCCTTTGCTGACCAAGGGCACGGAGATGAAGCTGCGAAAGCCTTCTTCGTCGACCATCTTGCGCCGGTACATTTCCCCGGCGCGGTACATTTCGGACCCCTGTGCATCCGGAACATGCTGCGCCTTGCACTCGTTGATGGCGCGGGCCACTGCGAGCCGCTCCGGGTCAAGCGGAAACGGGTTCTCGCGCAACCAGTCAATCATGTCGGAGTGCATTCCGCTCCACGCCTTGATCTCAAGATGCGTGCGATCCCGGTTTGGCAGAACCAGAAACCCGAAGGGCGCGTCGCACAGGCTCAGGGCTTTGTCCAGGATCACGTCGAACACGGGCTGATCGTCGTCGCGCGATCGGCTGATGACTTCAAGAACGTCGCGGGTCGCGGTCTCTCGCTCCAGCCGGGTCTGGACCTCGCGGAACTGGCGGACATTCTCGATGGCGATGACAGCCTGGGCGGCGAAAGTTTCGACCAGCGCGATCTCGTCCGGGGCAAAGGGGCGCACCTCTTGCCGAAACAGCACAAGGCAGCCGATGCCCCGGTCGCCCGAGCGCAGCGGCACGGCCAGCAGAGTGCGCATGTTCTCGGTATCCACGGCGGCAAGCGTCATCGGGTTGCCGTAGCGGTAGTTCTCGGATTCGCGCAGGTCGTGGATATGGATGACCTTGCCGGTGCGGACCGCCTCGACGTGATAGTTGGGGGCATCCATCGGCCAGACCCAGCGATCTGACGGGATGACGCGTTTCGAATTGCCGAAGGTCGCGACCTCGCGAAGGTGGGCACCGTCAGGGTCGACGATATCCAGATCCGCCAGGGGCGCATGGCACAGGCGCGCGGCGCTTTTGAGGATGACGTCGAAGACCGGCCATTCGTCATCGCGGCTTTGGCTGATGACCTGAAGGATCTCGGCCAGAGCGGTTTCTCTTTCCAGGCGGGTCTCGACCTCGTGGAACTGGCGCACGTTCTCGATGGCGATGACGGCCTGGGCGGCGAAGGTTTCGATCAACCTGATTTCGTCATCGGTAAAGGCCTGCACTTCGCGGCGGAATAGCGTGATGCAGCCGATGGCCCCAGCCTCGCCGAGGAGTGGGACGCAGAGGATCGTTCGCATGCCTTCCGATTCGACCATCGCCACGCGACCCGGGTCGCCCTGCCGGTAGAGGTCGGTATCGGTCAGGTCCTCGATATGGACCACGCGTGCCGTCCGCATTGTCACCGCTGGAACCAGATGGCTGTCCAGCGGTCTTTCGGCCGTTCCCACGGACAGGTGCCGCAGCCCCTCACCGAAGTGCGCAACAAGGTGCCAACGGCTGCGCGCGGCATTGAGCAGGCACAGATTGGCAAGCGGCGCCCCAGAAAGATGCGCGGCCCTTTCCAGAATTGCTTCGAACACGGGTTGAGCATCCGCGCGCGACCGATGCAGAAGGCCGAGAATGTCGTGCAGGGCCTGTTCGCGCTCCGAGATGGGAGCGTTCGCTGACGACCGATGGGGCGGCGTGTCTGGAGGCGGGTGAAGGGCCAAATCCTGTGCTCCGGTCATGCGGTATGCCTCAGGATAAGGCCGTCATGGTCCCTGCGCCTAATTTTTTCGAGCGATACGCCCGGGTTGAACGAAAAAGGCCGCCCCAGAGGGCGGCCTGTCCTTGCGGCTGGACCGGCGTTTAGCCGAAGAACTGGGCACCGTTGGCCGAAATGGTCGAGCCGTTGATGAACTGGGCGTCGTCGGAGGCCAGGAAGACCACGCAGCGGGCGATTTCCTCGGGCTCGCCCAGGCGGCCTGCGGGGATCTGGGCGATGATCGACTCGCGGACCTTTTCCGGCACCGCCATGACCATTTCGGTCGCGATGTAGCCGGGGCAGACCGCGTTGGCGGTGATGCCGGCGCGGGCGCCTTCCTGGGCCAGGGAGCGGACGATGCCGATGTCGCCTGCCTTGGTCGCGGCATAGTTGACCTGGGCGAACTGGCCTTTCTGACCGTTGACCGACGAGATCACGATGACGCGGCCGAACTTGCGCTCGCGCATGCCGGGCCAGACCGGGTGAACGGTGTTGAACACGCCAGTCAGGTTGGTGTCGATCACTTGCTGCCACTGTTCCGGGGTCATCTTGTGGAAGGGCGCGTCCTTGGTGATGCCTGCGTTGGCGACCACGACGTCGATCGGGCCCAGATCGGCCTCGACCTTGGCGATGCCTGCGGCGCTTTCCTCGTAGCTGGCGACGTTCCACTTGTAGGTCTTGATGCCGGTTTCGGCGGTGAAGGCGGCTGCGGCTTCGTCATTGCCGGCATAGGTGGCGGCGACATTGTAGCCTTCGGCCTTGAGCGCCTTGGAAATCGCGGCGCCGATGCCGCGCGAACCGCCGGTGACGAGTGCTGTACGTGCCATTGAAGAATCCTCCAGATCTGAATTGGCTTGATAATGGTGTTACGCTGCGAGGTTGAAATGCGCAACATTGTTTCGCGGAGAATTTCCGCATTGCAGAGTAACAATATTGTCGCAGGTGCAGCATGTTCTTGGAATGCCACGAAAAAGGGCGCCTGACGGCGCCCTGTTCCTATGGCCGGTTCGGGCGATCAGTCACGCTCCACACAGAGGGCGACGCCCATGCCGCCACCGATGCAGAGGGTCGCGAGACCCTTCTTGGCGTTGCGGCGCTTCATCTCGAACAGCAGGGTGTTCAGGACGCGGCAGCCCGAGGCGCCGATCGGGTGACCGATGGCGATGGCGCCGCCGTTCACGTTGACGATGGCCGGATCCCAGCCCATGTCCTTGTTCACCGCGCAGGCCTGGGCGGCAAAGGCTTCGTTGGCCTCGACCAGGTCCAGATCCTCGACCTTCCATCCGGCCTTGGCCAGCGCCTTGCGGCTGGCGTGGATCGGGCCGACGCCCATGATCGACGGGTCGAGCCCGGCGGTTGCGTAAGAGGCGATGCGGGCCAGAGGCTCGATCCCGCGCTTTTCGGCGTTCTCGGCGGTCATCAGCAGGGTGGCCGCGGCGCCGTCGTTCAGGCCGCTGGCATTGGCGGCGGTGACGCTGCCATCCTTGGTGAAGGCGGGGCGCAGTTTCTGCATCGCCTCGATGGTGGCGCCGTGACGGATGTATTCGTCACTGTCCATCACGATGTCGCCCTTGCGGGTCTTGATCACGAAGGGCACGATCTCGTCGGCGAACTTGCCGGCCTTTTGCGCGGCTTCGGCCTTGTTCTGCGAGGCGACGGCGAATTCATCCTGCATCTCGCGGCTGATCTGCCACTGTTCGGCGACGTTCTCGGCGGTCTGGCCCATGTGATAGCCGTTGAACGCGTCCCACAGCCCGTCGCGGATCATGGTGTCGATGTATTTCATGTCGCCCATCTTGTGACCGGCGCGCAGATGCGCGGCATGGGGCGAGAGGGTCATGTTTTCCTGACCACCGGTGATGACGATGTCGGCGTCGCCGAGCAGGATGTGCTGGGCACCCAGCGCCACGGCGCGCAGGCCCGAGCCGCAGACCTGGTTGATGCCCCAGGCCGAGCTTTCCTTGGGCAGGCCCGCGTTGACATGGGCCTGGCGGGCGGGGTTCTGGCCCTGGGCCGCGGTCAGGACCTGACCGAGGATGGTTTCGCTCACCTCGGACTTGTCGATGCCGGCCCGTGCCACGACCGCTTCGAGCACTGCGGCGCCGAGGTCATGGGCGGGGGTGTTTGCGAAAGATCCGCCAAAGCTGCCGACGCCGGTACGAGCGGCCGATGCAATTACGATGTTGGTCATGTGATCCGATCCTTTGCCGTCATGGTCTGGTGGGAAATCTGACGGCAAACGAGTCATATGTCGACTCTGGAGCGCAGCTTATTCCCCGATGAAGCGCCCTTGACATAGCGTAATGCTGCATGTGCAGCAACGGACAGCTTGTCTCACATTCGCGCGAGATCGGAGGGGGTTTGTCAGGCAGTGGCCTTGGACGTTGGATTCGCACGCTTTTTGCCCCATTTCGGGGTAACGGTGGGGGCTGCGTAGAGATAACCCTGAAGGCAGTTCACGCCGTTTTCGACAAGAAAGGCGGCGTCGGCCTCTGTCTCGACCGATTCCGCGATGATCAGCATCTCGAACTCGCGGGCCAGCGCGATGAGGGCGCGCACGATGGCCTGATTGCCGTGGTCGCCGCTGACCCCGCGCACAAAACGGCCGTCGATCTTGACCGCGTCGAAGAAGAAGTCGCGGAAGGCGTTGACGTCGATGGGGCCGTCGCCGAAATCGTCGAGCGCAAAGGCAATGCCGCGCGGTTGCAGCCGGTCCATCAGGTCGATCACCAGTTCCGGTGTCGCCATGGCCGAGGTCTGGTTGATCTCGAGGATCAGCCGTTCGCCGAGCGACGGGTCGCGGGACAGGTGCTGCTCCAACGTCTGCATCCAGGACTGAAAGCCGATGGAGCGGGCCGACATGTTGATCGACAGGCGGATGTCCTGCTTCTCTCGCAGGAGGCGGAGCCCGGTGTCGAGTGCGATGCGATCCAATTCGCGGCCGATCTCGGTGTTTTCAACCTGGGGTATGAAATCGCGGGCGGGGATCTGGCGGCCGGTCTCGTCAAGCACGCGAATGAAGCCTTCCCAGAAGGCGACGGTGTGCGGCGGACGGGCCTGTAGCACCGGCTGGTAGGCCAGCATGCAATCGCCGTGGCGGACCGCGTCGGTCGCCATTTTGACCGCCGAGCGGTCGCGCCCGGAGATCGCGGCGCTGAGCGGGCTGTCGGTGCCGGGCGGCAAGTCGGCCAGTCGGGTGCGGCGGTTCTGCATGACGGTGGTTCCATCCCATGGGTCGGCGGCGAGCCTGCCCAGAGTTTGTCAAAACCGTGAATCGGGGGTTAAGGCGCGCGTTTTCTTAAAATGCGAGATATCGCCCCTGTGCCCCGGGGCGGATGGAAAAACGCCCCAAGTTCAGCGTGTTGGGTGCCTGCGGAGTGATCGTGTCGCTGCCGTGCGGGTCGGCCGAAATGGCTAAAATCCGAGATTTCTGCCCGGATCAGGTGCGAAATCCCGGCGTGCCGCGGTCCTGCGGGTGGCGGGCGAGGTGCTTGGCCTTGATCTGTTCCGAGGTGTCGCGGCTGCCGTCATGGCTGTATCCCGGCGGCGCAAAGGCATAGGCAAGCCGCTGGCGTAAGGTCAGGCCGGGTTGCGTGATGTCGCGCAAGATCCCCAGCCATTCGTGGAACGCCACCCGCAGCGGGTTGAACGTGCCGAGGTTGTGGACGAGGCCGTAATCGACCTTTTCATCCTCCTGCTCGGGCACAAAAGTGCCGAACATCTTGTCCCAGATGATGAACACGCCCGCATAGTTGCAATCCAGATAGCGGGGGTTGCGGCCGTGATGCACGCGGTGGTGGCTGGGCGTGTTCATCACCGCCTCGAACCAGCGGGGCATCTTGCCGATCGCCTCGGTATGGATCCAGAACTGGTAGATGAGGTTGAGCCCGCCTGCAAAGAGGACCAGCGCGGGGTGAAAGCCCAACAGCACCAGCGGCGCCTTGACCACCATCATGAAGGTGAAGGTGCCGGTCCAGGTCTGCCGCAGTGCGGTGGTCAGGTTGTAGTGCTGGCTGGAATGGTGGTTGACATGGCTGGCCCAGACCCAGCGGATTCTGTGGCCAAAGCGGTGAACCCAGTAGTACCGAAGGTCATCCAGCACGAAACAGGCGATCAGCGCCCAGACCGAAGTGCCGAGGTCGAGCGGCGTCAGCCGCCAGAGGAACATGAAGAAGCCCCAGGCAATGAAGCCCAGGATGATGCCCTCGGCCACCGATCCGGCGCCCATAAGGAGCGAGGTGACGGCATCGCGGGTCTCGTACCGGCCGCCGCGCTTCTTCATCGCGATCCACAGGAACTCGATCAGGATGGCGGCGATGAAGAAGGGAACCGCCAGTTGCGTGGGGTCGGGAAAGCTGAGCGTGTCGGTCATCTGGGGGTCATCCTGGCCTGCCAGTCGCGGCGTTCGTCGGGGGAAAGGTGCAGCGTCACCTGCGGCGCGGTGAAATCGTGGAACAGGACGCGGAGGCCCTGTGGGTGGTCGAATAGGTCGAAATCGCGCAGGTGGCGGCCCACGGTATCGGCCCCGAAGGACCACAGAAGGCCGGGGCCCTGTTCGGTCTCGACCAGGGCGGCGTGGCCGTCATGGGCGACGGTGACGCCGAGGATCATGTCGTCGGGGAAATGCCGGTGCCAGGCGGCGCGCGCATCCTCGGGCAACAGGACCGCCCGGTCCGAGCGACCGGTCAGGTGCAGGATGACGGCGATGGCCGATATGCCGCCGATCACCAGGATCAGCAGGATTTCAAGTGGCATGAGTTCCTCCGTGACACGCAGAGTGGAACCGGAGCGCGGCGCTTGTCAAAGGGTGGCGTGACGTCAGCGCGGGGCGAGGCGGGCCAGACTGTTCCGTGTTTCCGCGATCAGCCGCGCGATCAGGTCGGCGGCGGTGATGTCGCGGCCGAGCGTCAGGGCCTGACCACAGAGGTGGAACGATACCTCCTCATCCGGGGCGGCGTCGAGCAGCGGGGCCGAGAGCGCATACATCTGGATGAAGCCGGGCAGGGGGTCGTGGTGCTGCGCCATCTCCTCGGCGTAGCGCGAGCGGAGCGCGCGGGCGCAGCGCCCAGAGAAGGCGTCGGTGGCCATCGTGTCGGCCTCGGTCGCGGTGCGGAGCCGGTCGCGCCAGGCGGTTGCGGTGGCTGCCTCGGGGCAGCGGAGAAAGGCGGTGCCCATCTGTACGCCGGATGCCCCCAGCGCCAGCGCGGCGGCGATGCCGCGCCCGTCGGCGATGCCGCCCGCCGCGATCACCGGCACCGAGACCGCATCGGCCACCTGCGGCACCAGCGCCATCGTGCCGACGCCCTCGTAAGGTCGGGTCACGCGGTGCGAGCCGCGGTGACCGCCTGCCTCCCAGCCCTGGGCGATGATCGCGTCAAAGCCCGCACGGTCCAGCGCGCGGGCCTCGGCAGCGGTGGTGGCGGTGCCGACGAGGATAATCCCGGCACCCTTGAGCGCGGTCAGCACGGCGGCCTCGGGTATACCGAAATGGAAGCTGACCATGCGCGGGCGGAGCTCCAGCATCAGGTCGAGTTTTTCGGCGTCGAACCCGGGCTTGAGGTCGGGCAACTGCTCGGGCGGGGTGCCGAGGTTGTAGCGGTCATACCAGGGCTTCAGGCGGTCCCGGGTGCGGGCGAGGGTCTGTGGATCGGTGCGGGGCGCATCGACGGTGAAGAAGTTCAGGTTGAAGGGGCGGTCTGTCAGGGCGCGCAGCTCGGCCACTTCGCGCCGGATCCGGTCCAGCGGTTTTTCGGCGCAGCCCAGCGAGCCGAGCCCGCCTGCATTGCACACCGCAGCGGCCAGCGCAGGCGTGCAGGTGCCGGTCATCGGGGCCTGGATGATCGGGTGTTCGATCCCCAGAAGGTCACACAATCTCTGGTCGGGCCACATACTGTTTTCCTCCGGCGTGCAGGCCCAAGCAGGGTAGCATGAAATACTCCGGAGGTCGCGGCCTAGCCGTCGGTGCCGATCACAGCTGAGATGATGGCGCGGGCGCTGTCCGAGTTCCAGTCGGCATCGCCGATCAGGCGGGCTATCTCCATGCCGTCGGCGTCGATCAGCACCGTGATCGGCAGGCCGATCACCGCCATTTCACGCGCCAGCGCCTGTTTGGGGTCCTGGTGGCGGGGCAGGTTGTCGACCCCGATCTCGCCAAAGAACTTCTCGATCCCGGCAGGCGAGTTGCGGCCGGTGGCGATGGTCAGCACCTCGAAACTGTCGCCGCCCAGTTCGGACTGGAGCGCCGAAAGCTGCGGCATTTCCTTGCGGCAGGGGGCGCACCACGTGGCCCAGAAGTTCAGGAGAACCACCTTGCCCTTGTAATCGCCCAAAGTGGCCTCGCCCGCTCCGTCGGCAAGCTGGAACGGCACCTGAGACACGGCGCGACGTTCGGGCAGCACGATCAGTTTCTTCAGGTCGCCGTCGCGCAGCGCCTCGATCTCTGCACGGTCGGCGGCGAGGCCGGCGGATGGGTTTGCGCCCAGCGCGGCGGCGGTATAGACGAGGGCGAGCAACAGTTTCTTCATATCCCCTCCGAAGGGTTTAGCACGATGACCGACAAGACCTCGAACCAGATGTGGGGCGGCCGCTTTGCCGCCGGACCGGACGCGATCATGGAAGCAATTAATGCCTCGATCGGGTTCGACAAGCGGATGGCGGCCCAGGACATCGCGGGCTCGCGGGCCCATGCGGCCATGTTGGCGGCCACGGGCGTCATTACGAATAGTGATGCCGAGGCCATTCGGGAAGGGCTGCTCACCGTTTTGTCAGAGATCGAGGGCGGTTCGTTTACCTTTTCCACCGCGCTGGAGGACATTCACATGAATGTCGAGGCGCGGCTGAAGGACATCATCGGCGAGCCGGCGGGGCGGCTGCACACGGCGCGCTCGCGCAACGACCAGGTGGCGACCGATTTCAAACTGTGGGTGCGCGACCAGTTCGACGCCGCCGAACAGGGGCTGTTGGCGCTGATCCGGGCGCTGCTCGGTCAGGCCGAGGCGGGGGCCGATTGGGTGATGCCGGGGTTCACTCATCTCCAGACGGCACAGCCGGTGACCTGGGGCCATCACATGATGGCCTATGTCGAGATGTTCGGCCGCGATCTGAGCCGGGTGCGCGACGCTCGCGCGCGGATGAACGAATCGCCTCTGGGCTCGGCGGCGCTGGCGGGAACGTCGTTCCCCATCGACCGGCATATGACGGCGACGGCGCTCGGGTTCGACCGGCCTACGGCCAATTCGCTGGACGCGGTCAGCGACCGCGATTTTGCGCTGGAGTTCCTGTCAGTCGCCTCGATCTGCGCCATGCACCTGTCGCGCTTTGCCGAGGAGCTGGTGATCTGGTCCAGCGCGCAGTTCCGGTTCGTGATCCTGTCTGACCGGTTCTCGACCGGGTCGTCGATCATGCCGCAGAAGAAGAACCCCGACGCGGCCGAGCTGATCCGGGCCAAGGTGGGGCGCATCTTTGGCGCCAATACCGCGCTGATGATGGTGATGAAAGGGCTGCCGCTGGCCTATTCCAAGGACATGCAGGAGGACAAGGAACAGGTCTTCGACGCCGCCGACAACTGGATGCTGGCGCTGGCGGCGATGGAGGGGATGGTGCGCGACATGACCGCGAACCGCCCGTCTCTGGTCGCCGCTGCCGGGTCGGGCTTCTCGACGGCGACGGACCTGGCAGACTGGCTGGTGCGGGTGCTGGGCCTGCCGTTCCGCGATGCGCATCATGTGACCGGCAGCCTGGTGGCGCTGGCCGAGAAGAAGGGCTGCGATCTGCCGGACCTGAGCCTCGACGAGATGCAATCGGCGCATGCGGGCATCACGGCGGATGTCTATGGTGTGCTTGGCGTGGAAAACTCGGTAAACTCGCGCCAGAGCTATGGCGGCACGGCGCCCGCGCAGGTGCGCGCGCAGATCGCCCGCTGGAAGGAGATGCTGGCATGAGTGCGATCCGCCTGGGCCTGATCGTTGCGCTGGGCGCGCTGCTGTCGGGCTGCGGCGCCGATGGCGAGCCGGAAACGCCGGTCGCGGGGCTGGGCGGGGCTGAACGGACGATGGTTGCGTCCGCCTGACACCGGCGGGCTGGACCGTACCGGTCCGTGCCCTAGATCGAGGCGCAAGACGAGGAGATGACCTTGACCCCGTTGCGCCTGATCTTTCTCGCCCTCGCGATCTGGGGGGCGATCCATCCCATGTGGTATTTCCTGCAATGGTTCGCCGAAAACGGCGTCGACCTGGGGGCGATGGTTGATGCCTGGCACGCCAATGCCGCCAGTTCCGGGCTGGTCTGGGACCTGACGATCTCGGCCGTGGCGCTGACGGTCTGGGTTCTGGCCGAGACCTGGCGGACCCGCAACTGGACCGGTCTGCTGGCTGTGCCGGCCACATTCGGTATCGGGGTGAGTTGCGGCCTGCCGCTCTACCTGTTCCTGCGGTCGCGGTAGAGGGGGCGCTGCCCCCGTCGCGCTTTGCGCGACTCCCCCGGAGGTATTTTCGACCAGAAAGAAGCAGGGGCGCGTTTGGGCTTCTTTCTGGTCCTAAATACTCAAAATTGCGGGACCGATTGATCTGGATGGGCGTTTCGGGATAAGCGCGCGGTATGGATCATTTTCTCTATCGCGACGGCGCGCTGTACGCCGAGGATGTGCCCCTGACCGACATCGCCGCCGCGGTGGGCACCCCGTTCTATGTGTATTCCACTGCGACGCTGCTCAGGCATTTCCAGCTCTTCGACGAGGCGCTGGAAGGGACCGATCACCTGGTCTGTTACGCGATGAAGGCGGCCAGCAACCAGGCGATCCTGCGGACATTGGCGCAGGCCGGGGCGGGGATGGATGTGGTCTCGATGGGCGAGTATCTGCGGGCGAAGGCCGCTGGTGTGCCGGGCGAGAAGATCGTGTTCTCGGGCGTGGGCAAGACCGCGGAGGAAATCCGGGTCGCGCTGGAAGGCGGTGTTCGCCAGTTCAACGTGGAATCGGAACCCGAGATGGAGGCGATCAACGCCGTGGCCCTGAGCCTGGGCAAGGTGGCACCGATCACCATCCGGGTGAACCCGGATGTGGACGCCAAGACCCATGCCAAGATCGCAACCGGCAAGTCCGAGAACAAGTTCGGCATCCCGATCGCGCGAGCCAGCGCGGTCTATGCCCATGCCGCCGCGCTGCCGGGTCTGGAGGTGGTGGGGATCGACGTGCATATCGGCTCGCAACTGACGGATCTGGCACCGTTCGAGGCCGCCTATCAGAAAGTTGCCGATCTGACCGAGCGGTTACGTGCCGAGGGGCATGACATCCGCCGACTGGATCTGGGCGGGGGCCTGGGCATTCCCTATACCCGCTCGAACGAGGCGCCGCCGCTGCCGCTGGACTATGGCGCGCTGATCAAGCGCACGCTGGGGCATCTGGGCTGCGAGATCGAGATCGAGCCAGGCCGCCTGATCGCGGGCAATGCCGGGCTGATGGTGTCCAAGGTCATCTATGTCAAATCCGGCGAGGGGCGCGATTTCCTGATCCTTGACGGGGCGATGAACGATCTGATCCGCCCGGCCATGTATGACGCGCATCACGATATCGTGCCGGTGATCGAACCCGAGCCGGGGGGCGATCCGCAGCCTTATGACATTGTCGGGCCCGTCTGCGAGACCGGCGACACCTTTGCCAAGGGACGGCTGATGCCGCCGCTTGCCGCCGGTGATCTGGTGGCGTTCCGCAGCGCGGGGGCCTATGGCGCGGTGATGTCGAGCGAGTACAATACCCGGCCGCTGATCCCCGAGGTTCTGGTGAACGGGGATCAATTCGCGGTTATTCGCGCAAGGCCGAGCTTTGACGAAATCATAAACCGCGATACCATTCCCTCGTGGCTTTGACGCGGGTGACCCGCGCGGGCCCCGAAGGAGGCCCGTTTTGAAACGCAACCAGAGCCAGATCCTGCCCTTGCGCCGCCTCGTGCTGACGGCGACAAGCGCGGGCATGATCGCCGAGCGTCTGTTGCGCGCGTTCTGGCCGCTGTTCTCTCTCCTGATGCTGGGGCTGTCGGTGCTGATGCTGGGGCTTCAGGACATGGTCCCGGTCGAATGGACATGGGCGGGCGCGGGCAGTTTGGGTCTTGGCCTGCTGTGGGCGCTGGTCCGGGGCGCGCGGCGGATGCATTGGCCCGACCGGGCCGAGGTGCTGGCGCGGCTTGACGCGACCCTGCCTGGGCGGCCGGTGCAGGCCCTGCTGGATCATCAAGCGATCGGGGCGGGGGATGCCGCGTCGGTCGGGCTGTGGCGGGCGCATCAGGCACGGATGGCGGCGCGGGTGGCCGGGGCGCGGGCGGTGCCGCCCGATCTGGCCCTGCGGTCGCGCGATCCGCTGGGGCTCCGTTACATGGCGGTTCTGTGCCTGGCGGTTGCGGTGGTCTTTGGTTCGGTCCGGCAGGTAAGCTCGGTTGCGGGGCTTGCCCCCGGAGCAGCCGCCGCAGCGGCCGGGCCCAGCTGGGAAGGCTGGATCGAGCCGCCGCGGTATACCGGGTTGCCGACACTGTACCTGAACGATCAGGTGGCGGATGCGCTGGAGGTGCCGCAGGGCACGCGGATCGTTTTGCGGTTCTATGGCGAGCCGGGGCAGCTGAGCCTGGCCGAGACGCTGTCGGACACGCCCTTGGCGCAGCCCGAGAACCCGGAACAGTCGCTGACGGTGGTCCGCAGCGGCACGCTGGAGATCGAGGGGCCGGGAGGTCGCGGATGGCAGGTTGCGATGCAACCGGACCAGCCGCCCGTGGTCGAGATCGCGGGTGAAGCCGAAAGCGGCGCGGGCGGTCAGATGGTCATGCCCTATGCCGCCGCCGACGACTATGGCGTGACGGGCGGGGAGGCGCGGATCACGCTGGACCTGGCGGCGGTCGACCGGCGTCATGGACTGCGCGTGGCGCCTGAGCCGCGCGAGGCGGTCACGATCGATCTGCCTTTGCCGATCTCGGGCGACCGACGCGATTTCACCGAGAACCTGGTCGAGGATTTCTCGCAACACCCCTGGGCGCATCTGCCGGTGACGATTACGCTGGTGGCACAGGATGCCGCCGGGCAGGAGGCCGAGACTATACCCTATGGCGTGGCGCTGCCGGCGCGGCGGTTCTTTGACCCGCTGGCGGCGGCGGTGATCGAGATGCGTCGCGACCTGCTCTGGTCACGCGAGAACGCGGCAAGGGTGGCACTGATCCTGCGGGCGGTTTCGCACCGGCCCGAGGAAGTATTCAAGTCCGAAACCGCCTATCTGCGGCTGCGGGTGATCCTGCGGCGGCTGGAGGCGCTGAACCGCTACGGCTTGCAGGTTTCGCAGCAGGAAGAGATCGCGCAGGCGCTGTGGGATCTGGCGCTGCTTCTGGAGGATGGCACGCTGAGCGACGCGCTGGAGCGGATGCGCCAGGCGCAGGAACGGCTGAGCGAGGCGATGAAGAACGGCGCCAGCGATCAGGAGATCGCCGAGCTGATGCAGGAGCTGCGCGAAGCGACCGAGGATTACCTGCAACAGCTGATGCAGCAGGCGCAGCGCGATGGCGACAGCCAGGAGCGGGATGGCCAGCAGGGCCAGGACCAGCAGAGCCTGCAAATGACGCAGGACGATCTGCAACGGATGATGGACCGGATTCAGGAACTGATGGAACAGGGCCGGATGGCCGAGGCGCAACAGGCGTTGCAGGAGTTCCAGCAGATGATGGAAAACATGCGCGTGACCCAGGGGCAGGGCCAGAACGGCCAGTCCGAGGGACAGCGCGCGATGGAGGGGCTGGCCGAAACGTTGCGCAACCAGCAGGGCCTGTCGGATCAGGCGTTCCGCGATTTGCAGGAACAGTTCAACCCCGGCGCGCAGGCGGGAGAGAACCAGCAGAACGAAGGCCGCAGCGGGGGGCAGGGCAGGGGCCAGAGCCATGAGGGACAGGGCCAAGCAGGGCGCGAGCCGGGCAGTGGTCAGGATGGCCAAGGTGGCCAGCCGGATCAGGGTACGCTGGCCGACCGGCAGCAGGCGCTGCGCGACGAGCTGGGCCGCCAGCAGCAGAACCTGCCGGGGCAGGGTACGCCCGAGGGCGACGCGGCGCGCGAGGCGCTGGGCCGCGCCGGCCGGGCCATGGAGGGCGCCGAAGATGCTTTGCGGCAGGACGACCTGCCCGAGGCGATCGACCGCCAGGCCGAGGCGATGGAGGCGCTGCGCGAGGGCATGCGCTCGCTGGGCGAGGCGCTGGCGCAGGAACAGCAGCCGGGGCAGGGCAGCCAGGAGGGCGACATGCGCGCCCAGAACCGCGACCCGCTGGGTCGAACGCCCGGGTCGCAGGGCGGCATCCACACCGACGAGAACCTGCTGGGCGGCGAGGATGTCTATCGCAGGGCGCGCGAGCTGCTCGATGAGATCCGCCGCCGCTCGGGCGAGAGGGAACGACCGCAGATCGAACTGGACTATCTCAAGCGTCTACTGGACCGGTTCTGACAACAGCCCAGGCTATCACTTTGAGTGAAGTACTCCCGCCGAGAGCCGAGATTCTTCGACGAAAAACCTTATGGGCGCCTACGGACAGGTCGCAGCGGTATCAAGGGCGCGGTGTAAGCGCCACCACCTGTGCATCGAGCCATAGCCGGGCCTGATCGACCAGCGCGACATAAGCGCTGATCATCGGATCGGTTTGCGGCACGCTGCGGGCGATTTGCGGGGCATTGGCATAGAGCAGGAACAACACCGCGCCAAACAGCAGCATCACGGCCAGACCCCGCTTGAACCCACCCGAGCTGCGCTTGCGCGTCCGTTTGGAGGAAACTGGCGCCGGAGCGGCCGGAACGGAGTCTGAGCCGCGCAGAGTGGAGTTGATCTCTTCGATATCGGGCAGCAGTCCGCGCCGAGATCCGGCGGCGTCAGTGTCGTCGTCCTCCGGTTCCTCACCGCGTATCCGAGCCATGCGATCCTGCGCCTCGCGAGCGCGCCGTTTGGGTTCATCGCCCGGATAGGCGTCGAGGCCCAGATCCGGTTGGCTTTCCAGGGCTTCCGCCTCTCGGGCCCGAAGTTGGGCTTCGCGCGCGGCTTCCTGGCGCAGGATATCCGAGATGTCCGGGTCAATGCCGCGTCCGGCTTTCTCGCTTGGGGCCGGTTCCGCAGGAGTCTCGTCATCCTCGTCGTCGTCATCGAACACATCCGATGGGCCGTAGTCCGGTTCGTCTTGGTATTCTGTGCCATCGTCGTTTTCGACGTTGAAGCCGGACGGAAGCGCCTCGTCCTCGCTGTCAGAGGTGTCCGGCATCGGCGTGCCGGCTGGCGGCTGGAACCATGTATGGCCGCAGTTCGAACACTGAACGTCGCGCCCTTCGGTGGGGATCACCTCGTCGGGCACTTCGTATTGTGCGTCACAGTTCGGGCATGTCAGACGCATACTGTCTCCCGGTTTTCATTCTGCCTGAGCTTGTTTTTCCCCGGATCATAGGCGGTTGAACCGATTGCGGAAAGAGCGATTTGGCGCGGAACCGGTGATGTGTCGCCTATTGGACTCAGGCGGGCATTGAAACTGCATTCCCCATCGGGCAAGAAAGGCGGTGAACCGGCAGGGGGCAGTGTTTTGATCGAGTTGGAGAATGTGGGCTACAGCTATGGTGGCGGCGAGCTTCTCGGCGATATTTCGGTCGATCTGTCGCCGGGATCATTCCATTTCCTGACCGGACCGTCGGGATCGGGCAAGACCACGCTGCTGAAGCTGTGTTACGGCGCGTTGCAGGCCACCGCCGGGCAGGTGATGGGCTTTGGCCAGGATCTGCGCAAGCTGGACCGCGACCAGATGGCGTTGTTCCGGCGCCGTATCGGTGTGGTGCATCAGGATTGCCGGTTTCTGGACCACCTGCCGCTGGCTGAGAATATTGCGCTACCGCTGACGGTATCGGGCCGCGGGCTGGCCGGACAGCAGGACAATCTGAACGAGCTGATGGCCTGGGTCGGGCTGACGAAACGGGCTGAGGCCCTGCCACCGGAACTGTCAGGCGGCGAGCGCCAGCGCGCGGCGTTGGCGCGGGCGGTGATCATGTCTCCCGATGTGGTTCTGGCGGACGAGCCCACCGGCAATGTCGACTGGGAGATGTCGCAGCGGCTGTTGCAGCTGCTGATCGAGCTGAACCGGATGGGCAAGACCATCCTTATCGCGACCCATGACCTGAGCCTGATCCGCGCCGCCAAGAGCCAGGTGCAGGCGCGGGTGTTGCGGATTTCGAACCGGCGGTTGCAACTGGCGGGGGCGGACCTGTGAGCGAGGGAACCATCCGCACATTGATCATGGTCGACAAGCAGGCCGACCGGGTGGTGCCACCGTCGGGGTTCACCGCGCAGCTGACCCTGTTCGTGTCGGGTGCGATGGCCTTTCTGGCGGTGTTTGCGCTGGCGCTGTCGCTGGCCTCGGGGCGGTTGGCGGATCGCTGGGCCTCGGAACTGGCGCGGGCGGCGACGCTGCGTATCAACGCGCCGGGCGATCAGGTCGCGGCGCAGACCAAGACGGCGCTGACCATCCTGCGCCAGACGCCGGGCGTGGCCGAGGTGCGGGCGCTGAGCCGCGAGGAGCAGGCGGCGCTGCTGGCGCCCTGGTTCGGGGCGGATCTGCCGCTGGACGCGCTGCCGGTGCCGCAGCTGATCGAGATCCGGGGGGCTGAGCCGGGATATGACGTGCAGGGCCTGCGGCTGCGGTTGGCGGCCGAGGTGCCGGGCGCGGTGCTGGACGACCATACCCGCTGGCGGGAACCGCTGGTGGATGCGGCCAATTCGCTGCGCCGCCTGGCGCTGGTGTCCATCCTGCTGATCGGTGGCGCCACGGCGGCGATGATCACGCTGGCGGCCAATGCGGCGTTGGCGGCCAATGCGCAGGTGGTCGAGGTCCTGCGGCTGGTGGGCGCGCGCGACCGTTACATCGCTGGCGCCTTTGTGCGCCGGTTCACCCTTCGCGCGCTGATTGGCGCGGCGGTGGGTATGGTGCTGGGCATGGCGGGTGTCATGCTGTTGCCCGAAGCCTCGGACGAGGGCGGGTTTCTGACCGGGCTCGGGTTCCAGGGGCTGGGCTGGCTCTTGCCGCTGGTCATTCCGGTGCTGGGCGCGGGGGTGGCCTTTGCCGCCACCTGGGCCGCGGCGCGGCGCACGTTGAAGGAGCTGAGCTGATGGTGCAATGGCTGCGTTCGCTGGTCTTTGTTGTCCTGATCTATCTGTGGATGGCGGTGCTGGGCCTGGTGTTCACCCCTTATGCGCTGGTATCCAAGCGCGGGGCGCTGAAGGCCTGCAAGCTTTATGCCCGGTCGACCATCTGGCTGGCGCGCTGGATGGTGGGCATTCGGGGCGAGGTACGGGGACCGGTACCCACGGGCGAGGTGGTGATCGCGGCCAAGCACCAGTCGTTCCTGGACATCCTGCTGATCTTTGACGCGGTGCCGCATGCCAAGTTCATCATGAAGCGCGAGCTGTTGTGGACACCGATCATCGGGGTCTATGCCAAGCGGCTGGGTTGTATCCCGGTCGATCGCGGCAAGCGCGGCGCGGCGGTGGCCAAGATGGTCAAGGATGTCGCCAAGGAGTTTTCCGAACCTGGCCAGCTGGTGATCTATCCGCAGGGGACGCGGGTGGCGCCGGGAGTCTACAAACCTTACAAGGTGGGCAGCGCGGTTCTGTACGAAGGGTTGCAATATCCCTGCGTGCCGGCGGCGACGAATGTGGGCCTGTTCTGGCCCCGCAAGGGAATCCGGCGCAAGCCGGGACTGGCAGTGGTGGAATTCCTGGAACCGATCCCGCCGGGCATCGCGCGGGGCGAATTCATGGCGCGGCTGGAAGAGGCGGTAGAGCAGCGGTCCAATGCGCTGATGGAAGAGGCCGGACGGGCGGCCGGCTGAGTCGGATCGCGTGGCGACCGGAGGCAGGGGGCGCTGCCCCCTCTTGGCCTGCGGCCAATTCACCCCCGGAGTGTTTTCGACCAGAAAGAAGCTGCATTGGGTCAGGTGGCGCCGAGGCGGTCCCAGAGTGCCGTGAGCGTGGCCGGGTCGAGGTGCAGCCCGAGATCGCGGGTCAGCAGGGTGGTGAGATCCGCGCGGTCGGTGATTTCGCGCCTGTCGAGCCTGCCGTCGCTGTCGCGGGTGCGCATCCGGTTGAAGGCGCCGATGCGGGTTGCGCCATCGAAGCCCGAGAGCAACAGGTTGTTGCGAAACGGCATTTTTTCCCAGGTGGCGCACAGGTGATTGGCGGCCTCGATATCGGCGTCGCTGACATGGGCCTCGTCAAAGCCGTAGAGGATGAAGGGACCTTCGGGTGTGTCGCGTTGCAGCAGGCGCTCGCCGGTAACGGGATCGGTGCGGAAGCGGTAGGTGCCGTTCGGTGCGCTCTGCGCTGCGTCGGTGTCGATCAGCAGCGGAACAAGCGGGCCGGGGCCGCCGAAGCCCGCGTCGGCGAGGTAGCGGCGCCCGTCGAGCGTGACCATCAGCGCCACATGGCTGCGCGGCCCGGCGGTGGGCCTGCCGTTGCGGACCCGGGCTAGCAGGCGGCGGGTTTCGAAGCCGCAGGCCCGGAGTGCCGTGCCGAAGAGTGCGTTCTGCTCGAAACAGTAGCCGCCGCGCCCGGCGTGCAAAAGCTTGGCCGCCAGCGCCCGTGGCGCGAGGTCGGGGGTGCGGCCCAGAAACGGGTCGATGTTCTCGAAGGGAATGCCGCGCAGCTGCGCCTGCTGGAGCTGGTGCAGCCCGGCGGCGGTGACGGGAACGGGGGCGAGACGGATGCGGCTCAGGTAGGCGGGCAGGTCGAAATCAGTCATGGCGGGCACCTCGGGCCGGACGATGCGGCGCGGCGGCGGAACCGTCAATCCAGGACGTGGAATTCGACCGGTTTGTCGAAACCGGCTACCTCGCAGGTGAAGGGGGTGCCGGTGAGGCCGATGGCGATGGTCCGGAACTGCGCCGAGCACAGCGTTCTGGCGTCACGCGACGAGGCCTCGTGCAGCATGCGGGCGCAGAGGTTCACCGCCGGGCCGATGGCGGTGAAGTCGAGCCGGTTGCGGCTGCCGACATTGCCGAAGAACACATCGCCCATGTGAAGCGCCGCGCGAAAGGCGATCTGCGACGGGCCGGTTTGTTCCGCAAGCGTTTCCCGGGCCTCGGTGACGGCGGCCATCGCGCTTTGGGCGGCGGCCTCTTGCGCGGTGAGGTCGTCGGGCGTGGGAAAGATCACCAGCACCCCGTCGCCGAGAAACTTGAGGATCTCGCCATTGTTGCGGGTCACGGCGGTGTCGATCACATCGAAGAAGCGATTGAGCACTTGCAGCACCTCGGCCGAGGCGGTGCGGTTCGACAGCGCGGTGAAGCCCTTGATATCGGCAAAGAGAATGACGGCGGAAATGGTCTCGCCATCGCCGCGGACGATCTGGCCGCTCAGCACCTTGCGACTGGTGGCGTCGCCGACATAGGTGGCGAGCGTGATCTGCTTGTCGAACCGTTCGGTGAAGAACTCCTTCATCCGGGCCAGCGGCGCCTGAACCCGGCGCAGGGCGGTAATGTCTTCTTGGCTGAACCCTTTGGCGGTCCGGGTGGCAAACTCGATGCAGCCGGAGATCGTGCCGTCAAAGTTGATGAGCGGCAACACCAGGATGTCGGTATAGCCCGAGGCCCGGAACGCGGCGGCATAGGCGGTATCGGTCCCGGGGTCCTGGCGCGCGAGTTCGAAGCGCATGGAGCGCCCGGTCGCGATGGTGCGCGAGATCGGGGTCGCGGCGAAATCGCTGCTTTCGAAATAGGCGTGGCGGAAGGTGACCCGGCGCACGCCGTTCCGTGCGGTCCAGCGGATCTGGATGCCACGGATATCGGGGTGGATGAACAGGCCGTTGACGATCAACACGTCAAGCGGCAGACCGGCCGCGCGCAGACGGGCGGCGCTTTCCTCGACAACGGCCTCGATGGGCTTGGGCGGTTGTGCGCCGGCCATCAGCCAGCTTGAAAAGGCGGCGAGCTTGACCTGATCGACCATGACACCCCTTTCCCCTGAGCGGTTCGATCATCCGGTTCGGATCGGGGCATCATGCCTGAAAGTGTCGAAAACTCAAAACCCGTCCGCGCGTGCGGCTCTATGCGGCCATTTCCGGGGCAGGAGCGCGGGGCGGCGGTGGGCGCCGCCCCACTCTTGCGGATCACGAATGGATCGGACCGTCGCCACAGGCAAGCGCTGCCTCGCGCACCGCCTCGGAATAGGTCGGGTGCGCGTGGCAGGTGAGCGCCAGATCCTCGGCCGAAGCGCCGAATTCCATCGCGACGCAGACCTCGTGGATCAGCTCTCCCGCTGCCGGGCCGATGATATGGGCGCCGAGGATGCGGTCGGTGTCCTTGTCGGCGAGGATCTTGACGAAGCCTTCGCCCGCGAAATTGGCCTTGGCGCGGCCATTGCCCATGAACATGAACTTGCCGACCTTGTAGGCGCGGCCCTCGGCCTTGAGGCTTTCCTCGGTGGCGCCGACATTGGCGACCTCGGGCGTTGTGTAGATCACGCCGGGGATGACGCCATAGTTGACATGGCCATGCTTGCCCGCGACCTGTTCGGCGGCGGCCATGCCCTCGTCCTCGGCCTTGTGGGCGAGCATCGGGCCTTCGATCACGTCGCCGATGGCGTAGATGCCGGGCACGTTGGTCTCCCAGTCCTTACCGACCTTGATCTGGCCGCGCTGGGTCATCTCTATGCCCAGCTTGTCGAGGCCCAGACCGGTGGTATAGGGTTTGCGCCCGGTGGCAACCAGCACGGTATCGGCTTCGATCTCGTGCTCGGTGTCCTTCTTCATCAGCTTGTAGGTGACCTTGGCCTTGCCCCTGGCCAATTCGGTCTTTTGCACCGCGGCGCCCATGACAAAGTTCAGGCCCTGCTTTTTCAGGATGCGCTGGAAGGTCTTTTGCACTTCGCCGTCCATGCCGGGGGTGATCACGTCGAGGAATTCGACCACGGTCACCTCGGCACCCAGGCGGGCATAGACAGAGCCCAGTTCCAGTCCGATGACACCGGCGCCGATCACCACCATGGATTTCGGGATCTTGCCCAGTTCCAGCGCGCCGGTGGAGGTCACGACGGTTTTCTCATCCACCTCGACACCCGGCAGCGAGGCGGGCTCGGACCCGGAGGCGATGATGATGTTCCTGGCCTCGTGGGTGTCGTCGCCCACTTGCACCTTGCCCGCGGCGGGGATGGTGGCCCAGCCCTTGATCCAGTCGATCTTGTTCTTCTTGAACAGGAATTCGATGCCCTTGGTGTTGCCCTCGATCACCTCGTCCTTGTAGGCGAGCATCTGTTTCCAGTCGACCGAGGGCGCCTTGCCCTTGAGGCCCATCTTGGCAAAGTTGTGCTGCGCCTCGTGCAGGCTGTGAGAGGCATGCAGCAGCGCCTTGGAGGGGATACAACCCACGTTCAGGCAGGTGCCGCCCAGGGTTTCGCGGCCTTCGACCACGGCGGTTTTCAGGCCCAGCTGGGCGCAGCGGATGGCGCAGACATAGCCGCCGGGGCCGGCGCCGATTACGATAACGTCATAACTAGCCATTTTATCTCTCCTTCGTGTGCGCCGGGCGGGCTGTTGCGGCCCGGTGCCTGAAATGTCGTGCCGTCGCCGGATCAGACCGGTGTCAGCAGTTTCACCGTGATATGGGCGATGCCGCCGCGTTCGTGATGCATGGCCAGTTCCTCGCTGTCGAAGAAGGCCTTGGCCGAGGCGAGGTTGGTGATCTCGAACAGGGCCACGGCATGGTCGGCGCGTTCGGGGTCGCGCCAGACGTGCAGGTCGCGGATGCCCGCGGCCTTGCGCATTGCGCGATCCTCGCGGAATACCTTGAGCCAGGAGTCGAAATCGGCCACGTCGGCCTGCCAGAGGGCATGGGTTGCCATAGCTACTTTACCAAACGCGTAGCGCACATAGAGAAGCAACCAGAGTTCTCTTCATGTACATAGGAGTTCGTCTTGTGGTCCATTTCCCTACTCTGTTTCCTTGGCTTTCTTGTCCTTTTTGGCTGCCGGAGCCTTCGCGAGGTATACGCAGTTTCAACGCGGCTGCCTTGGTTCACTTCGGCTTTCGTTCTTGAAATGCCTTTTCCAAACTCGACCTCAATCGCTCTCTTTCGTCTACCTCGGCTTCGCTGGCGCGCTGTTTGGAAGAGTGCCAAATCGCAAACCACAAAAGGACGAAAAGAGAAACCAATCCAAGCAGCAGATAGGGCCAAGCTACAGCAACCATCTCGAAGGCTGCTGCCACCAGCACAAATGCCCCCAAAGCGGCAAGCCATCCCAGTGGACTAAACGCAAGACCCACGCAAACGAGTGCAAATGCGAAAAGGACTTGTTCTAGTTCCACTGGTCCGTCACTCCACTCCGCTACCCGGATCACAGATCCATCAGCAAGCGGCGGGGATCCTCCAGCGCCTCTTTCACGCGCACCAGGAAGGTCACGGCGCCCTTGCCGTCGACGATGCGGTGATCGTAGCTGAGCGCCAGGTACATCATCGGGCGGATCTTGATCTCGCCGTTGATGACCATCGGGCGGTCCTGGATCTTGTGCATGCCGAGGATGCCCGACTGCGGGGGGTTCAGGATCGGCGAGGACATCAGCGAGCCGTAGACGCCGCCGTTCGAGATGGTGAAGGTGCCGCCCTGCATCTCGGCCATGGAGAGCTTGCCTTCGCGGGCGCGCTTGCCCTTTTCGGCGATGGCTTTTTCGATCTCGGCAAAGGACATCTGGTCTGCGTCGCGGATGACCGGCACCACCAGCCCCTGCGGCGTGCCGGCGGCGACGCCCATGTGGACATAGTTCTTGTAGACGATGTCCTGGCCGTCGATCTCGGCGTTGACCTCGGGTACCTCTTTCAGCGCGTGGCAGCAGGCCTTGGTGAAGAAGGACATGAAGCCCATGCGCACGCCGTGCTTCTTCTCGAACGCGTCCTTGTAGGTGTTGCGCAGCGCCATCACCTCGGTCATGTCCACCTCGTTATAGGTGGTCAGGATCGCGGCGGTGTTCTGGGCGTCCTTCAGGCGCCGGGCGATGGTCTGGCGCAGGCGGGTCATGCGGACGCGTTCCTCGCGGGCGGCATCCTCGGCCAGGGTGGGGGCGCGGGGGGCTGCGGCAGCAGGTGCCGGTGCGGCAGGCGCGGTGGCAGCGGGTGCTGCTGCGGCGGCGGCCACGGCGGCGGCGACGTCCTCTTTCATGATGCGGCCGTCGCGGCCGGTGCCGGTGACCTGGGCCGGGCTGATCCCGGCCTCGGCCATCGCCTTTTCAGCCGAGGGTGCATTGGCCACGTCCTTGGAGGCGGCCAGCGACGGGGTGACGGCGGCCGCAGGCGCCGCAGGCGCGGGAGAGGCGCCCGAGGCGCTGCCCGAGATCACCGCCAGTTTCGCGGCGGCATTCACGGTGGCACCTTCGGGTGCCACGATTTCGGCCAGAACACCGGCAGCGGGTGCGGGGACCTCGACCGAGACCTTGTCGGTTTCCAGCTCGCACAGCATCTCGTCCTGCGCGACGGTATCGCCCACCTTCTTGAACCAGGTCGAGACAGTGGCCTCGGTCACTGATTCACCCAAAGTGGGCACCATCACGTCGACCGACCCGCCGGAGGCGGCGGGGGCGGCGGCAGGGGTCGCAGCGGCGGCGCCTTCGCCCGCGGTGATTGTGGCCAGCAGGGCGTTGACGCCGACGGTCTCGCCTTCCTTGGCCACGATCTCGCCCATCACGCCAGCGGCGGGGGCCGGGACCTCGACGGTCACCTTGTCGGTTTCCAGCTCGCAGAGCATCTCGTCCACGGCCACGGCATCACCGGGTTTCTTGAACCAGGTGGCCACGGTGGCCTCGGTCACGGATTCGCCAAGCGTGGGGACACGAACTTCGATCGTCATCGGTTATTTTCCTTCGATGCTCAGCGCTTCGTTCACGAGCGCCTCTTGTTGGGCTTTGTGTTGGCTGGCCAGACCGGTGGCAGGCGAGGCCGAGGTGGCACGGCCCACATAGGTCGGGCGGGAGTGCTTGGCGCCGATACGGGTCAGCACCCATTCGATATTGGGCTCGATGAAGGACCAGGCGCCCTGGTTCTTGGGCTCTTCCTGGCACCAGACCATCTCGGCCCCCTTGAACCGCTCCAGCTCGGCGATCAGCGAGTGGGCGGGGAACGGATAGTACTGCTCGATCCGGAGCAGGTAGACATCGTCGATGCCGCGCGCGTCGCGCTCTTCGAGCAGGTCGTAATAGACCTTGCCCGAGCACATGACGACGCGCTTGATCTTGTCATCGGCGACCAGCTTGGTGTCCGAGTTGCCCTTTTCCGCGTCATCCCACAGCACCCGGTGGAAGCTGGAGCCGGTGGTGAAATCCTCGGCCGTGCTGATCGCCAGCTTGTGCCGCAGGAGTGACTTGGGCGTGAACATGATCAGCGGTTTGCGGAAGGTGCGGTGGATCTGCCGGCGCAGGATGTGGAAGTAGTTGGCCGGGGTGGTGCAGTTGGCCACGATCCAGTTGTCCTGGCCGCACATTTGCAGGAAGCGTTCCAGGCGGGCGGAACTGTGCTCGGGGCCCTGGCCCTCGAACCCGTGGGGCAGCAGCACCACGAGGCCGGACATGCGCAGCCATTTGCTTTCGCCCGAGCTGATGAACTGGTCGAACATGATCTGGGCGCCGTTGGCGAAGTCGCCGAACTGTGCCTCCCACAGCGTCAGCGCGTTGGGTTCGGCGAGGCTGTAGCCATATTCGAAACCCAGCACCGCGTATTCGCTGAGCATCGAGTCGATGACCTCGTATTGCGCCTGACCGTTGCGGATGTTGTTGAGCGGGTAGTAGCGCTCTTCGGTTTCCTGGTTGATCAAGCCGGAATGGCGCTGGCTGAAGGTGCCGCGCGTGGCGTCCTGGCCCGCCAGGCGGACCGGATAACCCTCGGTCAGGAGCGAGCCATAGGCCAGCGCCTCGCCCGTGGCCCAGTCAAAGCCCTTGCCGGTGTCGAACATTGCCTTCTTGGTGTCGAGCAGGCGTTCGACCGTCTTGTGCATGGCGAAGCCGTCGGGCGCGCGGGTCAGGGCGTTGCCGACCTCGGCCAGGGTTTCCGGCGAGATCGAGGTTTCGCCGCGCACGTATTCCTCTTTGTTCTTGTCCAGATGCGACCAGCGCCCATCTAGCCAGTCGGCTTTGTTGGGCTTGTAATCCTTGCCGGCTTCGAACTCTTCGTTCAGATGCGCCTGGAAGGCAGCCTTCATGTCCTCGATCTCGCCCTCGGGGATCAGCCCGTCGCGGACCAGACGCTCGGTGTAGAGGCTGAGCGTGGTCTTGTGGGTCTTGATCCGCTTGTACATGATCGGGTTGGTGAACATGGGCTCGTCGCCCTCGTTATGGCCGAACCGGCGATAGCAGAAGATGTCGATCACCACATCCTTGCGGAACTTTTGCCGGAACTCGGTGGCAACCTTGGCGGCATGAACCACCGCCTCGGGGTCGTCGCCGTTGACGTGGAAGATCGGTGCCTCGACCATCAGGGCGATATCGGTGGGATAGGGGCTGGAACGGCTGAAATGCGGCGCGGTGGTAAAGCCGATCTGGTTGTTCACCACGATATGCATGGTGCCGCCGGTGCGATGGCCGCGGATGCCGGAAAGCTGGAAGCATTCCGCCACCACGCCTTGACCGGCAAAGGCGGCGTCGCCATGCAGCAGCACCGGCATGACCGAGGTGCGGTCCTTGTCGCCGAACTGGTCCTGCTTGGCGCGGGCCTTGCCCAAAACCACGGGATTGACCGCCTCGAGATGCGAGGGGTTGGCGGTGAGGCTGAGGTGAACCGTGTTGCCGTCGAACGCGCGGTCCGAGGAGGCGCCGAGGTGGTATTTCACGTCGCCCGAGCCGTCGACATCCTCGGGCTTGAAGCTGCCGCCCTGGAATTCGTTGAAGATCGCGCGATAGGGCTTGCCCATCACGTTGGCCAGGATGTTCAGGCGGCCGCGGTGCGGCATGCCGATGACGATCTCGCGGACCCCCAGCGCGCCGCCGCGCTTGATGATCTGTTCCATCGCGGGGATCAGCGCCTCGCCGCCGTCGAGGCCAAAGCGCTTGGTGCCCATGTATTTGACATGCAGGAACTTCTCGAAACCCTCGGCCTCGACCATCTTGTTCAGGATGGCCTTGCGCCCTTCGCGGGTGAAGGAGATCTCCTTGCCGTAGCCTTCGATCCGTTCCTTCAGCCAGGCGGCCTCTTCGGGGTCCGAGATATGCATGTATTGCAGCGCGAAGGTGCCGCAATAGGTGCGTTTGACGATGTCGATGATCTGCCGCATCGAGGCATGGGTCAGGCCCAGCACGTTGTCGATGAAGATCGGCCGGTCCAGATCGGCATCCGAGAACCCGTAGGTGCGCGGGTCAAGCTCGGGGTGCGGGGTGCCCGCGCGCATGCCCAGCGGGTCGAGGTCGGCCACGAGATGGCCCCGGATGCGATAGGCGCGGATGATCATCAGGGCGCGGATCGAATCCAGCACGGCGCGCTTGACCTGCTCTTCGCTGATCTCGACGCCCGCGGTGGCGGCCTTTTCCTTGATCTTCTTGCCGGCAGCCTTGCCATCAACCTCGGCCCATTGGCCTGTCAGCGCACCGGTCAGGTCGTCGGCGGGCATCGGCGGCCAGTCGGCGCGCGCCCAGCTGGGGCCGTCGGCCTCTTTCTTTACATCGGTGTCCGCGTCGCCCATGGCGCGGAAAAATTCGGCCCAGGCGGCATCGACCGACGCGGGGTCGTTGGCGTATCGGGCATAGAGCTGTTCGAGGTATTCCGCATTATGCCCCTGCATGAAAGACGAGGCATGAAACTGGGAGTTGGGCGATTGTTCGGTCATTTTTGTACCTCATAAGGGTTGGGACCGTATTGATTGGTGCCCGGCTGGCTGGGCCGGGTCAGCCACCACAGCACCAAGAGCGGCGAGACGATAAGGACGGCGAGCGTCGGGATCAACAAAAGCAGCGTGGCGCGGGTGAAGAGGAGGTCGAGCGAGCCGCCAGCGGCGAAGCTGGAGGCAATGCCGATGCCGAAGACCAGGATCAATCCGGCGCCGATCATCAGCAAAATGGGAAACAGCGCAAAAAGCCCGCTGCGGCCGGTGTCGTGCATCCGGCGAAAGGCCACGGCCAGATGCGGCAGGAACAGGGCGAGCGAGAACAGCGCGCTGATGGGGCCGGTATTCTCGATACTGGCGCTGGCGCCGGTGTCCGAGGTTTCGACCGTGGTGGTCACGGAATCGAACAGCGCCGCGTCGAGCAGGGTTGCCACCACGTTGCCCAGCACCATGAACAGGAAAAAATACCAGTACTCCGGGCGAGAGGCCCGCCCGGAGAAGGTGAAGTATTTCGAGAAACACGTTCCTATGGATTGACCGAACGTCATGTGTCCTCCCGATTTCAATGCCGCCCCGCGTGGACGCGGGGCTGGCGGGTTACTTGCCGATGGCGGCCAGCACGGCCTCGCCCAGGGTTGCCGGGCTGTCGGCGACGACAATCCCGGCCGAGCGCATGGCTTCGATCTTGTCCTCGGCGCCGCCTTTACCGCCGGCGACGATGGCACCTGCGTGGCCCATGCGGCGGCCCGGAGGGGCGGTGCGGCCCGCGATGAAACCGGCGACCGGCTTCTTGCGGCCCTTCTTGGCCTCGTCCTTGAGGAACTGGGCGGCCTCTTCCTCGGCGCTGCCGCCGATTTCGCCGATCATGATGATGCTTTCGGTTTCATCGTCGGCCAGGAACCATTCCAGCACGTCGATATGCTCGGTCCCCTTGATCGGGTCGCCGCCGATGCCCACGGCGGTGGACTGGCCCAGACCGATATCCGAGGTCTGTTTCACCGCCTCATAGGTCAGGGTGCCCGAGCGGGACACCACGCCGACGCTGCCGCGCTTGTGGATATGGCCGGGCATGATGCCGATCTTGCAGGCGCCGGGGGTGATCACGCCGGGGCAGTTGGGGCCGATGAGGCGCGAGGACGAGCCTTCGAGGGCGCGCTTGACCTTCATCATGTCGAGCACCGGAATGCCCTCGGTGATGCAGACGATCAGCTCCATCTTGGCGTCGATCGCCTCGAGGATCGAGTCGGCGGCAAAGGGCGGCGGGACGTAGATGACGGAGGCGTTGGCCTCGGTCACGGCCTTGGCCTCGTGCACCGAGTTGAAGACGGGCAGGTTCAGGTGGGTGCTGCCGCCTTTGCCGGGGGTGACCCCGCCAACCATCTTGGTGCCATAGGCGATGGCCTGTTCCGAGTGAAAGGTACCCTGCGAGCCGGTGAAGCCCTGGCAGATGACCTTGGTATTTTCGTCGATGAGGACTGCCATCTTGGCGTTCTCCTTTGAAATCTGTCGTAGGGTGGGCAGACTTGCCCACCATTCATTGGGGGATGGTGGGCGGGCCGCCCACCCTACGTTCAGCCCTTGACCGCTTTCACGATCTTCTCGGCACCGTCCGACAGGTTGTCGGCGGCGATGACGTTCAGGCCGGAGGTGTTGATGATCTCCTTGCCCTTTTCGACATTGGTGCCTTCGAGACGGACGACCAGCGGAACCTGAAGGCCCACTTCCTTGACCGCGGCGACCACGCCCTCGGCGATCACGTCACAGCGCATGATGCCGCCGAAGATGTTCACGAGGATGCCTTTGACGTTCGGGTCGGAGGTGATGATCTTGAACGCCTCGGTGACCTTCTCCTTGGTGGCGCCGCCGCCGACGTCGAGGAAGTTGGCGGGCTCGGCGCCGTAGAGCTTGATGATGTCCATGGTGGCCATCGCCAGACCGGCGCCGTTGACCATGCAGCCGATCTCGCCATCGAGTGCGATGTAGTTGAGATCGTATTTGGAGGCTTCGAGTTCCTTGGGGTCTTCCTCGGTCGTGTCGCGCAGTTCGGCAATGTCCGAGTGGCGGTAGATCGCGTTGCCGTCAAAGCCCAGCTTGGCATCGAGCACCTTGAGGTCGCCCTTGTCGGTGACGATCAGCGGGTTGATTTCCAGCATCTCCATGTCCTTCTCGACGAAGGCACGATAGAGCAGGCCCATCAGCGCCACGCACTGTTTCACCTGAGCGCCTTGCAGGCCCAGGGCAAACGCAATGCGGCGGCCGTGATAGGGCATGTATCCGGTCACCGGGTCGACGGCGAAGGACAGGATCTTTTCCGGGGTACTGGCGGCCACTTCCTCGATATCCATGCCGCCCTCGGTCGAGCAGACAAAGGAGATGCGGCTGGTCTGACGGTCGACCAGCAGCGCCAGGTACAGTTCGGTCTCGATGCCCGAGCCAGCCTCGATATAGATGCGGTTCACCTGCTTGCCGGCGGGGCCGGTCTGGTGGGTGACGAGCGTGCGGCCCAGCATCTTCTTGGCTTCCTCGGCGGCCTCTTCGACCGACTTGGTCAGACGGACGCCGCCTTTTTCACCGGCGTCGGCCTCTTTGAACTTGCCCTTGCCGCGACCACCTGCGTGGATCTGGGCCTTGACCACCCAGAGCGGCCCGTCCAGTTCACCGGCCGCGGTCTTGGCATCCTCGGCCCGGAGAACCACGCGGCCGTCGGACACCGGAGCGCCGTAGCTGCGCAGAAGTGCCTTGGCCTGATATTCATGGATATTCATAGAATCTGTCCCGTCTGACTGCGATTACCCAGCATATAGGGTTGTCTAATGCCGATCCTTAAAGGGTTTTTTGACGCCCCCCGGGTTTTTGAGGAAGATTTTCGACATTTGTGATCACACGTTGAAAATGTGTGATCACATATCTGAGCGCCCTTGAGTGCCTTTGATTCGCGGTTGCAGAAAACTTGGTTTCTATAGCCGTTAGAGGGTTTGGGGCTAACGGGTGGCGGCGCTATCCGGACGCAGAGGCGGTTGATCTGCCCCGGGGCTGGAGCTAGCCTGTGGGGCAAGCGCGGCAGATGCGCGGGCAGAGGGGCAGGCATGTATTTTCGCGACGCCGGAACCGAGCGTGTGACCTGGGCGGTGGTGGCCACCTGTCGCGAGAGCCTGGTTCTGACGCTGAGTTTCGTGACCCATCATCTGGCGCAGGGGGCGGCCTATGTCGAGCTTTATCTCGATGCGCCGGACCCTGGGCAAGAGGCGGCACTGGCGCGGATTCCGGGCTGCCGGGTCACTGTCTGCGACGCGGCATATTGGCAGGAAACGCTGGGCGGACCGCGCCCGCCAGCCAATGAGAAACGGCAGTTGCGCAACGCCGGACGGGCCTATGCCCGCGCCGAGGCGGACTGGATCGTGCACCTGGATGCGGATGAGTTCATTGAGGCGGACGTGCCGCTGGCCCGCATTCTGGGCGCCTTGCCGGACACGGTCGACTATCTGCATCTGCCGAACCTCGAGCGCGTTTTTGACGCGACCCGCCCGCAGGCGCAACTGTTCGACGGTTACATGCGGGCGCCGCTGGTGCGGGGGTGGCCAATGCAGGCCGAGGTTCTGGATCCTGAGATGCAACCGATGCTGCATCGGGGGATCGTCGCGCATTCCCAGGGGAAATCGGTGGTGCGCACTGGCCGCGACTGCCTGATGGGCATCCATTCACCCCGTGCCCGGAGCGGACGCGACGCATTGTTGCTCTGGCCTGCGACAATGGCGCGGGTGCTGCATTTCGACGGGCTGACCGGGTTCCACTGGATCATGAAGCTGTTGCGGGGCTGGTCGGATCGTGGCGGTGGTGCGGCCGCGCATGGCGGGCTGGTGCCGTCCCGTCAGGCTCAGATCGGGTATGTGGACGAGAATCGCGGCGATATGTTCGCGCTGCTGCAACTCCACCAGAAACTCAAGGCGCTGCCGCCTGCGGATCTGGCACGCATGGAGGCGCTGGGTCTGGTGCGTCGGCCGCAGATTGACCCGGGCGCGGCGCTGCGCGCCATAGGCCGGGCGGGTGACCTGTCGGTTCGGGCCTTTGACGATGGGCTGGACTTTGATGTGCCCGACCTCGACCGTCATCGTACGCGGTGGCGGCGGCTCTACCGGATGCATTTCGAAGATCAAGGCTCTGTCCCGGCCTGAAAAGGCTGGGATAGGCGGGGTGCGAGTGGGAAGGGTGTTAGTTGGGTGCCAGTACCCGGGCTACGGGTTCGGTTTGACCCCAACGCAGCAGGGCAAGCGCGCCCAGGCCCAGCGCCCATTCCACGCCCGTGACCGCGATCAGCATCGCATCCGGTGCGCCGTCAAAGCCGATACCGAACAGACGGCCCAGCCCGTAGCCCAGGTAGATCAGCGCCGAGAGTTGCAGCGCGGATGTGGTGTGGCGGCCGCGCAGCGCGGCCGCCAGCACGACGAGGCCCGACAAAAGCAGCAACATCCCGCCCGCGCGCAGGTCCGAGCGGATCAACACGACATCGGTAAGGTTTTGCCCGGAACTGGAATACAGAACCTCGGGCGCAAAGCCGAGCAGGGCGCCGATCAGGATCAGGACGGCAGCGGAGACAAGCAGGAAGATCTTGACGAGATTGGACATGGCAGGACTCACTTTACACAATGTAAGATGAGTGATTGAATGGGGTAGATTCTTACATCGAGTCAAGCAAAATCTTACACTATGTCAAGTAAACGGGAACAAACCCGCCTGTTGCTGCTGGAAACGGTTCTGTCGCTGCTGATGGCCCCCGAAGGGTCCCCGATGCGGATGATCGACGTGGCACGGGCCGCCGGTGTCACGCGGCAGACGGTCTATGACCACTTTACCAACCGAACCGACATGCTGATCGCGGCGATCTTGCATTTTGGCGATACGCTGGAGGTCGATGCCCGGCTTGCCCCCAGCCGCGCGGCGCCGGACGGGCGCAGCCGTCTGGCGGCTTATACCACGGCCATGCTGGAGTTCTTCCCGGCGATCTATCCGCTCAAACAGGCGCTGGAGCGGTTGGGACCGGCCGACGAGGAGGCAAGGGCCGCATGGGGCGACCGCATTCGCGCCATGAAGGAGGGCTGTGCCGCGGCGGTTGCGGCCCTGCGCGCCGATGGCGATCTGCTGGTTCACCTTTCCGAGGAGCGGGCGGCGGACTTGTATTTCACGCTGCTCAATATGGATGGCTGGGCGCATTGCGTTCTGGAAAACGGCTGGAGCGCGGCGGATTACCTGGCCGAGATGCAGCGGGTGATCGCCCTGGCGCTCGTCAGGTCGTAGGCCGGGCTGCCAAAGGAAAAGGGCCCGGATTTCCGGGCCCCATCGCAAATCTGTCATTGGAAAAACCGGATTGTGCCGGTGTTTTCCGAACTGCCTCAGGCCAGCGAGTTGTCGATGCCCTTGCAGGCCTCGACCAGGCCTTTGACCGCGTTGACCGAATTTTCGAACATGTCCTGCTCTTCCTTGGTCAGCGACACGTCGATGATACGCTCGATGCCGCCGGCGCCGATCACGGTGGGCACGCCCACATACATGCCCTTGACGCCCAGTTCGCCGTCGCAATAGGCGGCACAGGGCAGAACGCGCTTCTGATCCTTCAGATAGGCCTCGGCCATTTCGATGGCGCTGGTCGCCGGGGCGTAATAGGCCGAACCGGTTTTCAGCAGGCCAACGATCTCGGCGCCGCCGTCACGGGTGCGCTGCACGATGGCGTCAAGTTTCTGTTGGCTGGTCCAGCCCATCTTGACCAGGTCGGGCAGCGGGATACCGGCTACGGTCGAGTAGCGGACCGACGGCACCATGGTGTCGCCATGGCCGCCCAGCACAAAGGCGGTGACGTCTTTCATCGACACGTTGAATTCTTCGGCCAGGAAGTGGCGGAAGCGGGCCGAGTCGAGCACGCCTGCCATGCCGCAGACCTTGTTCGCGGGCAGGCCCGAGAACTGTTGCAGCGCCCAGACCATCGCGTCGAGCGGGTTGGTGATGCAGATGACAAAGGCGTCAGGCGCGTTGTCGCGGATGCCTTCGCCGACCGATTTCATGACCTTGAGGTTGATGCCCAGGAGGTCGTCGCGGCTCATACCCGGCTTGCGCGGCACACCGGCGGTGACGATGCAGACATCGGCGCCCGCGATATCGGCATAGGACTGGGTGCCCTTGAGCTTGGCGTCGAACCCTTCGGAGGGGCCGGATTCCGCGATGTCGAGCGCCTTGCCCTCGGGCGTGCCTTCGGCGATGTCGAAGAGGACGACGTCACCCAGTTCCTTCAGCGCGACGAGGTGGGCGAGCGTGCCGCCGATCTGACCTGCGCCGATGAGCGCGATCTTGGGTCTGGCCATTTGGAGTATCTCCGGTCCGGTTGAAAATCGACGTTGTGCTAGTGCGTAATGCGGCATCGCGCAAGGGTTCTGCGACGCGGCATCACGGCGCATTTACCCTGTCCGGTCGGGGTTGGTTGCGCTAAAGCTGTTTCTGCACAGGGATTTATGGGGCAAAGAGCGTGCCGGAACTGGATATCGGCTTTTTCGCGGTGACCATCCCGGCGGTGATTTTCGCCGGAATATCAAAGGGCGGCTTCGGCTCTGGCGTCGCATTTGCCTCGGCCTCGATTCTGGCGATCTATCTCGATCCGGGGCAGGCGCTGGCGCTGATGTTGCCGTTGTTGATGGTGGTCGACCTGGCCACGCTTGGCCCTTATTGGCGGCGGTGGAGCTGGCCCGATGCCCGTTTGCTGATCCTGGGGGGCATGCCGGGTGTGGCGCTGGGCGCGTGGCTGTATCATGCCACGGACGCCGATCTGCTGCGGCTGCTCATCGGCGGGATCTCGGTGGCGTTTGTGGTCTGGCAGGTGGCGCGGGGGCGCGGCTGGGTGCGGGAGTTCGCCAACCGCCTGCCGCCGTCCGCCGGGCTGCTGGCCGGGGCGGTGGCGGGATTCACCAGTTTCGTGAGCCATGCGGGCGGGCCGCCTGCGGCGGTCTACCTGTTGTCGCAGAAGCTGGGCAAGACCGAGTTCCAGGCCACCACGGTTGTCACCTTCTGGGCGATCAACATCGCCAAGTTCATACCCTATGCCTGGCTGGGAATGTTCACGCTGGAGACCGCCTGGGCCGATGTCCTGCTGACGCCTTTTGCGCTGTTGGGCGCCTGGCTGGGCGTACGGGCGCATCATATGGTGTCCGAGCGGCTGTTCTTTGCGCTGGCGCATGTGATGCTGACGGTCACCGGGGTCAAGCTGATCTGGGACGCGCTGACCTGAGCGGTGGGGCGGGGGCGGCGGGCCCCCGCCGGTTCAGGCGTCGTTGCCGGAGGCGGGCAGCGCCTCGGTCAGTGTTTCATAGGCCTCGCCCGAAGCGACCATGCAGGTCATGCCGTTGGGCAATGTCACGATGATGGTCCAGGTGCGGGTCTCGTCAGAGGCAAACACCTCCATCACCGAGCCTTGTTGCACCAGGCCGATACCGCGGCGCGCCTCGCCGTATTTCTCCGTCAGGTGTTTCAGGACCACGGCGCGCGGGGCGCAGTTCTGCCCTTGGGTCTGAGCGTTCACCTGCTGGGCCGCAAGGGCCATCAGGCCCAGGCCCATCGTCATCTTGAACATGGTATTCTTCATGGGTCTTCCCCTTTCCCCAGGGTCGCCCGGCACGGCCTGCTGTGCCCGGCTCCCCGATCCAGTGGGAAAAAGCCTGCCGATAACCTGCTGCAAACCGGTTAACCCTGCGTGCGGGACCCGCAACGCAGGGCATATGCTGCAATGCGGCGATTTTTGCCTTGAACATTCCGGTAAAAAATGCCCCTCTCCGCGCAACAATATTGCTTTGGGAGAGACTCATGGACCCGCGCCAGCGCCCTTATCGTTCCGTCCTTTACATTCCCGGCTCCAAGGAGCGGGCGCTGGACAAGGCACGCAGCCTGCCGGTGGACGCGATCATCTTTGACCTTGAGGACGCGGTTGCCGCAGACGAAAAGGACAACGCGCGCGAGACGCTGAAGGCGGCGCTGGCGCAAGGCGGATACGGCCAGAAGGTGCGGATCGTGCGGATCAACGGGCTGGACACGCCCTGGGGCCGGGCTGATGCCGAGGCGGTGCGCGAGATGGATGCCGATGTGGTGCTGCTGCCCAAGGTGGGCGAAGCGGCGGATGTGGACGCGCTGGCGGCGATCACTGGCGACCTGCCGATCTGGGCGATGATGGAAACCCCGCGCGGGATGCTGAACGCGGCCCAGATCGCTGCGCATCCGCTGCTGACCGGGTTTGTGATGGGCACCAACGATCTGGCCAAGGAGTTGCAGACCCGGTTCAGGGCCGACCGGCTGCCGATGATGACCTCGCTGGGCCTGTGCCTGCTGGCGGCCAAGGCCGAGGGGCTGATCGCCATCGACGGCGTCTATAACGCGTTCAAGGATGACGAGGGGCTGGCCGCCGAATGCGCGCAGGGCCGCGACTTGGGGTTTGACGGCAAGACGCTGATCCATCCGGCGCAGGTGGATATCGCCAACGCGGCCTTTGCCCCGTCCGAGGCCGAGATCGACCTGGCCCGCCGCCAGATTGCCGCCTTTGCCGAGGTCGAGGCCAGCGGGCAGGGCGTGGCCGTGGTGGATGGGAAGATCGTGGAAAACCTGCACGTTGCAACTGCCCGTGAAATTCTGGCAAAAGCAGAGGCGATATTGTCTTTGCAAGCAGGATAACCGTTATGGGCTTCGTTCTTCTGATCCTTGGTGTGGCACTCTGGTGGGGTGCACATCTGCTCAAGCGGGTCCGGCCTGCGCAGCGCGCCGCGATGGGCGATCGTGGCAAGGGGGTCGTGGCGCTGGTGCTGCTGGCCTCGGTCGTGCTGATGGTGATCGGGTTCAGGATGACGCCCTATGTGCATGTCTGGGCACCGCCCTCTTACTTGACCCATGCCAACAACCTGCTGATGCTGGTGGCGATCTGGATGATGAGCCCGGCCGGTACCAAGGGCAAGCTGCTGCACAAGATGCGGCATCCGCAACTGGCCGGGTTCCGGGCCTGGGCGGCGGCGCACCTGCTGGTCAATGGCGATCTGGCCTCGATCATCCTGTTCGGTGGCCTGTTCGTCTGGGGCATCGTCGAAGTGGCCGTGATCAATGCGGCCGAGCCGGAGTGGACCCCGGGTCCGCAGGGAACCCTGGCAAAGGATGGCATGTTCTTTGTCGCGTCTGTCGTTCTGTTGGGCGTGATCGGATATATCCACGGGCTGGTCGGCCCGTCGCCCTTCCCGATGTAAGGAACCTCAAATGTCGAAACTTTATCGCCTCCTGACCGAGGAGGACACGTCGGCGTTCTGCCACAAGGTGTCGGACGCGCTGGCCAAGGGGTGGGAGCTTTATGGCTCTCCTGCTTATGCCTATGACGCGGCCAATGGCATCATGCGCTGTGCGCAGGCAGTGACCAAGGATGTCCCGGCCGACTACTCCGCTGACATGAAACTGGGACAGCAATGATGGCAAAGACCAATCCGGGCCGTTTCTTTGAAGACTATGCCGTAGGTCAGGTTCTGCACCACGCGGTGCCGCGCACTGTGACCAATGGCGAGCGCGCGTTGTACCATGCGCTTTATCCGGCACGCCATGCACTCTACTCCTCGGATGCGTTTGCGCAGGCATGCGGGTTGCCGGGCAGCCCGATCGACGATCTGGCGGCCTTTCATGTGGTGTTCGGCAAGACGGTGCCGGACGTTTCGCTGAACGCGGTGGCCAACCTGGGTTATGCCGAGGGCCGCTGGCTGAAACCGGTCTATGCGGGGGATACGCTGCGCTCGGTCTCCCAGGTGATCGGGCTCAAGCAGAACTCCAACGGCAAGACCGGGGTGGTCTATGTCCGCACGCGCGGACTGAACCAGCGTGACGAGACCGTCATGGAATACGTCCGCTGGGTGATGGTGCGCAAACGCGACCTGGAGGCGCCCGCGCCGGAAACCGTGGTGCCCGAACTGAAAAAGGCGCTGGCGCCCGCCGATCTGGTGGTGCCCGAGGGGCTGGATTTTTCGACCTATGATTTCGCGCTGGCGGGCGAGCCGCATCGCTGGGGCGACTATGCGGTGGGCGAGACCATCGACCATGTGGATGGTGTCACGGTGGAAGAGGCCGAGCATATGCTGGCCACCCGTCTGTGGCAGAACACGGCCAAGGTGCATTTCGACCTGACCTTCCGCCCCGAGGGGCGGTTGATCTATGGCGGGCACGTGATCTCGATGGCGCGCGCGCTGAGTTTCAACGGGCTGGCCAATGCGCAGATGATCGTGGGGCTGAACGGCGGGGCGCATGCCAATCCCTGTTTTGCGGGCGACACGATCAAGGCGTGGAGCGAGGTGCTGGACAAGGCAGAGACCGGGGTTCCCGGTGTCGGCGCGCTGCGTCTGCGTCTGGTGGCGACCAAGGGCGGTGCGCCGTTCGAGTTGCGCGATGAGGCGGGGAAGTACCGGTCGGACGTGCTGCTGGATCTCGACTATTGGGCGCTGATGCCCGTCTGAGGGCTGGTTCCAAGGCGGATTGAGCGACCTATACGAAAGAACAGAACGGGGTCCGTGCCAACGGATCCCGTTTTTGATATAATTGAGCCTTGAAGTTGACGGACTCGCAACCGAAAGGAATCGACCCGTGACAGAACGTTACAAGGAATATGATTTTCATCGAAAGAATATAGGAACGACGTTGTCTATGGATGCGCCGATGGCTCATTGGCTGTTACGCTTTGCGTTGTCGGCAACGTTTCTTTTTCACGGTGCAAACAAAGCCACACAGATTCCGACCGCCGCCGAGACGTTCGGTTTGTCGACCGGGACGATGACTATGGTAGCCTCTGTGGAATTCGCTGTACCGGCTTTTCTGGCGCTGGGTGGTCTGACAAGTTCCCAGTTGGGCGACGTGCTGACCAGGTTGGCGGGCTTACTGGCAATCGTCATTCTGGTCGGGGCGATCTCGGTGGTGCATTGGGGACAGTGGAGTTTTACACCGAGTGAAACCCATCCCTATGGCGGAATGGAGTTTCAGGTTACACTGATCGCTATCGCGTTGTTTTTTGTGTTCAGAGGCAACAGCGCCTGATTGCACAAGGCCGTGCCGTCGCGCGGAGCCGGTTCCCGAAATCGTGATTGGCTCCTTTATCGCAGGACAGATTGCCCAGCCTGTTGTAGCCTGCTTGCCATGCGTTTTTTGCTTTCGCCGTTGGCGGTTTTGATCTCTGGCCCGGTCGTAGCCTGCGATTTGGCGCTGGCCTTGGCTGTGGACGTGTCGGGTTCGGTCGATGCCGAAGAATACCGCACCCAGATGGATGGGTTAGCGTTTGCCCTGAATGATTCTGTGATCTCCGAGGCGCTGGTGCGGGCCCGGGCGCGGCTGATGCTCGTGCAGTGGACCGGCGTTTCCCGGCAACAGATCACCATCCCCTGGACAACGGTCGATACATTCGAGGCGCTGGACGCGTTTGCCGGGCGTGTCGCGAACGACCCGCGTGTCTGGCGGAACTACTCCACCGCCGTGGGCGAAGCGCTGGAAACCACGATGGAGGCGTTTGCCGAGGTGGGCGATTGCACGCGACATCTGATCGACCTGTCCGGCGACGGGCCATCAAACGAGGGGATAGAGCCGAAAGCGCTCCACCCTTATTTGCGGGCTTTGGGGATCACGGTGAACGCGATTGCCATTGAACAGAGCGAGCCGGACCTGACCGCCTATTATTATGAAAACGTGATTGTAGGAGAGGGCGCTTTTGTCGTCACCGCGTCGGGATTCGCCGATTACCCCGAACGCATCCGGAAGAAGCTGTTGCGCGAAGTCACCCAGCAGAACGCGGCTTTGGAATGAGGTGGGTTGGATTCGTGATCACAAGTCTTCCCGCTGCTATCGCTCACATTCCGGTCGATAGTGGCGAAATGTGATCACGCTGTTTATTTGCGTGATCACAAAAGCGAAATTCTGGGTGGCAAGGACAAAAAACCGCGCCATTTTGCAGTTGCAGCGCGTGACAGATCGAAAAAAACCGGTAAAACCAAGCGCAGCCAACGGAAAGGAGCCACCATGGCCGATGTCAATCGGGGCAACCGCCCGCTTTCGCCGCATCTGTCGATTTATCGTCCGCAGCTGACCTCTGTCACTTCGATCCTGACCCGGATTACCGGCAACGCGCTGATCCTTGCCGCGCTGCTGATTGTCTGGTGGTTTCTCGCGGCCGCGACCTCGCCCGAGTATTTCGCCGTTGCCGACGGGGTCATCACCTCGCTTCTCGGCGATCTGGTCATGGCGGCCTCGCTCTGGGGGCTGTGGTATCACACCCTGGCGGGTATCCGGCACCTGATCTGGGACTATGCTCTGGGTCTGGACCTGCCGACAGCCGAGAAACTGGGTTGGGCTGTTGTGATCGGCTCTTTTGTCCTGACACTCGTGACCCTCTTGGTCATCGCATAACGGAGGCCGAAGATGCGCTATCTTACCGACCGTAAACGCGCCGTTGGCATGGGTTCGGCCAAATCGGGCGTGCACCATTTCTGGATGATGAAGGTACAGGCCGTGGCGCTGCTGCTGCTGATGCCGCTGTTCGTCTTTACCTTTGGTCCGATGCTGGGTGAACCGCACCAGGCGGTGCTGGAATACTTCTCGCGCCCGTTCCCGGCGATTGTGGCCGCCCTGACCCTGGTCGTCGGCTTCAAGCATTTCGCGGACGGCGCCCAGGTGATGATCGAGGACTATGTGCACGGGCTGATGCAGAAGGTTCTCATCATTCTGGTGATCTGCCTTTCCTATGCCGCTGCCGCGACCGGCCTTTTCGCCATCGCGCGCATCGCACTTTAAGACCGGAGCTTGGATAGAATGGCTGCTTACGCATACGAAACGCACGAATATGACGTTGTCGTGGTCGGCGCCGGTGGGGCCGGTCTGCGCGCAACGCTGGGTATGGCCGAACAGGGGCTGCGCACCGCTTGTGTGACCAAGGTGTTCCCGACCCGCTCGCACACCGTGGCCGCGCAGGGCGGGATTGCCGCGTCGCTGTCGAACATGGGTCCAGACCACTGGCAGTGGCACATGTACGACACCGTCAAGGGGTCGGACTGGCTGGGCGATACCGACGCGATGGAATACCTCGCCCGCGAGGCGCCCAAGGCGGTGTATGAGCTGGAACATTACGGTGTGCCGTTCTCGCGCACCGAAGAGGGCAAGATCTATCAGCGCCCGTTCGGCGGGCATACGACCGAGTTCGGCGAAGGACCGGCGGTGCAGCGTACATGTGCGGCGGCTGACCGGACCGGCCACGCGATCCTGCACACGCTCTATGGCCAGTCACTTAAGAACAACGCGGAATTCTACATCGAGTATTTCGCCATCGACCTGATCATGTCCGAGGATGGGCAGTGCCAGGGCGTTGTCTGCTGGAAACTGGATGACGGCACCATGCATGTCTTCAACGCCAAGATGGTGGTGTTGGCGACGGGCGGTTATGGCCGCGCCTACTTCAGCGCCACTTCGGCGCATACCTGCACCGGCGATGGCGGCGGCATGGTGGCCCGTGCGGGCCTTGCGCTGCAAGACATGGAATTCGTGCAGTTCCACCCGACCGGGATTTACGGTTCGGGCTGCCTGATCACCGAAGGCGCACGCGGCGAGGGCGGTTATCTGACCAACTCGGAAGGCGAGCGGTTCATGGAGCGTTATGCGCCCCAGTACAAGGACCTGGCGCCGCGCGACTATGTCAGCCGTTCTATGACCATGGAAATCCGCGAAGGCCGCGGTGTGGGCAAGGATGGCGACCATATCCACCTGAACCTGAGCCACCTGCCGGCCGAGGCGCTGGCGGAACGCCTGCCGGGCATCTCGGAAAGCGCCAAGATCTTTGCCGGCGTGGATGTGACCAAGGAGCCGATCCCGGTTCTGCCGACGGTGCATTACAACATGGGCGGCATTCCGACCAACTATTGGGGTGAGGTTCTGAATCCGACCGCCGCTGACCCGAACGCAGTTGTTCCGGGCCTGATGGCCGTGGGCGAGGCGGGCTGTGCCAGCGTTCACGGGGCGAACCGGCTTGGGTCGAACTCGCTGATCGACCTTGTGGTGTTCGGCCGTGCCGCCGCGATCCGGGCGGGCAAGGTCGTGGACCGCGATGCATCGAACCCGGTGCTGAACATGGCTTCGATCGAAAAGGCGTTCGACCGGTTCGACGGGCTGCGCCATGCCAAGGGCAACATCGCCACCGCCGATCTGCGGCTGGAGATGCAGAAGACGATGCAGGCCGACGCTGCCGTTTTCCGCACTGCCAAGACCATGGCCGAAGGCGTCGAGAAGATGACCGCCATTGCTGCCAAGATGGATGACCTGAGCGTGACCGACCGCAGCCTGGTTTGGAACAGCGACCTGATGGAAACGCTGGAACTGACCAACCTTATGCCGAACGCACTGGCCACCATCGTCGGCGCCGAGGCACGTAAGGAAAGCCGGGGCGCCCATGCGCACGAGGATTTCACCACCCGCGACGACGAAAACTGGCGGGTTCACACCGTGTCCCGTGTCGAGGGCAACAAGGTGGATCTGAGCTATCGTCCGGTTGTTGTCGATCCGCTGACCACCGAAGAGCAAGGTGGCATCAGCCTGAAGAGAATCGCGCCCAAGGCGCGGACGTTCTAAGGAGACGGACCCATGGCTGAATTCAGACTCCCCAAGAACTCTCGCATCACCACGGGCAAGACCTGGCCCAAGCCCGAGGGAAAGAACGTTCGCAAGTTCCAGATCTATCGCTGGAACCCGGACGACGGGCAGAACCCGCGGGTCGATACCTATTTCGTCGACATGGACGATTGCGGACCAATGGTTCTGGATGCGCTGATCTACATCAAGAACAAGATCGACCCGACGCTGACCTTTCGCCGGTCGTGCCGCGAGGGGATCTGTGGCTCTTGTGCGATGAATATCGACGGGATCAACACGCTGGCCTGTATCTATGGCATGGACGAGATCAAGGGTGACGTGAAGATCTATCCTTTGCCGCATATGCCGGTGGTCAAGGACCTGATCCCCGACCTGACGCATTTCTATGCGCAGCACGCCTCGATCATGCCCTGGCTGGAAACCAAGACAAACCGCCCGGCCAAGGAGTGGAAACAGTCCATCGAGGATCGCAAGAAGCTGGATGGCCTTTATGAATGTGTGATGTGCGCGTCCTGTTCGACCTCGTGCCCCAGCTACTGGTGGAACTCTGACCGCTACCTTGGCCCAGCGGCGCTCTTGCATGCCTATCGCTGGATCATCGACAGCCGGGACGAGGCGACGGGCGAGCGTCTGGACGACCTGGAAGACCCGTTCAAGCTGTATCGCTGCCACACGATCATGAACTGCGCCAAGACCTGCCCCAAAGGGCTGAACCCGGCCAAGGCGATTGCCGAGATCAAGAAGATGATGGTCGAGCGCACCGTCTGACCTCCGGTCAGAGAACGTATTAGCGGGCCCGCCTCTGGCGGGCCTGTTTCTTTTTTAGGGCGCGAACAGCCTTGCTTTTTCTGCATGTCGAGCCTGCGCAACTATGCGATGCATTCGATCTATTCCATGCCTAGGTTGGACCGCAGGGAGGGGCCACATCTGAAACAAGGATGACGCCCATGCATATCGCAAGCAAACCCACCGACACGCGCAGCCCGGCGCAAGAGGCGCTCGCCCTGCTGGAGCAGGCCTGGGCCTATTACACACCGGAGAAGCAGCCGGTGCAGCGTGAAGAGCAGTTGGAGTTGTTCCAATACGCCAATGCCGCCTGAGGCAATGTTGCCAGCACGAAGCCAGACCGATAGGACGGGGTCATGCCCGTCCTTCTTCTCATTCTGGCGCTAGGGGTTCTTGGCTACTTCCTGTGGCGCGCGCGTACAACGACCCTGACCCGAAACTGCCGGTGGCGATTGGATCGCGATGCCGGTGAATGGGCTTGTGCATATTGCGGCCGACGTATCAACGGCCCTGTGGATAAGTTCCCAACCTGTTGCGTTCAAACACTGAAACGGGGTCGGTGAAAAAATTTCGGCGAGATGAGAATTTTTTTGAAACGACTCAAAGATGGCCCGATATGCGGTTCTAAGACGCCAACGCACGCGCCTCTGTCGTAAGGGACGCACCCTATGGTTACGCAGCGAAGGTAACGTCTCCACCTTTGCCTCACGGCTTAGCCGTGCTTGTTGAAGATGACCATGAACGCTCTCGCAACCGGGCTGTTGGCCCGCGAAGGCGCGACTCTGTCCCGCGCCGAAGCTATTGCCCTGACCAACCGTTTCGATCGGCCGACCCTTGTGATCGACACCGAGGCTGTCGCCCGCCAGTTCGCCGCTCTGGCGCAGGGCTTGGGCCGCGCGCGCATCCATTATGCGGTCAAGGCCAATCCGCTTCCCGAGATCCTTGAAACGCTGGTTGGGCTGGGCAGCAATTTCGATGCCGCCTCGCGCGCCGAGATCGAGCTGTGCCTTGCCGCCGGTGCTTCGGCAGAGCGGATTTCCTTTGGCAACACGGTCAAGAAACCGACCGATATCGCCTGGGCGCACGCAGTTGGGGTAACGCTTTCTGCCGCGGATGCCGAGGATGAGCTGGACAAGATCGCTGCGCATGCACCGGGTGCGCAGGTATATATCCGGATGATCGTCGAAGCCTGCGAGGCCGACTGGCCGCTGAGCCGCAAGTTTGGCTGTGCGCCTGACAAGGCGATTGCGGTGCTCGACTATGCCCGTACCGCCGGGCTGAAACCGGTTGGCCTGTCGTTCCACGTCGGTTCGCAAACCCGCCGCGCCCAGATGTGGGTGCCGGTACTTGATCAGGTCGCCGCCGTGTGGCATGCGGCCCATGAGGCTGGCCATCGTCTGAGCCTGCTGAACATCGGTGGTGGCTTTCCGGCGTTCTACGGTCAGGAAGTGGATGCGCCCGAGCTGTATGCCGCCGAGGTGATCCGCCTGATGCGCGTTCGATTCGGCGATGTCTCCCATGTTATGGCCGAGCCAGGCCGGGGCATGGTGGCCGAAGCGGGTGCGATTGCCGCCGAGGTATTGCTGGTGTCGCGCAAATCCACCAACGATCTGCATCGCTGGGTCTATCTGAACATCGGCAAGTTCTCGGGTCTGGCCGAAACCATGGACGAGGCGATCCGCTATCAGTTCCTGACCGAGCGTGAGCACGAGGCAACCGGTCCCTGCATTCTGGCCGGTCCGTCGTGCGACAGCGCCGATGTGCTCTACGAAAAGAAGCCGGTGCATTTGCCCTTGGGCCTGCGCGTGGGTGACCGGATCGTGATCCGCAATTGCGGCGCCTATACTTCGACCTATGCCAGCGTCGGTTTCAACGGCTTCCCGCCGCTTGACGTTGTCACGATCTGAAGGCTCCAAGTCGGCGACGGCCTTGCGTCGCCGACTGCGCGGCGGCTTTATGGGGGAACAACTGACAGGTGACCCCCATGACCCAAGCGCCCCCTGACGCCGAAGCCCGCCGCGCGATTTCGCCGGTGATCTGCTATCCCACCGATACGCTACCCGTGCCCGATCTGGGGTTGTACCGTTCTGCGCGGGCAACGGCCGGGAAAGTCGGGGAGGTCCTGGTTCCGCCGCGCGAGGGCCGGTGTTTCGAGGTAAAGGCAGGGCAGTTCTTTCGTATCAGTTCGGTCGAGGGACCGCAGGTGGGAGACTTGAACCTTCACAACCTGCATGACCTGAAAGAGCGGTTCTTTTCGGGCAAAACGCGCGCCTTGCACGGGACACATGTTACGACCGGTGAGCGGCTGTGGTCGAACTTGCCCTATCTGCGCCCAATGGCGACCATTATTGAGGATACGCTGGGCTGGTACGGGATCGACCCATATGGCGGCTCGGTTCACGATGTTATCGGCACCCGGTGTGATCCCTATACCGGCAATCTGCTGGCCGGGGGGCATTATCACCATTGCTGTCATTCGAACCTGACGCGGTCCCTGGCCAGCCATACCGGCCTGCCACTGGGCGAGGCGGAAATGCTGGTGCATGACGTGTTGAACGTCTTTATGTGCACTGGCTTCACCCGCGATACCGGGCAGTACTTCATGAAGGCATCGCCGGTGCGGCCGGGCGATTTCCTGGAGTTCTTTGCCGAGATCGACCTGCTGGGTAATCTGAGCGCCTGCCCTGGGGGCGATTGTTCGTCCGAACACTCGTCAGATACGGCCGCCTGCCATCCCTTGCTGGTGGAGATCTTTTCGCCGGTACAAGGCGCGTTGGGCGGCTGGTCGAGTCCGCCGGTCAACGCCTATGACCGAAGCCACGGACGCTGACAGGTGGGCGCGGCCTGTGGGCCGCGCCCGGTCTGTTGGATGTCAGGACGGGAAAGCCGCGTTCAGCGCGATTTCGACCATGTCTCCAAAGCTGGTCTCGCGGTCGGCGCTGGGGAGCGCCTCGCCCGTGAGCAGATGATCGGAAACGGTCAGAACCGCCAAGGCACGGCATTTGTGACGGGCTGCCAGGATATAGAGTTCGGCTGCTTCCATTTCGACGCCGAGAATGCCGTGCCGAACCATCTGTTCATTGAGGTCGGGCCGCTCGTCGTAGAACACATCGGACGAATAGATCCCGCCGACATGAGTTTTCACCCCGCGTTTTTCGGCCGCTTTGGCCGCGGCGTTGAGCAAAGACCAATCCGCGCAAGGTGCATAGTTCAAGTCGCGGAATATCCCGCGTGACGGGGTGCTGAGGGTCGAGGCTGTCATTGCCAGGATCACATCGCGAACCGCCACGCTGTTCTGCATACCGCCGCATGAACCGATGCGGATCAGGGTCCGAGCGCCGTAGTCGCGAATCAACTCGTTGACATAAATCGAAAGCGACGGCATTCCCATACCGGACCCGTGAAATGTTACACGGTTCCCGTTCCATAAGCCGGTAAAACCGAGCATTCCGCGCACTTGGTTGACCAGTTTAACATCGGTCAGAAAAGTCTCGGCAGCCCATTTAGCCCGAAATGGATCACCTGGAAGCAACACCGTTTCAGCGATGTCTTCTTTTTCAGCGCCAATGTGAATTGTCATTTAGTGGCGGTTTCCAATTTAGATTTCCAGGTCGGAAATATCTGCGCCGGCATGAAGAGCGTCGTGAATCCACTGCGGTTTCCGACCGCGGCCCGACCAGGTCTGCTCCGGGTCTGCAGGGTTACGGTACTTCGCTGTTGCCTTGGTGCCCTTAGTCGATTTGCGCGGTTCGCTGGCTAACTCAGAGAGAGAAAAGCCAAATTCAGCCGCAGCTCTTTCAGCAGCTTTCAGGGCTTCCTGCCGTTCTTTGTTTTCGGCTTCTTTAATAGCAGCATCCAACTTTGACCGAAGTGCTACTAAGTCCTTTCGCGACATTCCGGTAAGATCGATTCCCATCCTGGTCTCCGTTTTTGTGTTTTTAGCGCTAATAACGCAACGTTATTAGCGTCACGTTAAACACAATTTAAGACGCATTACAGCATCAATTTACAGGGAACCTTAGAAATTACTCTGCCGCGATGTCGTTTGATCCGACCAGCGTCACGATATCCATCATTATCGAATTTAATTCGAAATCCTTCGGCGTATAGACTTTCGCAACACCCATCGCTTTCAGTTTCCGGGCGTCATCATCAGGAATAATGCCGCCCACAAGTACAGGGATATGACCCAGTCCAGCTTTTTGCATGCCGTCCATTACATCCTGAACCAGAGGCAGGTGGCTACCAGACAGGATCGAAAGGCCAACCACATGGGCATTCTGATTTTGCGCCGCGCTGACGATTTCCTCAGGTGTCAGGCGGATGCCGTCATAGCTGATATCCATGCCGCAATCGCGGGCGCGGAAAGCAATCTGTTCCGCACCGTTCGAGTGGCCATCGAGACCCGGTTTGCCGACAAGGAACTTCAAGCGCCGGCCGAGGCGGTCGCTAACCCCATCGACCTCGGCGCGGATAGTGTCGAGCCCTTCGGTCTTGTTCGAGACCGAGCCGGAGACACCGGTTGGGCCGCGATAGGTGCCATAGGCCTTGCGCATTTCTTCGGCCCATTCGCCAGTCGTGACACCCGCCTTGGCGGCCGCGATGGACGGCGCCATCACGTTGGATCCAGTTTGGGCGGCCTCGCGCAGCGCTGCTAGCGCCTTCTGCACGACCACGTCGTCCCGGTCGCGGCGCCAGGTATCGAGCCGCGCGATCTGTTCCTGCTCGACCGTGGGATCGACGACCATGATGCCGCCATCCTCGGTTTGCAGGGGCGAAGGTTCGCCTTCGGTCCAGCGGTTGACACCTACAACTACGGTTTCGTTGCGCTCGATCCGGTTCAGGCGCTCGGCATTAGAGTCGACCAGTCGGGATTTCATGTATTCGATCGACGCGACTGCGCCACCCATAGAGTCCAGGTTGGCCAGTTCGGCACGGGCGCCTGCCTTCAACTCTTCGACCTTAGCATCCACGACCGGGTTGCCGTCGAACAGGTCGCCATATTCCAGAAGATCGGTTTCATAGGCCAGGATCTGCTGCATCCGCATCGACCACTGCTGGTCCCAGGGGCGGGGCAGGCCAAGCGCCTCGTTCCAGGCGGGCAACTGCACGGCACGGGCGCGGGCTTTTTTCGACAGGGTCACGGCCAGCATCTCGATCAGGATGCGATAGACGTTGTTTTCTGGCTGCTGCTCGGTCAGGCCCAGGCTGTTGACCTGCACGCCATAGCGGAAGCGGCGGAATTTCTGGTCGGCGATGCCGTAACGGGTTTCGAGGATTTCGTCCCAGAGATCGACAAAGGCGCGCATCTTGCACATCTCGGTGACAAAACGGATGCCTGCGTTCACAAAGAAGGAGATACGGCCGCAGAGCGCCGGGAAATCCTCGGCCGGGACACGCGGTTTCAACTCGTCCAGCACGGCGATGGCGGTGGCCAGCGCATAGGCCAGTTCCTGTTCCGGTGTCGCGCCCGCCTCTTGCAGGTGATAGGAACACACGTTCATCGGGTTCCATTTGGGTACGTTGGTGTAGCAGTATTCGGCCACATCCGCGATCATCTTGAGCGAAGGTTTTGGCGGGCAGATATAGGTGCCGCGGCTGAGGTATTCCTTGATCAGGTCGTTCTGGACGGTGCCTTGCAGTTTCGCGATGTCGGCGCCCTGCTCCTCGGCCACGGCGATGTAGAGCGCCAGGAGCCAGGGGGCGGTGGCGTTGATCGTCATCGAGGTGTTCATCTGCTCCAGCGGGATCTGGTCGAAGAGAACCCGCATGTCGCCCAGATGACAGACCGGAACACCGACCTTGCCCACTTCGCCGCGCGCCAGTACGTGGTCGCTGTCGTAACCGGTCTGGGTCGGCAGGTCGAAAGCCACGGAAAGGCCGGTTTGCCCCTTCGCCAGGTTCGACCGGTAGAGCGCGTTGGATTTCAGGGCGGTCGAATGTCCCGCATAGGTCCGGATCAGCCAGGGACGATCGGCTTTGCGCTCGGCGCTTGCGGTCTGACTGTCTTTCTGCGTCTGCGACATGAGTGACATCCTTGATTCTGGAGCGGCAATAAAATTACTCTGAGAGGTTCTAAATCGTAATTTTTGAGACATGTCAATTCGCTGCGTCGCGGCAAAAGTGGGAAGTGTCAGGCGATTGTGAGACAGGCAGTTTGGTGGCAGGGTGCGCATATGACCGAGACTGTTGAGCTTCCGCTTTGGCTGTTTGCGCTGATCGTGCTGTTCGCAGCGGTCACTTTTGCGTCGCATTTCCTGTTCCCGTCGGTGCGATGGTTTTTCCGTCGCCGGTTGGAGCGCGCGGTCACTCGGCTGAACACGCGATTGGCGCGGCCGATTCAGCCGTTCAAACTGGCGCGGCGGCACGACATGATCCAGCGGTTGATCTATGACCCCGAGGTTGCTCGCGCGGTTCAGGCCCACGCTCAGGAAGAGGGCATTCCCGAGGCGGTCGCCTTTGAACAGGCCCGCAAGTACGCGCGCGAGATCGTCCCCGGCTTTTCCGCGTTTGCCTATTTCAGTTTCGCGATCCGCCTTGCCCGGTTCCTGTCAAACTCGTTTTACCGAGTGCGGTTGGGCCATCTGGACGCCGAGGCGCTGAAAGCGATCGACCCAAACGCGACGGTGGTCTTTGTGATGAACCATCGCAGCAATATGGATTACGTGCTGGTGACCTACCTCGCGGCTGACCAGTCGGCGCTGAGTTACGCGGTGGGGGAATGGGCCCGGGTCTGGCCATTGAGCCGCCTGATCCGGGCGATGGGAGCCTATTTCATTCGGCGCAGATCGCGCAGCGATCTCTATCGCAAGGTGCTGGCCACCTATGTCCGTCACGCGACCAAGGCCGGTGTGACACAGGCGATGTTTCCGGAGGGCGGGTTGAGCCTGAGCGGAGGGCTTGGCCGCCCCAAGCTCGGCCTGTTGAAGTACATCGTGGACGGCGCCGAGGCTGCTGGGCCTGACGTGGTGTTTGTGCCGGTTTCACTAAACTATGACCGGGTGCTAGAGGACACGATCCTGACCGCTGCGGCAAACAGCGGTGAGCGGCGGTTCCGGGCGCGGATTGGGGTCATCTCGATATGGGCGCTGAAACAGTTCTGGCGCAAGCTGACCGGACGGTTCCATCGGTTCGGCTATGCGGCGGTGAGTTTTGGAGCCCCGCTTTCCCTGAGTGCGTTTCGCCAAGACAAGGAAGGCGATATCACCGTGCCTTTGGCGCGGGAGCTAATGCTGCGCATTGGCGCAGTTGTGCCAGTCTTGCCTGTGCCCATGGTCGCCTGGCTTGTTCAGCAGAGCGGGCCAATGACCCGCAGCGCGCTGGCTTCGGCGTTTGACCAGGTTCTGGCGCGGCTTCCGAATGCCCATATCCATTTGCCGCGTGACGACCGCCACTATGCCATTGAAGTGGGGCTGCGCCTGCTGGTCGACCGGCGGATCGTGGTGGAGCGGGACGGGCGTTTCGGGCCGGGGACCGAGCGACAGGAGCTTTTGACGTACTACGCGGCCTCGATTGCGCATCTCATGGATGGGAATGCTGCGTACGCGAAGGAACTTTCTGCAATTGCTGGGTCATAAAATTACAAAAATGGCGCAAATGCTGTTGCAATGTTGCGCGTCCGTTAGTACTTCATCCTCAGGGCCGCGATTCTGCATTGCGGCAATGACTTGATAAAGGAGGCCGAGATGGCTTTGGATACCGACAGCGGCATCGCGTCCTACGAGGCGCCCGAGAAAGACCTCTATGAAATGGGTGAAATCCCCCCGCTGGGGTTTGTTCCCAAGAAGATGTACGCTTGGGCGATCCGCAAGGAACGGCACGGCGAACCCAATACCGCGATGCAGCAGGAAGTCGTGGATATCCCGGTGCTCGACAGCCATGACGTTCTGGTGCTGGTGATGGCCGCAGGCGTCAACTATAACGGCGTCTGGGCAGCCTTGGGCAAACCCATCAGCCCCTTTGACGGCCACAAGCAACCCTATCATATTGCCGGTTCCGATGCCTCGGGCATCGTCTGGGCCGTGGGCGACAAGGTCAAGCGCTGGAAAGTCGGCGACGAGGTTGTGATCCATTGCAACCAGGATGATGGCGACGATGAGGAATGCAACGGCGGCGATCCGATGTATTCGCCCAGCCAGCGGATTTGGGGCTATGAGACCCCCGACGGGTCGTTTGCCCAGTTCACCCGCGTGCAGGCGCAGCAGCTGATGCCGCGCCCCAAGCACCTGACCTGGGAAGAAAGCGCCTGCTACACGCTGACGCTCGCCACCGCCTACCGGATGCTGTTTGGCCACCCGCCGCATGACCTGCAACCGGGTCAGAACGTTCTGGTCTGGGGCGCATCTGGCGGTCTAGGCTCTTATGCGATCCAGCTGATCAATACCGCAGGCGCGAATGCGATCGGCGTGATCTCGGACGAGGACAAGCGCGATTTCGTCATGGGGTTGGGCGCCAAGGGCGTGATCAACCGCAAGGACTTCAAATGCTGGGGTCAGCTGCCGACCGTCAACACGCCGGAATATGCCGAGTGGCTGAAAGAGGCGCGCAAGTTCGGCAAGGCGATCTGGGACATCACCGGCAAGGGTGTGAGTGTCGACATGGTCTTTGAACACCCGGGCGAGGCGACCTTCCCCGTGTCGTCGCTGGTGGTGAAAAAGGGCGGCATGGTGGTGATCTGCGCCGGGACCAGCGGGTTCAACTGTACCTTTGACGTGCGTTACATGTGGATGCACCAGAAGCGTTTGCAGGGTTCGCACTTTGCCCACCTCAAGCAGGCGGCCGCCGCTAACCGGCTGATGCTGGAGCGCCGGCTTGATCCGTGCATGTCCGAGGTGTTCACCTGGGCCGACCTGCCCGAGGCGCATATGAAGATGATGCGCAACGAGCACAAACCCGGCAACATGTCGGTTCTGGTCCAGTCGCCGCGCACCGGCCTGCGGACTTTGGAAGAGGTCCTCGACTCTCGCGGCTGACGCCGCACACGGAATACGCCGACAGGATGGCCCGCGAATCACGTCTGTGGATCGCGGGCTTTTTCATTTTCTGCCCAAGCTTTGCGGTTTCAGAGGCTTGCAAACACCTGCCTCGCTATTTTTGGGGAGTGGAAACCAGTGAATTTCTTAACGGAAGCAGCACATGCTATAGTTGAGTTAACGCTTCGTTAATCATTTCGGGGAGAGTCTGGTGCAACAGAATGAATGGATCCTGGACGTACTATCGGACCTCAAATCTTTCGCGATGGCGAATGGTCTGAACGCGCTTGCAGAACAGCTTGACGACACCAAGCTGATTGCCGCTGCCGAAATCGCGTCCAAGCACGAAGAGGCGCTGGCGCTTGCAAATGGGCGGAAAGGTCGATTTGGAACCTATCTTGGAGGAACTGGACGCTGCCAGCGCGCTTGACGGGCTAGAGCAGACCAACAGGAGGTTGCGAGATACACTTGGTATCAATCACATCGTCTATCACTGGGTGGACAGTGCCGGCGATCAATACGGGTGCACAACCTATCCGCAATCATGGGTGGATCGCTATCTGGCCCAAAACTACCATCGGATTGATCCGGTAATTCTTGGCTGTTTCCAAAGGTTTCACCCGGTCGACTGGAAGCGGTTGGACTGGTCCGGCAAGGCGGCCAAAGCGTTTCTGAAGGACGCGATGGAACATGGGGTCGGCAACCAGGGCTTTTCGATCCCGATCCGTGGGCCGAACGGGCAGTTCGCCCTTTTTACCGTTAACAACTCTTGTGATGATGAGACCTGGGCTGACTTTACAGCGACCTATTCCCGCGACCTGATCCTGATCGCGCATTACTTCAACCGCAAAGCGCTGGAGTTCGAAGCCAACCGTCAGCCGGAGTTTTCGCGTACCCTTTCCCCCAGGGAAGTGGATGCGATGACCCTGTTGGCGTTGGGGTACAATCGGGCCCAGGTCGCGCATTCCCTGTCGATTTCTGAACATACCTTGCGCGTTTACATAGAGAGCGCACGGTTCAAGCTCGGCGCCTTGAACACAACTCATGCGATAGCGACGGCGATGAGTCGAGGGTTGATCGTGGTCTAACTTGGTGAACGGTTTGCTGACCAGATATTAACCAATCGCATGTACCCCTTTTGTTCCATATCGGACGGCAAGGGGACAAAGATATGCTGCGGTATTTGTATGCGGACGAGTTGCACCGGTTTCCCAAGCTGGCGAGGTCGATGTTTCTGGACCGCGCCGATCAGTTCAAGACCCGGTTAGGCTGGGATGTCAATATCAACGAGGCCGGAGAAGAGCGCGATCAATACGACGATCTGAACCCGCTCTACGTGATCTGGGAAGAACCGGATGGCAGCCACGGCGGGTCCATGCGGTTTCTGCCGACGACGGGACCGGTGATGATCAACGATGTGTTTGGCCACTTGACCGGAGGCAGCCCGATTTGCAGCCCGCTGATCTGGGAGGTGACACGGTTCTGCTTATCACGTCGGGCCAGTTCGGTTGTCGCGGGCGCGATCATGCTGAGTGGTGGCGAGGTGATGGAAGGGTTCGGATTGACCCATATTGCCGGCGTGTTCGACGACCGAATGATCCGCATCTACCGTCTGATCGGATCCTCGCCCGAGGTGCTGGGCAGCGAGGGCGAGGGCCGCAATCGGGTCTATGTCGGTTTGTGGCCCTATTCTCCGGCGGATTGCGAGCGTGTGGCGGCGCGCGCGGGTGTATCGCGTGAGCTGTCGCGCATGTGGTTCAATGCGGCGTTTGGGACGGATCGGCAGCGCCGGAAACAGCGGACGGCGTAATCCTGACGTTGCTTTCGGACGGTACTGGTGTGGCGCGCCCCTCGCCTGTAGGGTCGCGCCATGACAATGAACGCGGTCACCTATTCCGACGACCAGGCCAGTGCCTATGACGCTATCGCCGAGCTGCTCCAAGCGGCGGGCGTCGACCTGGATGATGATGCTCTGTTGCGCCCTCCGGAAGGCGGTGCAACGGGCGTGATGGCTGTCATCGGCAAGGCGGGGTCGGGAAAAACGATGCTGCTGGCCGAGCTGTGCAAGGCTTTGGCGCAGGCTGGCGTGCAGGTCGTGTCCGGAGACTACGAAGGCCGCAAGAGCAAGGACCGGCGCACGCTTGCGATACTGGCGCCCACCAACAAGGCCGCCAGCGTGCTGCGTCTGCGTGGAGTTCCGGCAACCACGATTCACCGAATTCTCTATACCCCGGTCTACGACCCCGACTACGAGCGGATCGCCGAATGGCTGGCCGGAAATGGCGAGCGCCCCGAGGTGGAGGGTCTGAGTGAAGAGTCGCTCGACCGGGCGGCCGCGTTTTATGCCCGCAACAGTTCGATTCCCGGCGCGCTTGCGGCCGCTGGGCTGCGGGGGTCTGACTTCATTACCGGGTGGAAGCGGCGAGATGAGCCGTTGGACATCGGGTTCATCGACGAGGCGTCGATGCTGGATGACCGGCAGTTCGAGGACTTAAAAGAGATTTTCCCGACATTGATCCTGTTTGGGGATCCGGCACAGTTGGCGCCGGTGAACCAGTCGGGTTCGATGGTGTTTGACCAGTTGCCCGAACCCCGAAAGCTGAACCTGAGCCGTATTCACCGGCAGGAAGCGGATAGCCCGATCCTGGACCTTGCCCATGCGCTGGCGGATCCGCAGGTCGATTTCGAGACCTTTGAGCATATGGTCGAGGAGAAGGCCCGCCAGGACGAGCGTGTTGTCTGGGGACAAAGGGTCGAAGTCGATCTGATGGCCCGCAGTCCGGTTCTGGTCTGGCGCAACGCGACGCGCATTCGTCTGATCAATGCCTTTCGAACGGTCTATGGCGCCCCCGAGCAAGAGCTGATGGAAGGCGAGCCGCTGATCTGCGATGGAATTGAGCTGCCGCTGAAGCACCGCAAGAAGCGGCTGGATCTTGAGGCGCGCGGGCTGATCAAGGGCGCGCAGGTGATCTATCTCGGGCCGGGGCGCAAACCGGGGTTCTCGCGCCTGCATGTGATGGGCGCTGAGGATCCTCAGGTGTCGGCGGCGTCTATCGTCAAGATCGAAAAACCCGACGAGGAAGAACCCTTTATCCCCTTTGCTGCCCGCATGGGGGCCACGTTTCTGCATGGTGCGGCCGTTACCATACACAAGGCGCAAGGGTCGCAATGGGATACGGTTCAGGTTTTTGCCCCGGATATCTTTGCCGCCGCCCGCGCCGGTCGGGTTGAGGCTGGGCAGCCCTTGTGGAAACGTCTCGCCTATGTGGCGATCACCCGGGCACAGGAACGGTTGATCTGGGTGGTGCGCAACCGGCTGTCGAAACCGACGCAGCCGCTGCGGGTGGATGACCTGCGCCAGACCGAGGCGCCCATCCTGAGATTGGAAGAGGAGATCACGCTGTGAGAAGCATTCTGATTACCGGCGCCAGTTCAGGTATTGGCAGGACAACGGCCGAATTGTTCCTGGCCGAGGGGTGGACGGTCGGAGTGTTGGCGCGGCGCGGCGATCTGTTGGACGTATTGGCCAACGGTCACGAGCGGGCCATTCCCCTGGTCGCGGATGTCACCGATCCAGAGGCCGTTGAGGCGGCGTTTGACCGGTTCTGCGCTCAGGCCGGGCGACTGGATGTCCTGTTCAACAACGCCGGGATCTTTGCGCCGGGCGGAACCATCGACGAGATTGCACTGGAGGACTGGTTCCGTTCGGTGAACGTCAATCTCAACGGGATGTTTTTGTGTGCACGCGCGGCATTTGCCAGGATGCGGCGGCAAGAGCCTCAAGGCGGCCGGATCATCAACAACGGTTCGATCGCCGCGCATGCGCCGCGGCCCAACTCGGTGCACTATACGGCGACCAAACATGCGATCACCGGCCTGACCCGCAGTCTTTCCTTGGACGGTCGGGGATATGGAATTGCGGCGGGTCAGATCGACATAGGCAACGCTCGGACCGAGATGGTCGCGGGCCTGAACAAGACTGCGCTGGAACAGGGGCGCGACCCGGATCCGACAATGGGTGTTGCCGATGCCGCGCGCTCGGTGCTGCACATGGCCAGCCTGCCGGCCGATGCCAACGTTCTGTTCATGACGGTGATGGCGACGACCATGGCCTATGTAGGCCGGGGGTGAGCCCCGCGGGATCAGGTTCCGCGTAGTGCCCGGAAGGCAGCCGAGGCGCCCCAGCCCGCCGCGATTGCGATGGCCAGTGACATCAACCCGTAGACAATGGGCTGCTGCCGCGACAGGTTGAACAGGAACCGTTCCAGCCCGACCTTTTGCACGTCGATCGTGGTTTGATAGGTGGACACGACCTTGCCGCCCCGCGTCAGGAATATCCGGGCCGAATAATTGCCTTCGGTCAGGTTTGCGGGCATGTCGATTTCGGTCCGGAACAAGGTCTGTTCGTCCACGGCCACGGTGTTTTCCCGTATGGAATAGAGCCTTTCGTTCGCCCGGATACGCACTACGGCTTCGGCGAATTCCTGGGCATTCTGGATGTTCATGTCAGCCCCGACCGAGCGGATTGCCCGCTTGATCGAGATCTTGTGGCGCAAGTCCTCGGTGTCGGATATGGCCTCGTGAAACGGGCTGCTGGTCGCCACGGCATAAAAGCTGGGCGCTGAATCAACCAGAACGCTGTCGGCATTCACCCAGATCCCAAGCTTCTTTTCCTTGCGGCGTACGAGCACGGGGGCCGAAGGCCCGGAGACCGAGACGATAACCTGAAGGGGATCACCGTCCGGGATTGGTGTCTCTCGCTTGATCGCGCCAAAGATCAGGATGTCGGAGCCGTCGAAATTGGCTGTGATGGCAACGCGGTCCCGGCTGAGGCCAAGAACGACCTGCTCTTCGGTCGCCTGGGTGGACGCAGGGACGATCAGCGCGGCCAGGAATGCCAGAGAGGTGAGCACGCGCATCTCAATGTCCTCCGGCGGCGCCAAGCGAATAAAGTTCGCTTGGCATCAGAAGAAGGTCCAAGGCCAGTTTTCCGCAGACGGCCAGGACCAGGCCCGCCAGAAGAATGCGCAGCTGTTCCGCCTTCATCTTGCTGCCGATAACTGTGCCAATCTGCGCCCCGATAACCCCGCCAACCAGCAACAGCACGGCCAGAACGACATCCACCGTATAGTTGGTGGTGGCGTGCAGCATGGTCGTGAACGCAGTAACAAAGATGATCTGGAACAGCGAAGTGCCGACAACGACCTTGGTCGGCATTCCAAGCAGGTAGATCATTGCCGGGACCATGATGAACCCGCCCCCGACGCCCATGATGGCCGATAGGACACCGACCAGCAGTCCGACGGCTAGTGGCGGAATGACCGAGATATAGAGGCCCGAAGTGCGAAACCGCATCTTCAGCGGCATGGCATGAATCCAGCCGCGCTGCCGTCTTTTCGGGGGGGCGCCGCCGGGTCTGCGCGATTTGCGGATGGCGTTCAGGCTTTCGACGAACATCAGCCCGCCAATGACGCCCAGAAAGACGACGTAGCAAAGCTTGACCAGCAGATCGACCTGACCCAGGCTCTTGAGGTGGTTGAACAACACAAGCCCCAGAGCGGCCCCGATCAGCCCCCCGATCAGCAGGATCGTCCCCATTTTCAGGTCAACCGTCCGCCTTCGGAAATGCGCCAGAACGCCCGAAAACGAGGACGCGACGATCTGGTTGGCCTCGGTGGCAACGGCTACTGCGGGAGGAATGCCGATAAAGAACAAAAGCGGCGTCATCAGAAAGCCGCCGCCGACCCCGAACATGCCCGACAGTATCCCGACCATCCCACCCAGGCCCAGAAGCAGAAAGGCATTTACTGAAACTTCGGCAATGGGGAGATATATCTGCACGCTCAGAATCCGCCTGGAACAGAAAGATTGAAATGGTCACCCGGTTCGAGCAGCAATTCGAACCCGATCTTGGTTGATACCGACAGTACAAGGAGCGACAGCAGAACGCGAAGTTGTTCCGCCTTGAGATAGGCGCCGATGCGGGTGCCCAACTGCGCGCCCAGCACCCCTCCGATCAGCAGAAACAGGGCCAGCACGATGTCGACAGAATAGTTGGTGGTCGCATGCATCATTGCCGTAAACCCGGCAACGAAGATGATCTGGAACAGCGAGGTGCCGATCACCACCTTGGTGGGCATGCCCAGGACGTAGATCATCGCCGGGACCATGATGAAGCCGCCGCCAACCCCCATGACCGCGGATAGGACACCGACGCCAAAACCCACCAGAACCGGCGGGATCGCGGAAATATAAAGGTTCGACGTGCGAAAGCGCACCTTCAGCGGCAGGGATTGGACCCAACCGCGTTGTCTGCGTTTGTATGGCGCGGTCGGCACCGTGGCACGCGACCGGCGTATCGCGTTGATGCTTTCGATGAACATCAGCCCGCCGATGACACCCAGAAACAGGACATAACAAAGCTGGACCGCCAGATCGACCTGGCCCAGGCTTTTCATCAGATTGAACAAGACCATTCCTGCGGCCGCACCGAACAGCCCCCCCAGCAGCAATACGCCGCCCATTTTCAGGTCAACTGTCCGCTTTCGAAGATGCGCCAGAGCGCCTGAGATTGAAGACGCCACAACCTGATTGGCCGATGTTGCCACGGCGATTGCGGGGGGGATACCGATCATGAACAGCATGGGCGTGATCAGAAAGCCGCCACCAACGCCGAACATGCCTGACAATACCCCCACGAACCCGCCGATCCCAAGCAAGACGACCGGGTTCGCTGACACTTCGGCGATGGGGAGGTATATCTGCATGTTTTTTGTTAAACTGCTCGCCCCCCATAAATCAACGAAGAATGCCGCCATGCAGCGAACAGGACTGAAATTACCTGTCGATCTGGCCCTATCAACGCTCTTTCACGTAGGGTTCGCCGCCTGCGCGGGGCGGAATCGCCTTGCCGACGAAACCGGCCAGGATGACCACGGTCAGAACATAGGGAAGCGCATCCATCACCTGCACCGGGATCACAACGCCGCCGAGGTCGATGTTCTGGAACCGCAGGGCGATTGCCTGCAATAGGCCGAACAGCAAACAGGCCCACATGGCATGCCAGGGCCGCCATTTGGCAAAGATCAGCGCCGCCAGTGCGATAAAGCCTCGCCCGGCGGTCATGTCCTTGACGAATCCAGCCTGGAGCGCCGTGGCCAGATAGGCACCCGCAATGCCGCAGAGCACGCCACAGATCATTACGGCGGCATAGCGCAGGCCCACAACGGAAACCCCCGCGGTGTCCACCGCGGCAGGGTTTTCGCCGACAGCCCGCAGGCGCAGGCCGAACCGGGTGCGGAACAACACCCACCAGGTCGCGGGAACCGCCAGGAAGGCGATGTAGACAAGGATCGAGTGACCGGACAACAGCTCGGAATAGACTGGTCCGACCACGGGAACACCGGCCAGGGTTTCGCTGAGCGGCCAGTCAATCGGACCAAACCGGCCGCCCCCGATCAGAGAAGGTGTGCGGCCGCCCTGCTGAAACCAGTCCTGCGCGATCAGAACGGTCATGCCCGCGGCGAGGAAGTTGATGGCGACGCCGGAAATAAGCTGGTTACCGCGAAAGGTGATCGAGGCGAGCCCATGCAGCCCGGCCAGCACCAGCGACGCCGCGATACCTGCCAGAAGGCCCAACCAGACCGAGCCGGTGACGGCGGCGACGGCTGCGGAAAAGAAGGCGGACATCAGCATCTTGCCCTCGAGCCCGATGTCAAAGATGCCGGCACGTTCCGAAAACAGGCCCGCGAGGCACGCCAGCAGCAGCGGCGTGGCCAGGCGGACGGTGGAATCGAGAACCTGGATGATCGTCAGAAAGTCCATCACGCGTTGCCTTTCCGAAGGGCCAGGAAGATCTTTTCAAGCGGCATCCGCACCATGTTGTCGAGCGCCCCTGTGAACAGGATGACCAGCGCCTGAATGACGACGATCAACTCGCGCGGAATATTGGTCCACAGCGCCAGTTCCGCGCCACCCTGGTAGAGAAACCCGAACAGGATCGCGGCCAGGAACACACCAAACGGGTGGCTGCGCCCCATCAGGGCGACGGCGATGCCGATGAACCCGGCGCCCTCGGTCGAGTTCAGTACCAGCCGCTCGGCCTCTCCCATCACATTGTTGATGGCCATGAGGCCGGCCAGCGCGCCCGAGATCAGCATGGCGATCATGGTGATCTTGTAGGGCGAGATGCCAGCGTAAAGCGCGCCGGTCTCGGAATGGCCATATGCGCGGATCTCATACCCAAGCCGTGTCCGCCAGATCAGCGCCCAGACCACGACACAGGCCAGAACCGCAACCAATAGAGAGACGTTGGCAGGGGCCGCCTTGGAAAAGTTGATACCGATCGGGGCCAAAAGCTCGTGCAGGGTCGGGAGATGGACACTCTCGTTAAACCGCGCGGTCGCTGGGTCCATGGAGCCCACCGGGCGCATCACGTTGACCAGCATATAGTTGAGAAAGGCCGCGGCGATGAAGTTGAACATGATCGTGGTGATCACGATATGGCTTCCCCGCCGGGCTTGCAGATAGGCCGGGATCGCCGCCCAGATCGCACCAAACAGCATCGAGGCCGCGCAGGCCGCCAGCAGCGCGATGGTCCAGTGGGGCCAGGGGACGTAGAGACAGACCAGAGCCACGCCAAGGCCGCCGAGCATCGCCTGCCCCTCGCCGCCGATGTTGAAAAGGCGAGCATGAAAGGCGACGGCCACGGCCAGACCGGTAAACATGAAGTTGGTGGCGTAATAAAGCGTATAGCCCCAGCCATAGGTCGATCCCAGCGCGCCCGATACCATCATTTTGACGGCGGCCACCGGATCTTCGCCAATGCCGAGAATGACCAACGCCGACAGGATCGCGGCCAGGATCAGGCTGATCAGCGGGATCAGCACCACATCGGCCCATTTGGGCATCTTGTCCATCAGGCGGCCTCCCCGTTGACACCGGCCATCAAGAGGCCCAGTTCCTTTTCGTTGGTTTCATGCGGCAGGCGTTCGCCCATGATATGGCCGTCGAACATCACCGCGATCCGGTCGGCGAGACCAAAGATTTCCTCCAGCTCGACCGAGACCAGCAGCACCGCCTTGCCCTGATCACGCAGGGCGACGATCTGCTTGTGAATGAATTCGATGGCGCCGATATCGACGCCACGCGTGGGCTGACCGACCAGCAACAGGTCGGGATTGCGCTCGATCTCGCGCGCCACGACGATCTTTTGCTGGTTGCCGCCCGAGAAGTTCTTGGCCGCGAGCCACCCGTCGGCGGGGCGGACATCGAATTTCTCGATCTTGCGGGCGGTATCGGCGCGCAGGGCGGCGTTGTTCATGAAAATGCCAGACTGATAGGCCGGGTCGTGGTGATAGCCAAATGCCACGTTTTCCCAGGCGTGGAATTCCATGATCAACCCCTCGCTCTGACGGTCTTCGGGGACATGGGCCACATGGGCGGCGCGGCGGGCGCGGGCGTCGGATCCCGGGCCACTCAAGGGCAGGGGGGTGCCGTTCAGCCGGATCGCACCGCTGCCCGGACGCATTCCGCCCAGCACCTCGAGCAGTTCCGACTGCCCGTTGCCCGCGACACCGGCAATGCCCAGGATTTCGCCCGCGCGCACGGTCAGGTCGATGCCCTTGACCCGTTCGACGCCCTTGTCATCGACCACGCGCAGGTTTTCGATCTCCAGGATCGGTTTGCCGGGCTGGGCGGGCACCTTATCGACACGCAGCAGCACCTTGCGGCCCACCATCAGCTCGGCAAGATGCTCGGGGCTGGTCTCGCTCGTCTTGACGGTGGCGGTCATCTCGCCGCGCCGCATCACGCTGACGGTATCGGTTGCCTCCATGATCTCGCGCAGCTTGTGGGTGATCAGGATGATCGTCTTTCCCTCATCCTTGAGCCGGTGAAGGATGCGGAACAGCTGATCTGCCTCGGCCGGGGTCAACACGCCGGTCGGTTCGTCCAGGATCAGGATTTCCGCTTGGCGGTACAAAGCCTTGAGGATTTCAACCCGCTGCTGCTGGCCGACGCCGATCTCTTCGATCACTGCGTCGGGGTTCACGTTCAACTCGTATTCGGCTGCCAGTTCGGCCAGTGTCTTGCGCGCCTTTGCCAGCGAAGGCTTCAGCAGGCCGCCGTCTTCGGCTCCGAGGATGATGTTTTCCAGAACGGTAAAATTCTGCACCAGCTTGAAGTGCTGGAAGACCATGCCGATCCCGGCGGCAATGGCCGCCTGGCTATCGGGGATCTCGGTCTTTTTGCCGTTGATCCAGATCTCGCCCTTGTCGGCCTTGTAGAAGCCGTAAAGGATGCTCATCAGCGTGGATTTTCCAGCGCCGTTTTCTCCGATGATCCCGTGGATCGTGCCGGGGGCAACCCTGATCGAGATATCCTTGTTCGCTTGCACAGGCCCAAAGGCTTTGGATATCCCTTTGAGCTCGATGGCGGGGACTGTCATGTCTTGTCCTCGATGGCCGAAAAGGCGCCTGTCCGAAAGCGGATGTCATCGCGAAGACGATCCGCCGGAGGAAACAAGCGGCAGGTGAGTGCGGGCCGGCGGACCGGCCCGCGTTCAGGATCAGAAGTTCACAGCCGGGCAGCTGTCATTCTCGTAATAGCTGACGACCTTCAGGTTGCCGTCGATGATGTCCTGACGTGCCTTGTCGACCGCAGCCTTCATCTCGTCCGAGATCAGCGGCGCGTTGTTGTCGTCCAGCGCATAGCCGACGCCTTCTTCGGCGAGGCCCATGTTGAACACGCCGGTTTCCAGGTTCTCGCCCGCCTTCATCGCATCATAGACGGCCACGTCCACGCGCTTCAGCATCGAGGTTAGCACCTTGCCCGGATGCAGGTGGTTCTGGTTGCTGTCGACGCCGATCGACAGGATACCTTCATCAGCGGCGGTTTGCAGCACGCCGACACCGGTGCCGCCAGCGGCGGCATAGACAACGTCAGCCCCCTGGCTGATCTGCGCCTTGGTCAGTTCCGAGCCCTTGACTGGGTCGTTCCAGGCCGCAGGCGTGGTGCCGGTCATGTTGGCCACGATCTTTACATCGGGGTTCACGGCCTTGGCGCCCTGGGCATAGCCGCAGCCGAAATGACGGATCAGCGGAATGTCCATGCCACCCACAAAGCCCACGGTGCCCGATTTCGAGGCCATCGCGGCCAGCATGCCGACCAGATAGGAGCCTTCGTGTTCGGCAAAGCCGATCTGACGAATATTGGGTGCGTCAAGCCAGGTGACGTCGACCGCGACAAACTTGGTGTCGGGATAGTCTGCGGCAACGGCGCTCAGCGGATCGGCCATGGCAAAGCCCATGGTGATCACCGGGTTCGCGCCTGCCTCGGCAAAGCGGCGCAGGGCCTGCTCGCGCTGGGCCTCGGATTGCAGTTCGATCTCGCGGAAGCTGCCGCCGGTTTCATCAGCCCAGCGCTTGGCACCGTTAAAGGCGGCTTCGTTGAAGGATTTATCGAACTTGCCGCCCAGATCAAAGATCAGGGCAGGTTCGGCCAGCGCGGCGCCCGCTGTCAGCGCGACGGCTGCGGCGGCGCCCATCAGGGTTTTCATGAGGGTCATTTTGTACTCCCGTTGGTTATTTTTCCGGGGCGGTGGACAAATCCGGACACCCCGCTCATAGCGAGCAGAACTGCTGTGATGACGATAATTAAGGCCGGTTGCAATAGCGCGGGTCAACCGCTTTTTGACCGCATGGTCCGCAATTCGTGATTGCCGTCAGGGCAGAGCGCGTTCCATCATGATCGCATCCACCATTTCTCCGTCTGGCCGTCTGTAGTAACCCTTGCGCCGTCCGCAGGGGGTGAAACCGCATCGGTCATAGAGCGCGATGGCCGCCGGATTGTCGGCGGCAACTTCCAGCAAGGCCCGTGTCGCGCCCATGCGGATGGCACTGGACAGCCAGTCATGAACACAAGCGCTGGCCAGACCTTGGCGGCGTCTTTGCGGCTTCGTGGCGATGGTCAGCATCTCGGTCTCGTCCGTGACCACCTGGAACACCGCGAAACAGTCGGTTGTTCCGATCACACGCACGCGGTCGCAGTTCAAAAGGTCGGCGAACTCACCCTCGGTCCAGGGGCGCGACTGGTCAAAGGCCCGGGCATGGGCAAGGGCCAAATCAGCAGGTGTCATTGATCCAGCAAGACGGGCGCCGTGTCGCGCGACGGCGCGGCGTCGGCCGGCCTGACATAGACCGGAGAGGGCGGGGTGGTGGTTGCACAGGCGCGAGAGGCGGCGAGTACCGCGATGGCCCGGATCAAGTCGAGTGCAGAGACATCTGTGTGCAGCGGCCCCAACAAGGCGGCTTCCGCGTGAGAGACCAGGGCGGGTTCAGCCCCCTCGGGACGGATGTAGTACTGTTCCCGTGGCGCCGGGATTGCAACGATCTGTCCCGCCGGTGTCACCGAAATTCGCGCATCGAACCCGTCAATCCCCACTGCAGGGATACCCAAGGCCAGAGCAAGGCCGCGCGCGGCCGAAACGGAAATCCGGATGCCGGTGAAGTTTCCCGGGCCAACACCCACGCCGATAGCGGTCAGGTCACGCCAGGTCTTGCCAGCCTCTGACAGGATCTCTTCGAGCAACGGGAAAAGGCGTTCTGCCTGTCCACGGCCCATATCCTCGGTCCGTGCGACAACGATCCGCTCGCCCACCAGCAAAGCGGCCGCGCAATGCGCGGCCGATGTGTCGAATGCCAGAACGACCGATTCAGACGGCAACGGGGCGCACCTCGGTCACCTCGGGTATGTAGTGGCGCAGAAGGTTCTCGATCCCCATTTTCAGTGTCAGGGTGGACGAGGGGCACCCGGCGCAGGCGCCTTGCATGTGCAGATAGACCACGCCCCGGTCAAAGCCGTGGAACGTGATGTCGCCGCCATCCTGGGCAACTGCCGGGCGCACCCGGCTGTCAAGCAAGGCCTTGATCTGATTTACGATCTCGGAATCCTCGCCGCTGTGATCGGCATGGCCCGAAGCGGCTTGTGCATTCGCTGCCATAACGGGCTGGCCGGACTGGTAATGCTCCATCACCGCGCCTAGGATTGCCGGTTTGATATGGTCCCAGGCAACCGCGTCAGACTTGGTGACAGTCACGAAATCGTTGCCGAAAAACACACCGGTCACGCCATCCACCGCAAAGATTCGCGCCGCCAGAGGCGATTTTTCAGCGGCCTCGGCCGAAGGGAAATCTGCGGTGCCTGCGTCCAGAACGGTCTGTCCGGGCAGGAATTTCAGCGTTGCCGGATTGGGTGTGGATTCGGTCTGGATGAACATGGTCGGAATTCCTTATCTCTCTGGTCAGATATGAGGCCAGACCCCACCAATGTCAATCTTTGGAACGGTTCTAAAGTGTGGTGGCCAGGGCAATTGCCTGGTCAAGCCGGTCGTCACCCCAGAACAGCTCTTCGCTTACGACAAAGCTGGGGGCGCCAAACAAACCCGCTTGAATGGCTCTTTCCCCCTGAGCAAACAGGGCTTTCTTGGTCTCTTCTGCCCGGGCCTGCTCCATCGCGTGCAGCGGTAATCCGGCTGTTTCCCAGCACTCGGCCAGAACCGCGGGGTTGGATATGTCTTTTCCTCGTCCGAACTCTGCCGAGTAAACAGCGCGGGCGAATGGCGCGATGCGGTCCAGTTCCCGGGACACCAAAGCCAGGCGCGCGGCCGCCAGTCCATTTTGGGGAAAGGGATCCGGCCGGACAAAGGGCAGGCCGCGCATTTCGCAAAGCCGTTCCATGTCCCGCCACATGTAGCGGCCTTTGGACGGGTAGAGGTTGAACGGCGAGCTTGTCCATCCCTGCGCGGCAAAGATCGGCCCCAGCAGGAATGGCTCCCACACCACAGTTAAGCCATGCCGCTGCGCGGCCTCTTCGATCCGCATGGCCGATAGATAGGAATATGTCGACGCGAAATCGAACCAGAAAACGATACGCCGGGCCATTGCTGGGCCTTTATGTGATCGCTTCGAGCTTTTCCTTGCTCAGATCGCCGGGAACGATGGTGATCGGGATCGGCAGGCTGCCCGACGACCGGCTCATCTGCGAGACAAGCGGGCCGGGGCCCTTCTTGTCCGTGCCTGCGCCCAAAACGAGGACACCGATTTCCGGGTCTTCCTGGATATGGGCGATGATCTCGGGGACGGGTTCGCCTTCGCGGATCACCAGTTCGGGCTCGACGCCCTGCTTGTCGCGCATCCATTTGGCAAACACTTCGAAATGCGCGTGGATGCGTTCGCGGGCCTCCTCGCGCATCACTTCGCCAACGCCGATCCAGTGATTGAACTCATCGGGCGGAATAATCGACAGAATGGCAACCCCGCCGCCTGTATGGGCGGCGCGCATCGCTGCGAACCGCATCGCGTTCAAGCATTCGCGGCTGTCATCCAGTACAACTAGGAACTTGCGCATGTCGGTCCTCCACAATCCCGGTCAATCTGCCTCAGGGGTCTGACGCTGTCCATCGCTTTTCCCTGCTGCCCGTCTGGCTACGTCCGTGGCGTAAAGGGTCAGGACCACGGCAAGGACCGACAATCGAAACAGATGCGCGGCTGCGACAAAACTGGGATCGGCACCTAAGGCAACGCCGAGGATGATCATCGTTTCGAGACCGCCGGGAGAAAAACCCAGAAGTACATCCAGCAGCGGCAAGCCGGAAAGAAATGTGGCAGGGAGTGCCGCCAGGACTGCAAGGCCGGTGGCCAGCCCGACAATGGCCAGACCCGCCGCAAGGCTGCGGCGCAGGTCGCACCAGCCCATACCGCCAAATCGGGTTCCGATCAGGCTTCCCATCAGAATCAGGGCAGCTTGTGACGCCCAACCGGGCAGTCCACCCGATGTCCAGCCGCCCAAATGAGTTGTGGCAGCAACCACAATTCCGGCGATCAACACGTGGGCGGGGAGTTTCACGCGTTTCAACAGGGGCGCCAAGACTAGCGCCGCGACAAATTGGCCGAGAATCCAGGTGGCTGGGGTAACGATCTGCGCCTGTGGCAATCCCAGCCCAACCTCGATCCCGGCCAAAGTGGCCGCCAGGGGAACCAGCAAAGTCAATGCCATCAGGCGTATCGAGGCCAGCACCACCGGCCGTGTCAGGGACAGGTGCAGGCTGTCGGCCAGTGCCACCACTAGGCTCAGATGACCGGGGGCCGAGGCCAGAAAGGCCTCGTCCCGGTCGATTGGCAGCAGGCGTGGGATCAACCAGCGCCCGGCCCAGGGGGTTATCAGGGTCAGCGCGGCGAGCAGGCCAAAGGCCACCGGCCAGCGTAGCATCGCGTCGATGCTGTCAGGTCCGACCATCGAGCCGATACTGAGACCGACAATCAGAAAGCCGCCATCACGCAGCACGGGCGAGATCTGCGGGCTTAGTCCAAACAGACCGGCGAGCGATACCGCAATCGCCGGTCCGGCCAACAATGCCATCGGCATGTGGAACAACGCTGCAATCAGGGCCCCGCAGCTGCCCAGTGCCAGTGTCAGCAGGTTCTGGCGTAAGCCAAGTGTCAGCGCGGTCACGCGGTTGTTTTCGCCCAGTCCCAATAGAGCTCGCGCGCGCGACGGGCGACAGGGCCAACCTGATACTGCGTATCGTCCAGCGCAGTGACGGGTGTCACCTTGCTCATGTTGCCGGACATGAAGACTTCATCGGCAGCATGGAAATCAGCGAAAGTCAGCACGGTTTCGTGCACGTTGTAGCCATCCGCGCGCAGGTTCTTCATGTGCCGGGCCCGTGTGATGCCAGCGAGGAAGGTCCCGTTGGCGATGGGGGTAAACACCTCACCATCCTTGACCATGAAGATGTTGGCGGTGGCGGTTTCGGCGACATTGCCCATGGCATCCGCGACCAGAGCATTCGAAAACCCCTTGGACCGGGCCTCTTGCAGCATGCGGGCATTGTTCGGGTAGAGACAGCCAGCCTTTGCATTGACAACCGCGTCTTCCAGCACGGGGCGGCGGAACCGAGTCGTTGTCAGCGTTGCCGAGGCGGTGGCGGGTGCCATCGGGATCTCTTCCAAGCAGATCGCAAAACCGGTGGTGTCCGCATTGGGAACAATCGCGGTGATGTCGCCGTCGATACCCCAGTACATCGGCCGGATGTAGACGGCCTTGTCCTTGCCATAGGTCTTCAGGCCCTCGCGCACGATCTCGACCATGTCTTCGGTCGAGACGGTGGGTGTGACCATCAGCGCCTGGGCCGAACGGTTGACGCGCGCACAATGCGCCTCAAGGTCGGGGGTCATGCCGTCGAAATACCGTGCCCCGTCGAAAACGCCGGAACCCAGCCAGGCACCATGATCCGCAGCGCGCATGATCGGCACGTCGCCGTCATGCCAGGATCCTTCGAAATAGGTGCGGATGTTCTTGCCAGTTGCCATGGTCGCCTCCTTCGGAATGCCGTCACGTTAGGCGCGGTTGGGTCAGAGGTCCAGACCTGTTTAGAGCCCCGTCGCAGGCAAGGCATCGCGCCGCACCATCGTGCGTAGGGCGAAGTTGGAGCGCAGATTTCGAATCCCGGGAATTTTCATCAGTCGGTTTTCCAGGAACCTGTCAAAGGCCGCCAAATCGGCGGCCACGACCCGCAGAAGAATGTCACGCGACCCGGTCATGAGGTAGCATTCCATCACCTCGTCGCAGCGCAGGATCGCCTTTTCAAAGGCGTCCACCGCCGCCCGGTCCTGCTTTTCCAGTTCGACCGAGACGAAGATGGAGACCGATAGCCCCAGTTTCGCGGGGTCTACTGTCGCGCTGTAGCCGGTGATCACCCCATCCCGTTGCAGGCGGTCCAACCGCCGGGCGCAGGGCGTGGGCGACAGGCCGACCTTGTCCGCCAACTCGGTGACGGTCATCCGGCCATCCTTTTGCAGTGCGCGGACGATCCTGTGGTCGATCTGGTCCATTTGGGGAAAATCTCTATTCCGGAGGTGATTCTTATAGTTTTCCTCTAACCTGATCTCACTCACCACGCAATCTTGGTGAAAAACGGCGACCGGTCTGTGGCAGTTTCCGGCCAGGATATTCGGAGGATTCCATGCAGATTACCGCCGTAGAGGCACCCGACCATCAAGAGGTGGTGCGGATCGAGGACCGGGCCAGCGGGTTGGTCGGGTATATTGCCATTCACTCCACCCTGCGCGGCCCGGCTGCGGGCGGGGTGCGGATGCGCCGCTATGCGCAAGAGGTTGACGCGCTGACCGACGCGCTGCGCCTGTCGCGCGGCATGACCTACAAGAACGCCGCGGCCGATCTGGCCCTGGGTGGCGGCAAGGCGGTGATCATCGCCGACTCCGCGACACAGAAGACGCCGGAACTGCTCGAAGCGTTCGGCATGGCAGTCGACTCGCTGGAAGGCCGCTACTGGACGGCCGAAGACATGGGCATGAGCCCCGCCGATATGGCGCGGATCGGTACCCGCACGAGGTTTGTCGCCGGGCTGGCCGATGGGGCATTTGCCAGCGGTGACCCTTCGCCGGTTACCGCGCGCGGAATATTCTATGCGATCCGTACAGCGGCGAAACACCGTCTGAGTTCCATCGACCTGACCGGTCGTACCGTCGCGGTACAGGGGCTGGGTCATGTCGGGCAATATCTGTGTGGCTACCTGCATCAGGCCGGGGCGAAACTGATCGTGACCGATATCGATAGCGCCCAGGTAGCCCGCGTGGCAGAGCTTTATGGTGCGACCGCCGTTGCCCCCGATGCGATCTACGGCGTCGATGCCGACATCTTTGCCCCCTGCGCCATCGGTGCGATCCTGAATGCCGAGACGATCCCGCAGCTGAAGGTTTCCGTTGTGGCTGGTGGCGCGAACAACCAGCTTGCCACACCGGATGATGGCAAGCGGCTGCACGTCCGTGGCATCCTTTATGCGCCCGACTACGTCGCAAACGGCGGCGGCATCATCAATGTGGCGACCGAGATCCAGCAGATTTCGGGGCGCGAGGCATGGGTGGCCGAAAAGCTGACAGCGCTCGACCGGACGATGGACCGGATCCTGACGCGCGCCCGTACTCTGGCCGTCAGCCCGGCAGAAGTCGCCGACGCGATCGTCGACGAGATCTTGCAGCCGAAAGCGGCGTAACTCGAACAGATTGGCCCCTTCTTGGGGGCCGATCTATCCTGCTTCGGCGACGAGGGCGTGAAGGTCCAGCGGGTCGCTGCCCATGGCGAGGCTGCCATCGGGCAGGCGCGGCCATTCGTCAACAGGACGGTCACGGTACAGCTCCACCCCGTTTCCGTCCGGGTCTCTCAGATACACTGCTTCGCTGACCCCGTGGTCGGCCGCGCCATCCAGCGGCACGCCCGCCTCAAGCACCTGGCGCACGGCTGTGCCAAGGGCCTTTCGATCGGGGTACAGGAAGGCCGAATGGTAAAGACCCGTTGCCCGCGCGGGTGGCTGCGGGCCGCCCCGGCTGTGCCAGGTGTTCAGCCCGATATGGTGGTGATATCCGCCAGCCCCGAGAAAGGCGGCGCTGTCACCGAATTTCTGCTGCAACTCGAACCCCAGGACATCGCGATAGAACGCGATGGACCGGTCGAGGTCGGATACTTTCAGATGAACATGGCCGACACAGGTGCCAGCCGGGGCGGTATAGGTCATGGCGCGTCTCCTTTCCCCTGAATATCGGGCGAAGACGCGCCATGCGAAAGGACTAAATCCCGCGCAGATCACCTGCACGGGCGCACATCATCCGCGCGCGGACGAGACCATGCCCACGATGTCGTAGGTCTGCCGCAGGATCGGTTCGGCGATCGCGCGGGCGCGCTCGGCGCCACGGGCCAGGATGCGGTCGATCTCGGCCTGATCGTTCATCAGACGTGCCATCTCGGACGAGATCGGGGACAGTTTCGCAACGGCCAGTTCGGCCAGCATCGGCTTGAACTCGCCAAATTGCTTGCCACCCACATCCGCCAGCACCTGTTCGACGCTCTGGTCGGCAAGGGCGGCATAGATGTTGATCAGGTTGCGAGCGTCCGGCCGCCCCTCCAGCCCGTCGATCTCCGAGGGCAGGGCGTCGGGGTCGGTCTTGGCCTTGCGGATCTTTTGCGCGATGGCGTCGGCATCGTCGGTCATGTTGATCCGGCTCATGTCGGAGGGGTCGGATTTCGACATTTTCTTGGTGCCGTCGCGCAGGCTCATCACCCGGGTTGCGGCGCCCTCGATCACCGGTTCGGTGACCGGAAAGAAATTGACCCCGAAATCGTTGTTGAACTTGATCGCGATGTCGCGGGTCAGTTCCAGATGCTGTTTCTGGTCCTCGCCCACCGGCACATGAGTGGCGTGATAGATCAGAATGTCGGCGGCCATCAGCGACGGATAGGCAAACAGGCCCAGCGAGGCGTTCTGCTGGTTCTTGCCGGCCTTGTCCTTCCATTGCGTCATGCGCTGCATCCAGCCCATGCGCGCGACACAGTTGAAGATCCAGGCCAGTTGCGCATGTTCGGGCACCTGGCTTTGATTGAACAGGATCGACTGTTCCGGGTCGATCCCGGCTGCGATAAAGCCTGCACACAGCTCTCGCGTGGAATGCGCAAGTTCCTTGGGGTCTTGCCAGACGGTAATCGCGTGAAGATCGACCATGCAGTACACGGTCTCCATCTCTGGTCCCTGCATATCCACAAATCGCTTGAGCGCACCAAGGTAGTTACCAAGATGCAGGTTTCCCGAAGGCTGAATGCCGGAAAACACGCGCGGCGTGAATTTGGTTTCGGTCATGATGGGGAACTCCCGTCTGGAAAATTCGGCCCCCGTCGCTTACCCATGAGGCAAAGGGACGTCAACAGCCGGGAAAGGCCCGCCCATGAGCAGTGATAACGATACATCGCCCGTGAACCCCCTGCCGCCAGTCGTGGTGGCGTTGGTGCTGTTCATCATCGGGATAGAACTGGCCTTTTCGCTTGGCGCGCGGGGGATTGTCGGGGGGCCGCAGGCGGTGGGCTGGCGGCTGGCCGCGATGCAGTCTTATGCGTTTTCACCGGATATCCTGGCCTGGATGTGGGACTCCGGACGCTGGCCTGTCGAACATGTGATCCGGTTTGTGACCTATCCGTTCGTCAATGTGTCCTTTACCCAGTCGCTCTTTGTGTGCGTGTTTGTGCTGGCGATGGGCAAGATGGTGGCCGAAAGCTTTGGCAGCGTTGCCATGCTGGTGGTGTTCATCGTTTCGGGTGCCGTGGGCGCGCTGGGCTACGGTGTCCTCACCGACTCGCCGGTGGCGCTGATCGGAGGCTTCCCGCCGGTCTATGGGCTGATCGGCGCTTTTACCTGGCTTTTGTGGCGCAACCTTTCACGGGTGGGGCAGAATCAGGCCCGGGCATTCAGCCTGATAGCGTTCCTGATGGGGGCGCAGCTATTGTTCGGGCTTCTGTTTGGCGGTGGCCTCGACTGGGTGGCCGACCTTGCCGGATTTGCAACCGGTTTCGCGCTGTCCTTCTTTCTGGCGCCCGGTGGCTGGTCCCGTATCCGGGGCCGGATCCGTCACGACTGACGGTCCGGCCATCGGAGGTTACTTCTTCAGCGGGCAGGTGCTGATGCCGAAAATGCTGTACAGCGGGCAACTGCCGACCAGGCCGGTCAGAAGCGGTACAATGCCAATCAGACCCCACATGGTCTGTGGGCCGACGACAGTGAGGGAGAGCAGGATCAGCCCAAGGATGATTCGGGCTGCACGATCAAGGGTGCCTTCGTTACGGGTCATGTCCGGGTTCCTTCCTGGATGATATGGATGCCCCGGTTCTGTACGATCACGCGCCGCGTGTCGGTGACAGAGTCACCGTTCTTCTGCGGCAATCCGTTCCAATCCGGCGCGGTCCCGCAGTTTGACGCGCCCACGGCCGAGCTCGACCAGCCCCTGTCTGGCAAACTCGGCCAGTCGGCGGCTGACAAAGGCCCGGCCCGATGCAGTCTCGGCTGCCAGCGCCTCGTGCGTGGCGGCCACGGTATCTCCCTGCGCAAGCCGCAACAACGCACGGGCCAGGCGGGTGTCGAAGCCTGTCAGCGCGACGTCTTCGACAAGGTGTTCGAAATCGGCAAAGCGGCGGGCGACAGCATGCAGGATCTCTGACCGGAACGCTTCGTCTTCGGCCATTGCGCGGCGAAACTCGGCGTGGCCGATCAGGGTTCCCCGCACGCGGGATTCTGTCACGCCTTCGGCGCTGTAGCCGCGCCCTTCGGTCAGGCAGGCAAAGGTTTGCAGGCATACATCACCAGGACCCACCCGGTAGAGAACCACCTCGCGCCCGTTGACGGCGGTCAGGGTCACGCGGATCGACCCTTCGTCAAGACGTAGAAAGCCCGGGCATTCCTGTCCCGCCCGAAACAGGACTGTGCCGGGAGGGCAGTCGAGCTGGCTCATGACCGCCTCAGTGCGCGGCGGAATTCCGACAGGCGGAACGCGCCAATCAGGTGCCCGACCCCGAAATAGACAATCGCGGCAAGCAGGATAAGCGCCAGCAGTCCGAGATAGCGCCAGCCCGGCAAGGCCAGAACCCAGCCAAACGGGATAAGCACAGCATAAAGCGCCGCGCCCATGATCAGCGAGGCGGCCAGAATTCGGCCAGCCCGGCGATTGAAACGTGCATCGAAACGGGCCACATCGCCCATCCGGCGCGCCCCAGTGGCGAGGAGTGCCACCATGGCCCAGCCTGCCGCGCTGGCGGCAATCGCCGGGGCGATCCAGCCGACGATAGGGTACAGGCCAAAGGCCAGCCCGGCGTTCACCACCATGGCCACCACCGCATAGCGGAACGGGCTTTTGGTGTCTTCGCGGGCGAAGAACAGCGGTTGGTATACTTTTTGCAGCATAAAGGCAGGCAGGCCCAAACCGTAGATCGCAACCGCAATCGCGGTTGCAGCGGTGTCCTCGGGGCCAAAGGCGCCACGTTGAAACAGGACCGAGACCAGGGGAAGCGGTATCACCACTAGGGCCACCGCCGAAGGCAGGGTCAGGATCAGCGAGAACTCTCCGGCCCGCGAATACGCATCGCGCGACCCATCCTTGTCGCCCGCGCGCAGGCGCCGGGACAGGTCGGGCAGTAACACCACACCGACCGCGATACCGACCACGCCCAGCGGCAATTGGTAAAGGCGGTCAGCGGTGAACAGCCAGCTGACCGCGCTTTCGGTGCGCGAGGCCACCAATTGACCGACCACCAGGTTGATCTGCGTAACCCCCATCGCCAGAGCGGCGGGAAAGGCGACACGAACCAGCTGCCGCATCTCGGGGTCAAGGCGGGGCAGGCCGGGGCGCAGACGGATATCCGCCCGCTCGGTTGCGATCCAGACCAGCGCCAGTTGCGCCACACCCGCAGCCGGGATCACCCAGATCAGCCAGTTGATCACAGCGCCACCAAGAATTGAGCCCGCAAGCATTGCCGAACAGGCAAAAACGTTCAGCAGCACAGGTGCGGCGGCGGCGGCGGCAAAACGACCCGTCGCGTTCAGAACGCCCGAGAACAGCGCCGCGAGGGACATGAAGAGAATGTAGGGGAACACGATCTTGCCATAGCCAACGGCGAGATCGAACCGCGCATCCCCCGTAAAACCGCTCGCCGTCAGCCAGATCAGGCCGGGCATGAACACCATCGCCAATCCGACCAGCGTCAGGACAGCCGCTGTCAGCAGGTTCAGCGCCTTTTGCGCAAAAAGAACGGCGTCTTCATCCGCCTCCAGCCGTTTGGAGAACATCGGCACAAAGGCGGCGTTAAAGGCGCCCTCGGCAAAGAAGCGGCGGAAAAGGTTGGGCAGGCGAAATGCGGCGACAAAGGCGTCCATCACCGGGCCGGGGCCGATAAATGCCGCCAGCATCATTTCGCGGACAAAACCGAGAATGCGGCTGGCCAGCGTCCAGAATCCGACCGTGAAGAATCCGGACATGAGACGAATGGGCTTCATGATGCGGCCCGTTTCGCGCCTTCGGAAATCGCCTCGCGCAGTTTTTTCTCAAGTGCGCGCTGCTTGCTCTCTGAATAGTATTTCAGCCCGAACATGTCCTTGACATAGAAGGTATCGACAACCTGTTCGCCATAGGTCGCGATGACCGCATTGGCGATATAGACATTGGCCGCCGCCATCGCGCGCGCCAGATCATATAGCAGGCCGGGCCGGTCGCGGGTGTCGACCTCGATGATGGTATAGATCTCGGACCCGTCGTTGTCGAATGTGACATGGGTCGGGACGTTGAATGCCTTCTCCCGCTTCTTGATCTTGTCGCGGGATTTCAGCGCCTCGCGTGCCACCACTTCGCCCTTGAGTGTCTTGAGGATCATCTGGCGCAGTCGGGGCAGGCGATTGTCTTCGTAGGGATGCCCTTCAGCGTCCTGGATCCAGAAGGCGTCGGTTACATACCCGTCTTTGGTGGTATAGCTGCGGGCGTCGACCACGTTTGCTCCCACCAGCGCCAGCGCGCCTGCCATCCGGGAAAAGATACCTGGGTGGTCGGCCATGGCAAAGCAGGCGCGGGTCGCGTCGCGGTCAAGATCCGGCTCAAGGCGAATCTCGACGGCACCCGGATCGCCGCTTTGCTCCAGCGCGCGCAGCATTTCGGCAAATTCGACATGGGTGGACAGGTTCAGACCCTGCCAATACGGATCGTAATGGCGCCCGGTTTCTGCCTTGAGGTCCTCGCGCGGCCAATCGGCAAGCGCCTCGCGCAGCGCCTTCTTGGCCTCGTTGCCGCGGCCCTCGCGGTTGAGGTCCTCCATCCCGGTTTCCAGCGCGCGCTTGGTTTCGGCATGCAGGGCGCGCAGCAACGTGGCCTTCCAGTTGTTCCAGGTATTGGGTCCCACCCCCCGGATGTCGCAGACCGTCAGCACGGTCAGCAGATCGAGGCGTTTTACGGTCTGCACCGCCTTTGCAAAGTCGCGCACGGTGCGGGGATCCGAGATATCGCGTTTCTGCGCCATGTCGGACATCAGCAGATGATACCGCACCAGCCATTCGACGGTATCGCAGTCCGCCTTGTTGAGGCCGAGCCGTGGCGCCACCTTGCGGGCGATCTTGGCGCCCAGGATGGAGTGATCCTCGGGGCGCCCCTTTGCGATGTCATGCAGCAGTAGGGCGGTGTACAGTACCTTGCGGTTGACGCCCGCTTTCAGGATGGACGAGGCCAGCGGCAGCGCCTCGACCAATTCGCCTTTTTCGATCTGGGCCAGGTTCACGATGGTCTGAATGATGTGCTCGTCCACCGTGTAGCTGTGATACATGTTGAACTGCATCATTGCCACGATCGGCTCGAATTCTGGAATGAAAGCCGACAGAACTCCCAGTTCGTTCATCCGCCTGAGCGCACGTTCCGGATTTCCGTGCTTCAGCAGCAGATCGAGGAACAGGCGTTGCGCTTCCTTGTCGTTGCGCATGTCGTCGTCGATCAGGGCAAGGTTGGCGGTGACCAACCGCATGGCGTCGGGATGAATCAACATTCCGGTGCGCAGGCCCTCTTCGAAAAGGCGCAACAGATTGAGCTTGTCGGACAGGAAAGCCTTAGGATCGACGACGTCCAGCCGTCCGTGCACGACCTTGTATTCGGGCTTGATCTTGGGCCTGCGCCGGAAAATCCGTTCGAGGATAGGCGCGCTTTTCATGTGCTGCGCCTCGAGCTTGGTCAGAAATATCCGGGTCAGCTCGCCTACGCGTGTGGCTTCACGGAAATACTTCTGCATGAAGACTTCGACACCGCGCCGGCCTGCGCGATCCTCGTAGCCCATGCGCTCGGCGACCTCGACCTGGAGGTCAAAGGTCAACTGCTCTGTGGCCCTGCCGGTGACGATGTGTAGATGCGCCCGCACGGCCCAGAGGAAATGTTCGGCCTGCACGAAGGTCTGGTATTCCGCTGGAGTGAAAAGACCCAGAGGCACAAGTTCGGCCGTGTCCGTTACCCCGTAGACGTATTTCGAGATCCAGTAGAGCGATTGCAGATCGCGCAGCCCGCCCTTGCCTTCCTTGACATTGGGCTCGACCATATAGCGTTGCCCCTGCTTGCGGTGCCGGGCATCGCGCTCTTCTAGCTTGGCCTCGATGAACTCGCGCTCGGTATTCTTGAACAGGTCCGATTTCAGCTTCTTGTCCAGCGAATGGGCCAAGGGCCGGTGGCCAGTCAGAAATCGGTGTTCCAGCATGGCAGTGCGGATGGTGAAGTCTTCGCGTCCCAGGCGGACACAATCCGCCACGGTACGCGAGGAATGACCGACCTTCAGCCGCAGATCCCAGAGCATGTAGAGCATCGATTCGATTACGCTCTCGGCCCAGGCGGTGATCTTGTAGGGGGTCAGGAACAGCAGATCGACATCAGAATGGGGGGCCATCTCACCACGCCCGTAACCGCCTACTGCCATAACCGCGATGCGTTCGCCCTGGGTCGGGTTGGCCAAAGGATGAAGCAGGCCAGAGGCCACATACATCGCCGTCTTGACCAGCCCGTCGGTCAAGTAGGTATAGGCGCGGGTCATCGGACGCGCCGCAAAAGGTTGGGCAGCGAACGCATCTGCTATCGCTGCGCGCCCGGACTTTTGTGCCTCCCGAAGGATCGAAACCACCGCCACGCGCAAGGCGGCGTTGTCGGCGGCGTCCATCGCCGCCGCCTGGACCTGTGCGAGAACGGCCTCGGCGTCAAAAACCGAGGCCGGATCGCATACAAGATCTCCCGTCAGGTCCGGGCAGATCGGGTTGACAGCCCGGTCCGGCTCAGAGGCCGGCGCCGGAGAAGCTTTGTGGGGCAGGGTCAATCACAACCACCTGTTTGTTCTGAATCGTGGCAACGGCCAACCCCCGCTCATTAGTCCCATCCGGGCGCAGGCGGAAGATACCTCCAACACCCTGGAAACCGGCGCTTTGCGTCAGGGCGGCGCCTGTGAGAGCGTCCGCCTTTCCAGCGCCGACCAGCGCACCAATGGCTGCAATGCCGTCATAAGCGAGCCCACCGATAGGATGCGGGGATCCACCATAAGCGGCCTGATACCGCGCGTTGAATGACGCCGACTTGGACGGATCAGGCAACGTGAACCAACCGCCCTGTACCCCCGGCAATTCCAATGTCTGAGACGGAATGTCCCAGCGAGTCAGGCCGATGAATTGTTTTTCCGCAGGCGAAACGCCCGCTTCGGGCAGCAATTGCGAAAAGAGCGGCAGAGCGCCCGCGGTAGTCGCTGTGAAGAAGACCGAATCGGCGCCGGCCCCGTCAACCATTGCCTTAACCTGTGGCACGGCGGAGATGACGCCTTGCTGCGACTGTTCGAACGGAACGGATCCAGCCAGTTTCGCCCCAGTCTGGGAAATGGCGTTGATGATCGCGGCTTTTCCTACCTGACCCGCTTCGTCGTTGCTGTGCACGACGACAATGTTCCCCTTGCCTTGACGGGCCGCGAAATTGGCCAACCGGTTCGCCGTGTTGTCGAAGGTCGGTCCAAGCACAAAGACGTTCCCACCGGCAATCTTGGTGTTGTTAGAGAAGGAGAGAACGTTGATGTTTTGGTTCAGCACCGCCAGGCCGGCTGCGTTTGCAGCTTGGGCATAAACCGGGCCAAGAATGATTTTGGCGCCTTCGCTTACGGCCTGTTGAGCAACCGCTGCGGCTGTGTTGGCGTCGCCCGCCGTATCGTAGACGCGCAGGTCGATCTGCACGTTTTGCAGGTCTCCGATGGCCATTCTGGCCGCGTTCTCAAGGCTTTGGGCCAGCACGGCATCGCCGGATTGGACTGACCCACGCGGCACAAGCAATGCTACCGGAACCGGTTTGGAGGTATTGATGCTCGGTCCCCCGCTTCCAATCGTGCCGGTGTCGCATGAGGCCAGCAGCACGGCAGCCGCAACTGCCATAGCGGAACGGGCCAGTTTGCGAGCGGGGTTGAAAATGGCAAACATCTAATAAATAGCTCCCTAATCCGGCGGCGGACCGCCGCGTTGGTCGAGCCGCGATAATAAACGTCACAAAACACGGGTCCAGCGTTGAATTACCAAAAGCTCAGATTGCCCGCAGGTTTGTACTTTGTCGGAACACCGATCGGTGCCGCGCGCGACATCACGCTGAGGGCGCTGGACGTGCTGGCATCGGCCGATGTCATCGCGGCCGAGGATACACGCTCTCTCAGACATTTGCTCGACATTCACGGCGTGCCCCTCGATGGCAGGCGGGTCATTGCCTATCACGACCACTCTGGTGTCGGGGCGCGGGAGAAACTGCTGGAGGCGCTGGCCCAAGGAAGGTCGGTCGCTTATGCGTCCGAGGCCGGGATGCCACTGATCGCGGATCCGGGGTATGAGCTGAGCAAGGCCGCGTCCGAAGCGGGGTACATGGTGACATGCGCCCCGGGGCCGTCAGCGGCCCTGGCCGCGCTGACCCTGGCCGGGTTGCCGACCGATGCGTTCTTTTTTGTCGGTTTCCTGCCCAATTCCACGTCGGCGCGAAAAACACGGCTTGAGGTCCTGCGCGATGTTCCCGGGACACTGGTTTTCTACGAATCGCCCAAACGCGTGGGCGACAGTATTGCCGACATGTGCGCGGTGCTGGGGGGTGAGCGCCCGGCGGCGCTTTGCCGGGAGTTGACGAAAAAGTTCGAAGAAGTACGGCGGGGCAGCTTGGAGAGCATAGGTGTCTCGTTGGCGGATTCCCCGGTGAAAGGTGAAATCGTCCTGCTGGTGGACCGGGCGCGTTCGGATCCAGTTAAGGAAGTCGATATAGAACAGTCCTTGATTGAAGCACTGGAAAGTCATTCGGTGAAGGATGCGGCCGATCTGGTGTCGCGCATGCACGGCGTGCCGCGGCGGCCGGTCTACCAGATGGCGCTGAAGCTGGGAAAACGATGATATGACGTCTCGCACCCGTCGCGGTCTGCGCAATCACCTGACCGGCGACGCGGCGGAAACACGGATTGCGCTGGAATACGAGCGACGGGGCTGCCGCGTGGATCGCCGCCGGTGGCGCGGTCAAGGTGGAGAGATTGACCTGATCGTCCGCGCGGATCACGAATTGATCTTTGTCGAGGTCAAGCAAAGCCGCGACTTCGACAGTGCCGCGGCCAGCCTTGGGGCCCGGCAGATGATCCGGTTGCAAGAGGCGGCCGCAGAATTCCTGGCGGCAGAACCGCTGGGACAATTGACGCCCGTACGCTTCGACGTGGCGCTGGTCGACAGTATGGGCCGGTTTCAAATCCTCGAGAATGCCTTTGGTCATGATGGATGACCATTGAACCCTGCTGCCGGCTGCGCCATGTATCGGACAGCCGCTAGCGAGGGACACAACATGAAGATCGCCTTTCAGATGGACCCGATCGGGGCCGTGAACATCAACGCCGACAGCTCGTTCCGGCTGGCCGAAGAAGCGCAGGCACGGGGGCACGAACTGTTCTACTACGGTCCGGACCAGTTGGCCTATCAGGAAGGGCGGATCACCGCGCGTGGCCATGACATGACCGTGCAGCGGGTGGCGGGAAATCCGGCGGTGCTGGGACCGCTGCGCGAAGTGGATCTGGCCGATTTCGACGTGGTCTGGCTGCGTCAGGATCCGCCGTTTGACATGCACTACATCACCTCGACCCATCTGCTGGACCGGCTCAAGGGCCAGACCCTTGTGGTGAACGACCCGTTCTGGGTGCGCAACTATCCCGAAAAGCTGCTGGTTCTGAATTTCCCGCAGCTGACCCCGCCAACCGCCATTGCCCGCGATCTGGACACGATCCGTGCGTTCAAGGCCCGGCATGGCGACATCATCCTGAAACCGCTTTATGGCAACGGCGGCGCGGGCGTGTTCCGGCTGGACGAAAACGACCGCAACCTGTCGTCGCTGCACGAGCTGTTCACCGGCTTTTCGCGCGAGCCCCTGATTGTACAAAAATACCTGCCCGCCGTCCGAAAGGGCGACAAGCGGGTGATCTTGGTCGATGGCGAGGCGGTCGGCGCGATCAACCGCGTGCCTGCCGAGGGCGAGACGCGGTCGAACATGCATGTGGGCGGGCGCCCGGAGAAGATCGGGCTGACCGAGCGCGATCTGGAAATCTGCGCCACCATCGGGCCGCTTCTGCGCGAAAAAGGGCAGATCTTTGTCGGCATCGACGTCATTGGCGACTATCTGACCGAGATCAACGTGACCTCGCCCACCGGCATCCAGGAACTGGAGCGGTTCGACGGCGTCAACATCGCCGCCCGCATCTGGGAGGCGATCGAGGCCAAGCTCTGACGCTGAAGTGGTGGCTCAGGCAAGCGCCTTTGCTGCCACCCGGAAACTGAGCGCTTCGGCCACATGCGGCCGCCTTACATCTGTTTCCCCTGCAAGGTCCGCGATGGTGCGGGCCACCCGCAGGATGCGGTGATAGGCCCGCGCCGACAGGCCGAACCGATCCGCGGCCTTGAGCAGCAGGTCTCGGCCCTCGGCATCTGGCGTGGCGATTTCGTCCAGAACCTTGCCTTCGGCATCGGCGTTCTGACGCATGCCGGATTGTCCGGTGAATCGCATCGTCTGAATTTCGCGGGCGGCCGCGACCCTGGCCGCGACCTCGGCAGATCCTTCGGCGCTGGGCGGCAGGTCTAGATCGGTAAAGGCAACCGGCGGCACTTCGATGCGCAGATCGAACCGGTCCATCAGCGGGCCCGAGATGCGGCCAAGATATTCCTCGCCACAGCCCGGTGCGCGCGAACAGGCGCGTGCGGGATCGGTCAGATAACCGCATCGGCACGGGTTAGCCGCCGCCACAAGCATGAAGCGGCAGGGGTATTTAACATGCGCGTTGGCACGGGCGACCATCACCTCTCCGGTTTCAATAGGCTGTCGCAGGGTTTCCAGAACGGTCCGGGAGAACTCTGGCAACTCGTCCAGAAACAGCACCCCGTTATGCGCTAGGCTGATCTCGCCGGGTTTGGCCCCCTTGCCGCCACCGACAATGGCCGCCATCGAGGCGGTGTGATGCGGTTCGCGAAAAGGACGTGTTCGGCTTATGCCGCCTTCGTCCAGCAATCCGCACAGCGAATGGATCATCGAGGTTTCCAGCGCCTCGATCGCGGTCAGCGATGGCAGGATGCCGGGAATACGGGCCGCCAGCATGGATTTCCCGGATCCCGGCGTGCCCACCATGATCATGTGATGTCGCCCGGCTGCGGCAATCTCAAGCGCGCGTTTGGCGCGCTCCTGCCCCTTGACGTCGCGCAGGTCGCGCAGGAATGCCGGGGATTGCACTTCGCCCGGTTGCGCCGCGTCGATCGGGGCCTGTCCGGTATAGTGGCGGATGACGGCCGCAAGGGTTTCGGCCCCGATCACCTTTGCCGCATCAACCCAGGCCGCCTCGGCACTCGACCCTTTGGGGCAGAGCAGCACCCGGCCTTCCTCGGCCGCGGTCATTGCTGCGGGCAATGCGCCTGTCACCGGGATCAGGGTCCCGTCGAGCGACAGCTCTCCCAGTGCCAGCGTGCTTTCCGCCGCATCCGCCGGTACGATTTCCAAAGCGGCTAGCAGGGCCAGCGCGATGGGCAGGTCGAAATGGCTGCCCTCCTTGGGCAGGTCGGCTGGCGACAGATTGATGGTGATCCGCTTGGACGGCAGGGCAATGGCCATGCCGCTCAGCGCGCTCCGCACCCGGTCACGCGCCTCGGACACCGCCTTGTCCGGCAGGCCGACGATGGAAAACGCCGGCAAGCCGGGGGTGACGGCACATTGCACTTCGACCGGGCGGGCCTCGACTCCCTGAAAGGCGACAGTATAGGCGCGCGCGACCATTCGTTCCTGCCTTTTGGTTAACACATCGTTGCTACCGCGCGGCAGGTTTAAGAAAGGTTAACCGGCTGCGGTCATCGCGATGAATTTTGGCCAGGCACCGGGGTCGGCAACAGTCTTGTCGCGGCAGAACGGGTTGCAAAAGCCCCAGATCCGGCCGTCCATTTCCAGATAGTCGGTGACCGGCTTGCCGGAATAGGGGCAGTTGGCGTTGATCGATGGGCCGTTTGCCACTGCACGGGCCGAGCCGCTGGTGCCGACCGGCCAGGGCGAGGTCGGCAAGTCCATTGCATAGGGCATCGGATCATAATTTACGGTCGCCCCCATCGCGCGCCATTGCCGCACGCTGGTGTCGCTGAGCAGTTCCAGGCAATAGGCGCGGCTGGCCGCACTGACGGATAGGCCATAGCCCACGATCCGCGCCGCCACCGGCGCATAGAAGACATCGGCCAGAGAGTAGCGACCAAAAAGTGGACCGGTATGCGCGCCGGAGACAGATCGGGCATGTGCCCAAAGGGTTTCAATGCGCTCCAGATCCGCGCGGGTCGCCTCGGAGGGCTCGAACCCCTGGTAGATGTGCAACAACTGCATCGGACACTGACCGCGCAGCGCCGTAAAGCTCGACACCATTTCCGCGCAGAGCCAGCGCGCGGTCGCACGCTGCGCCGGGTCCGAGGGCCAGAGCCCCGCGTCCGGGTGCCGTTCGGCCAGCGTTTCGGCCATGGCAAGGCTTTGGCCGACCACGACCCCTTCGGGGGTACGCAGCGTAGGCACCTGGCGCGCGGGCGCAACCTGGGCCAGATCCTGGGCCATGATCCCGGAATAGAGCCCCACCATATGTGACCGGTAGGGGATGCCGAATTTCTCGAGCATCAGCCAACCGCGCAGCGACCAGCTGGAAAACATTCGGTCGCCCATGAAAAGATCGTATGTCATGGACCTAGGTTAGGCAGCACACTCATGTCGCGTAAAACGCTGTTTCGTGGTCCCACGCATCACACGAGATGATTGATCCGGCCGACGTGCCAACCGTCCGGTATTCGGGCAATCTCGGTGACCGACAGGTTGTCGATCCGGTGCGAAAACGCCTGTTCCGCCGTGATTGCCAAAGCGCGTTGCACCTGGGTCAGGATCATGCCGAAATGGCCCACCACGATCAGATCGGATCCGGGATGCGACGCGATCAGCGCATCGACCTCGGTGTTCACGCGGTTGCAGACCTGGTGCCAGCTTTCGCCGCCGGGCGGGAATATGTCCCCCGGCGTTTCCCAATACGCCCGGGCAAGCACCGGGTCCTCGGCGTCGATCTCGGCATAGCGGCGCAACTCCCATGCGCCAAAGTTGATTTCCCGCAGGCCGGCGCGGTGCGGCAGCCGATGCCGGTCGCCCTGGATGGCACTGGCGGTGTCGGCGGCGCGGATCAGGTCAGACGAAACAACCAGCGCGTCCTGTGGTAAATGTCCCGAGAGGCGCGCCAGCAGGTCGGTGTCGCTCAGGTCAGCGGGCAGATCGGACCAGCCGACCATCGATTTGGCATGTGTGGGTCCGTGCCGGATCAGATGCAGCCGGGTCATGGCAACTGTCCCTTGAGGACCAGAGGCAGGCCCGCCGTCACCAGCACCACAAGATTGGCCTCTGCCGCAAGCGCGATGTTGAGCCGCCCCTGTGCCTCGCGAAACTGCCGGGCCAGCGCATTGTCCGGAACGATGCCATGCCCAACCTCGTTCGTGACCATGACTAGCTGTGCCGGGCAGGTGCGGATTGCCTCGATCAGGCGGCTCTGCGCGGCCTTCAGATCGGCACCGGCCAGCATCTGGTTGCTCAACCACATCGTGGCGCAATCGAAAAGACAGATGTCGTCAGCGGACAGCGCCGACAGGGCCGGTCCGGGTTCAAGCGGCTCCTCGATGGTCTCCCACCCGGTGCCGCGTTGCACCAGATGCCGGTCCACCTTGCTGCGCATCTCCTGATCAAACACTTGTGAAGTCGCGAAATATTTCCGGGATTTCCCAGTCGCTACAACCAGTTCCTCTGCAAAGGCGGATTTGCCGGATGCCGCACCGCCAATAATCAAGGTGTATTTGGGATGCAAATTTCTTACCTTTCAGGTGATCCGCAATCCTGGGTTCTGCGTAAGGACAATACGACCGAGGTAAAAGTCAAGTTTGGCGCCGGACATTGGGGAGTGATGAATGGCACTGGATAATAGCCCAAGAGATACAAGCATGTCCCGGCAGGCGATGAAGGCCGAGTTGCTGGACGCCGAAACGGAATTGAGATTGGCGTATGCTTGGCGAGACCAACGGGACGAACAGGCGCTGCACCGCCTGATCACAGCATATATGCGGTTGGCGATCTCGATGGCGGCGCGGTTCCGCCGCTATGGTGCGCCGATGAACGATCTGATCCAGGAGGCGGGTCTGGGGCTGATGAAGGCCGCTGACAAGTTCGACCCGGATCGTGGCGTCAGGTTTTCGACCTATGCGGTCTGGTGGATCAAGGCCAGCATTCAGGACTACGTTATGCGCAACTGGTCGATGGTCAGGACCGGATCGACCAGCAGCCAGAAATCCCTGTTTTTCAACATGCGACGGGTTCAGGCCCGGCTGGAGCGCGAGGCGGCGTCGGATGGAATTGCGCTCGACCAGCATCAGTTGCACCAGATGATCGCATCGGAAATCGGTGTGCCTTTGCGCGATGTCGAGATGATGGACGGTCGGTTGTCCGGGTCAGACTTTTCGCTGAACGCGACGCAGGCCTCGGACGAGGAAGGGCGCGAATGGATTGAGGCACTTGAGGATGATGGCGCACAGGCGGCCGAACTTGTCGAGCACGCCCATGATAACGCCCAACTGCGTGAATGGTTGCTGACGGCGATGAAGGCGCTGAACGACCGCGAACGGTTCATTGTGCGCGAGCGCAAGTTGCGCGAAGAGCCGCGGACACTCGAAAGCCTGGGTGAGGAACTAGGCCTTAGCAAGGAGCGGGTGCGTCAGCTTGAAGCGGCGGCCTTTGCCAAGATGCGCAAGAGCCTTGAAGCGCAGTCGCGTGAGGTGCAACACTTCCTGGCATGAAAGCCATTGCGATTCCGGGCCTTGCCCTTGTTCTGTTTCTGGTCGCGCCAATAAAGGCGGCCATGTCCAGTGATCTGATCCCGGCGGATGTCTTGAACGACATGCGTCAGGCCGATGTGGTGATATTGGGAGAGACCCACGACAACCCGCAGCATCACCTTGTCCAGGCCGAGGCGGTGACGGCACTCGCCCCATCTGCCGTGGTCTGGGAAATGCTGTCCGAAGAGGGGGCGGCCCGGCTGACACGCAAGGCGGTCGACGATCCCGAGGAACTGGCGCGTATCCTGCAATGGGCTGAACTGGGTTGGCCGCCGCTGGCGATGTATCTGCCGGTGTTCCAGGCCGCCGATGCGCCCGTCTATGGCGCTCTGGTGCCGCGCACGGCGGCGCGCGCGGCGATGGAAACCGGTGCGGCTGCGGCGCTGGGCGCGGATGCCGCGCGATTCGGTCTGGGAGTTCCGCTGCCGGACGAAGAACAGGCGGCCCGCGAGGCGGATCAGCAGGCATCGCATTGCAATGCGATGCCACCCGAAATGCTTCCGAAACTGGTTGCGGTTCAGCGTTTGCGCGACGCAGTTCTGGCCCGCGCGATCCTGCGGGCTTACGAGGAAACCGGCGGCCCGATTGCGGTGATCACCGGCAATGGGCATGCCCGCAGCGATCGCGGCATTCCGGTCTTCCTTTCCCGGGTCCAGCCCGGGCTGCGTGTCTTCACGCTGGGCCAGTCCGAAGAGGGGGCCATCGAAGGGACCTTCGACGCGGTGATCGACAGCCTGGCAGCGCCGCGCGAAGACCCCTGTGCGGCATTCGACAAGAGCTGAGGCCGGGGATTATCCGCTGGCACTTGTGCGCTACCTCTCCTAAGTTCGGGCCGATCCTTGGGGAAAAATGGCGCGGACATGCTAGCATCCAAACGTATCCTTCTGATCATCGGCGGCGGCATCGCCGCCTACAAGACGCTGGACCTGATCCGGCGCTTGCGCGAACGCGGGGCGGCGGTGACGCCCGTTTTGACGCCGGCTGCCGAAGAGTTCGTCACTCCGTTGTCGGTCTCCGCGCTGGCGGGCGAGAAGGCGTATCGCGACCTTTTCGACCTGACGGACGAGGCCGAGATGGGGCATATCCAGCTGTCGCGTTCGGCCGACCTTGTGGTGGTCGCTCCGGCCACTGCCGATCTGATGGGCAAGATGACGGCCGGTCTGGCCAACGACCTTGCCTCTACCCTGCTGATGGCGACAGATACGCCGGTGCTTGTTGCGCCCGCGATGAATGTGCGCATGTGGCAGCACCCGGCGACCCGGCGCAACCGGGATCAGCTGGCCAGGGATGGCATCCGGTTCGTCGGCCCGAATGAGGGCGACATGGCCTGCGGAGAATACGGGCCGGGCCGGATGGCCGAACCGCTGGAGATCGTGGCAGCAGTCGAGAAAGCCCTGGGCGACGGTCCATTGAAGGGGCGGCGTATTCTGGTGACCTCCGGTCCGACGCACGAGCCGATCGATCCGGTGCGCTACATTGCCAATCGGTCTTCGGGTGCCCAAGGGACAGCCGTGGCTAGCGCTCTGGCCGCCTTGGGGGCCGAGGTGATCTTTGTCAGCGGCCCGGCAAGCGTGCCGCCGCCCCAGGGCGTGCATGTGGTGCGGGTGGAAAGCGCGCGCGAAATGGATGCGGCCGTCGATGCGGCCCTGCCCGTGGATGCCGGGGTGTTCGCGGCAGCCGTGGCGGACTGGCGGGTCGCCAGCGCCTCGGACCGCAAGCTGAAGAAATCGAAAGACGGGCTGCCGGTGCTGGAGTTCGCCGAAAACCCGGACATCCTGAAACGCGTGAGCCGGCTCGAGCAAGGCCGCCCGAAACTCGTGGTGGGGTTTGCGGCAGAGACCAACGACGTGGTCGAGAACGCGACGGCCAAACGTCTGCGCAAGGGCTGTGACTGGATCGTTGCCAATGACGTCAGCCCGGCAACCGGCATCATGGGCGGCAGCGAAAACGCGGTCATCCTGATTTCGGATAGCGGGGCCGAAGAATGGCCACGCATGGGCAAGGACCAGGTGGCCGAAAGGCTGGCGCTCCGGATCGCCGAGGCGCTCGGTCGTGCGGGATCATGAGGGAATAAGATGGTTTCGATACGGGTAAGCCGAGACGAGGGCACGGATACGGATATTGCATTGCCCTCGTACGAAACCGCAGGCGCGGCTGGCGCCGATGTGCGGGCCAATCTGCCGGATCGCGGATATGTCGTGCTGGCGCCCGGGGCGCGGGCATTGATCCCGACCGGGCTGCGGGTCGAAATACCGCAGGGATACGAGATACAGGTTCGCCCCCGGTCCGGCCTGGCGTTGAAACATGGAATCACCCTGCCCAATACGCCCGGCACCATCGACAGTGATTACCGTGGCCCGCTGGGGGTGATCCTGCTGAATGCCGGAACCGAACCGTTCACGGTTCAGCACGGTGAGCGAATTGCACAACTGGTGGTCGCCCCCGTGCTGCAAGCTGTGTTCGAGGAGGTGGAAACCCTGGATGAAACCGCCCGGGGCTCAGGTGGGTTCGGATCGACGGGGCGCGGCTGATGCTTCTGGTTCTGGGGATTGCGGCAGTTCTTTGGGGCGTAGGCCTGGCCATGGGCGTATCGCGGCAGGCCCGGATCGGCCTGATGGTGGCGCTGTTTGTGCTGGTGATGCTGGCGCAGTTCGCCCTGCCGGATGGCCATCCCGTTCGCATGGCGACCGGGCAATCACCCGCATTGTGGCTGCTGATCGGCGGCTTTGCCGCCTTGGCCCTGGCGTATGGGCGATTGCTGGCCTGGCTCAAGTCGCGGGCGCAACTAGAGACCGTGGCAACCAAATCCGCCCTGTTCTCCGAAACGGAACTGGACCGGTATGCCCGCCATATCGTGCTGCGCGAATTGGGCGGGCCGGGGCAGAAAAAGCTGAAACAGGCCAAGGTGCTGGTCATTGGCGCGGGCGGGCTGGGTGCGCCTGCGCTTCAATATCTGGCTGCGGCCGGTGTCGGCACTATCGGGGTCATTGACGACGACGTGGTCGAGAATGCCAACCTGCAACGGCAGGTGATCCACCGCGATGCCGATATCGGCATGCCCAAGGTGTTTTCCGCCAAGGCGGCGATGGAGGCGCAGAACCCCAATGTCGTGGTCCGCCCCTATCACAGGCGGCTGACCGAAGAGATCGCGGAGGCACTCTTTTCGGAATACGATCTGATTCTCGACGGCACGGATAATTTTGCGACACGCTATCTGGCGAACCGGGTCGCGGTTGCGCAAGGCAAACCGCTGGTCTCGGGCGCGCTGGCGCAATGGGAGGGGCAACTCAGCGTTTTCCACCCGGCCGACCACGGCCCATGTTACCAGTGCATCTTTCCAGAGGCGCCCGCACCCGGTCTGGCGCCGTCGTGTTCCGAGGCGGGCGTAATCGGCCCGCTGCCCGGCGTGGTGGGCGCGATGATGGCGGTCGAGACGATCAAGCTGATCACCGGGGCCGGAATGGCCCTGAAGGGAGAGATGCTGATCTATGACGCGCTTTACGGGGAAAGCCGCAAGATCCGTCTGACCCGGCGATCAGATTGTCCAATCTGCGGCGGGTCGACGCAAAGCTAGCGTAACACATGCACCGCACATTTGGCGTGTCGCACCACCCGGTCGGCCGTCGACCCCAGCAACAGGTTCTCCAGGCCCGGCTTGTGGGATGCTATGACGATGCAGTCGATGTCATGCGCGGCAGCATGATCGACAATGGCGCGTCCGGCATGTCCTGTCGCCATGACCGCCGAGGCGCCCGGCAGACCGGCTGCCATTTGTGTCAGAGCCTTTTGGGCATCGTCGTGGCTGCGCGCCAGAACTTCGGCGGGAATCTGTGCGGTGACATAGGCTGGTATTGCTTCCATCACGTGGAAAACGGTGAACTTGGCTTTTTCACTGGCCAGTTTGCGGGCGGCCAGAAAGGCCGCCTGCGTGTCGTGACCGTCGTCAAAAGCCACCGGAACAAGAATGTTGCGGTACATCTGGTCCTCCTCCCTTGATCGACCGGATCAGATCGGTTCGGACTTGGCCGAACGGGTCGTCTTTCTGGCCAGTTCCTTGGCCTCGCCAATCGTTTCCTCGACGGCTTCGGCCTCGGTCTTGGTCACGTAGTCCGCGCAGCGCGACACGGTGTCGAACCATTCGCGGGCATCCTCGACCAGCCGCTCGACGGAATGGCGTTGCCATTCGACCATCGCCTCCATCGTCTTGGCCGGGTCTGGCCGCTCTGCCGAGGTTGCCGTCCGGGCGGCATCCAGCGCCGTTCGGATCGCTTCATGCCGGCGTTCGAACCAGTGGCGGGTAAATCGTTCGGATTCGCTCAGCAGTTTCTCCTGGGCATCCCAGAACTGTTCCATCTGAGGTGAGACCAGTGCATTCATCGGTGCCGGAGCTTGCAGGGATTTAAGAATGTCTGCAAAGGCTTCGGGGGTGGGAAAGGCGGAAGTCTTCTTGGCCATGGGTGATTCTCCCGTTGCGGAAAGGCGCACCCACTCTGGCAGAAGCCGCGGATCTCCACCTTAAGCCAGATCAAGTTTCAGTGCGCCTGTCGAAAGATTTCAACCCAATGCTCGGTCGAGGTCGGCAACCAGGTCTTCGGGATCCTCAAGGCCGACCGACAGACGGAAAATGCCATCCCCGGCAAAGGCGCGGTAGGCCTCGCGTTGGCGGCCTTCGAGCCGGAACGAGCTGTCCATCAACCCTTGGGTTCCCATCCAGAAGATCAGGCTGCGGTGATGGCCCAGCGACACTGCATAATGGATGATCTCCATCCGCTCGATCATTTGCCGCGCGATCCGCTCACCGGTTGCGGCATCGCCGACCTGGAACGAGATCATCGCCGACATGTTGGACATCTGCCGCGCCGCCAGATTCGCCTGCGGGTGCGAGGGCAGGCCCGGATAGATGACGCGGGTCACCCTCGGGTCCGCCTCCAGCCACTCGGCTACGGCCTGAGCGCCTGCGGCATGCGCCTTCATTCTCAGCGGCAGGGTCGCCGCGCCGCGTGCGATGAGCCACGCGTTGAAAGGCGAAAGGACCCCGCCATGATGAATGGCGGCTTCGACTCGCATTTTCGAGACCAGATCGGCCCGGCCACAGACCGCACCCGCAACGGCATCGCCATGACCGCAGATGTACTTGGTCACCGAATGCATGGTCAGATCGACCCCCAGCGCCACGGTATCCATCCCGATGGGCGAGGCAAAGGTGGCGTCGCAACTCAGCAACGCGCCCGCTTGCCGTGCCAGCGCGGAAACGGCGGCCAGGTCGGTCAGGCGCCCGATGGGATTGACCGGTGTTTCTGTGTGAATGAGCCGGGTGTTCGGGCTGATCGCCGCTGCCACCGCCTCGAGATCGGTCATGTCCACGGTGCTGACGGATATCCCCATCCGGGGCAGGGTGTCTCGGGCCAGTTCCGCCACGCCAGCATAAGAGACATCCGACACGATCACGTGGTCGCCAGCGGACAGAAAGGTGAAAAAGATAGCAGAGGCCGCAGCCATGCCGGAGGCGGTGCACAAACAGGCCTCTGTCCCCTGCATCGCCGCGATCTTGGCCTCGAGCATTGCCACAGTCGGGTTGGCCCAGCGGGAATAGGCATAGGGGCTGTCGGGGGTCAGGTCATGGGCGGAAAAGCCCGAAACATCCTCGGACACAAAGGTCGATGACATGTGAATGGGCGGCGCCGAGGCCAGTGTGGCCGGATCCGGCGCCTCGCCCGTGTGTATGGCGGTGGTCATCGGGCCTGTCGGGCGATTGGTCTTGTGCATGGGTAGTCCTCCTTGGCCCCGAGGGTGAGGGGCATGAAACCTACATGCAAGCCGGTTTGCGACATTGCCCCTCTGGACCATCCCCGCGCGCGCTCCTAGCTTGAGCCGCAAAGGAGATCCCGATGACCAACCCGCTTCTAGCCGAATGGCAGACACCGTTCGAAATCGCCCCGTTCGACCGGATCAAGGATGAAGATTTTGCCCCCGCGCTGGAGGAGGCGCTGGCCGCCCACCGAGCCGAGATCGCGGCAATTGCCGAGAGTTCGGCATCACCAAGCTTTGCCAATGTGATCGAGGCACTGGAAGCGGCTGGCAAAGCGCTGGACAGGGTGCTGGGCGTGTTCTTTACGGTCGCCGGGGCCGACAGCAATCCGGCCCGCGAGGCCTTGCAGCGCGACTTTTCACCGAAACTGGCCGCGCATTATTCCGAGATCTCGGCCAACAAGGCGCTGTTTGCGCGCGTCGCTGCCGTGTGGGTGGCGCGAGAGACACTGGATCTGACAGACGAGCAGAACCGCGTGCTGATGCTGACCCATCGCGGGTTCGTGCGATCCGGCGCGGCGCTGAGCGGCCCGGAAGAGGCGCGGATGAAGGAGATCAAGGGCCGGCTTGCCACCCTTGGGACTCAGTTCACCCAGAACCTGCTGGCGGATGAGCGCGAGTGGTTCATGACCCTCAGCGAGGCCGATCTCGACGGGTTGCCCGGCTTTGTGGTGGATGCCGCCCGCGCCGCCGGTGCCGAGAAGGGGCTGGGTGGCCCGGTTGTCACCCTGTCGCGCTCGCTGATCGTGCCGTTCCTGCAATTCTCGCCCCGCCGTGACCTGCGCGAACGCGCCTATCGCGCCTGGGTTGCGCGCGGCGCCAATGGCAGTGACACCGACAATAGGGCGATTGCGGCCGAGATCCTACGCCTGCGTGAAGAGCGTGCGCGGCTCTTGGGCTACGACAGCTTTGCGCAGTACAAGCTGGAAACCGAGATGGCGCGCGAACCGGCCCGGGTGCGCGATCTGCTGTTGCAGGTCTGGGATCCCGCCCGTGCCCGCGCCGAGGCGGATGCGCAGGTGCTGACGGCAATGATGCATGCCGATGGCGTTAACGGTGATCTTGAACCATGGGACTGGCATTTCTACGCAGAGAAACGGCGCAAGGCAGACCATGATCTCGATGAGGCTGCGCTGAAACCCTTTCTGCAACTCGACCGCATGATCGAGGCGGCCTTTGCCTGCGCCAACCGCCTGTTCGGTTTGGAGTTCCGGCCGCTGAACGTGCCGCTCTATCATGCCGATTGCCGCGCCTGGGAGGTGATCCGCAATGGCCAGCATGTGGCCGTCTTTATCGGCGACTATTTCGCCCGCGGCTCCAAACGTTCGGGCGCCTGGTGTTCGGCGATGCGGTCGCAGGCGCGGTTCCCGCAGGTGCAGGCACCGGTTGTGATCAATGTCTGCAACTTCGCCAAAGGGGATCCCGCGCTTTTGTCCTATGACGATGCGCGGACATTGTTCCACGAGTTCGGCCATGCCTTGCACCAGATGCTGTCCGACGTGACCTACGAGAGCATATCGGGCACTTCGGTGGCGCGCGATTTCGTGGAACTGCCCAGCCAGCTTTACGAACACTGGCTGGAGGTGCCCGAGGTCCTGCGCGAATTCGCCACCCATGCCGAGACCGGGGAACCGATGCCGCAGGCGATGCTGGAGAAGGTGCTGGGCGCTGCCAATTTCGATCAGGGCTTCCAGACTGTGGAATACGTGTCCTCGGCGCTGGTGGATCTTGCGTTCCACGACGGACCGGCGCCGGTCGATCCGATGGAGAAACAGGCCGAGGTACTGGCGGCGCTGGGCATGCCGCACGCCATCGGCATGCGTCACGCGACCCCGCATTTTGCCCATGTCTTTGCCGGTGACGGCTATAGCTCGGGCTATTACAGCTACATGTGGTCCGAGGTGATGGATGCCGATGCCTTTGCCGCCTTCGAGGAGGCGGGTGGCGCGTTCGATCCCGAACGGGCCGAGGCGCTGGAGCGGCATATCCTGTCGACCGGCGGATCGCGCGAGGCCGAAGAGCTCTATCTTGCCTTTCGGGGCCGCTTGCCGGGGGTCGAGGCCCTGCTGAAGGGCCGCGGTCTGATCGCGGCCTGAGATTTTTCGTCAAAAATCTCGCCTCCGGCGGGAGTATTTTCAGCGAGATGAAGGGGCGGGTTAGGCCCCTTCAATAGCCCTGTTCGCGATCAACCAGATGCAAGAAGGGTTCACCCTGCTCTCCGCGCCGGATGTTCTCGCAGATCACTTGTGCGGCGGTCACGGGGCGGGTTTCCGAGGCAATATGCGGGGTGACCGTGACGTTGGGATGGGTCCAGTAGGGGTCGTCGGATGGCAGCGGCTCGGTCCGGAACACATCGAGCGTCGCGTGCCCGACCTGCCCGCTGTCGAGCGCTGCCAGCAGAGCGGCATCGTCAATCAGCGGCCCACGGCCCGGATTGATGATCCGCGCCCCGCGCGGCAGCAGCGCCAGCGTCTCGGCTCTCAACGTGTTTTCCGTGGCCGGTGTGCTGGGCAGCAGGAGCACCAGTATCTCGGCCGCGGTCAAAACCTGGGTCAGCCCCTCGCTGCCGTGCAGGCAGGTGATGCCGGAGACGTGCCTTGGGGATCGGCTCCACCCCGTGACCTGGAAACCGAGTGCCGACAGCGCCAGCGCCGAGGCCTGTCCCAGGGCCCCCAGTCCCAGAATTGCCACCGACCGTTCGCTGGCCAGCGGCGGCACGTCCTGCCGCCATTCGCCTTTCAGGCCGTGGATATGGGCATCCATTCCCAGATGGTACCGCAGGACATGTCCGACCACCCATTCCGTCATACCCTGGGTCAGGCCATGATCGACCATACGGGCAAGCGGGACGGTCAGTGTCATGTTTCCCGCGATGCTTTCCACCCCGGCCCACAGGCTCAGCACGGCCTTGAGGCGGGTATAGGGTGTAAAGTCGCTAAGGCCGCCATTTGGGGCATAGACGACATAGTCGACCTCTTCGGGCGGGAATTCCGTGCGCAGGTCGAAATCGATACCCAACTCACCAAGATAGGTTGAAAGAAGCGGCTCATAGACCGGCCACAGCGCAGGACGCGCGGAAAAGAGTACGTTTACGGCCATTTGGGATCCTTTTCGGGGTCAGCGTGGTCGGTGAATATGGGCGCTGTGTACAAGACCAAAGGCCACCATCAGCACCAGCATGGCCGAACCGCCGTAACTGACCATGGGCAAGGGCACGCCTACGACTGGGGCCAGTCCCATCACCATCGACATATTGACCGCGAAGAACAGAAAGAAGTTCAGGGCGATCCCCATCGTGACCAGAGACGAGAACCGGTCGCGGGTGGCCAGTGCGGTGACGATGCAGAAAACGATGATCAAGGCATAGAGCGACAAAAGCGAGAAGCCGCCAATGAAACCGAATTCCTCGGCCAGCGTGGTAAAGATGAAATCGGTGTGTTTCTCGGGCAGGAAGTTCAGCCGCGATTGAGTGCCTTGCATGAACCCCCGCCCGGACCAGCCGCCCGAGCCCAAGGCGATCTTGGACTGTGTGATGTGATATCCGGCGCCAAGCGGGTCGGAGGACGGATCCAGGAACGTGTCGATGCGGCGGAACTGATAGTCTTTCAGCAACTGCCAGTCGGTGCCGCGGCTTTTGAAAACAGCGGTGATCAGACCCACGCCAGCCGCGATAACCGCCGCGAAATAGGCCCAGTGGACACCGGCAAGAAACATCAACCCGCCGCCCGCCGCCAGCAGCAGGATCGCTGTACCAAGGTCGGGCTGTTTCAGAACCAGCCCGGTGGGCACAAGGATGATCAGGACCGGGATCAGAACCCACAACGGGCGCGACGTCTTCTTCCCGGGAAGCCAGTCGTAATAGGCCGCCAGCAGCATCACCAGCGTGATCTTCATCAACTCGGACGGTTGCAGGCGCATGAATCCAAGGTCGATCCAGCGCTGGGCGCCCATGCCGACCGCGCCGAAGAGCTCGACGAAGACGAGAAGCAGCAGCGAGATGCTGTAGGCGACAACCGCCATGTTGCGCCAGAACCAGATCGGAACCAGCGCCACGACAGTCATCACCGCAAGTCCCACGGCAAACCGTTTGATCTGGGGTTCCGCCCACGGGCTGAACGACCCGCCGGCCACCGAGTAGAGCATCAGGAAACCAACGGATGCGACCGAGATCAGCAGCAGCGTCAGCGGCCAGTTCATGTAGAGAATTTTGCGCAGGCCCGAGGGCGTGGATTTGACCGAATACTCGAGATAACTCATGCGCGGTCCTTGTCTTCAGGCTTGGCGGCAGGGCGCAACTCGCGTTGCAGCCTCTCCTGCTGGGCGGAAACACGGCTGCGGTCCTTGGCGGGGTAGGCTTCCAGCGGGGGAAAGCCATCGTACAACGCCTGGAGGATGATGTCGCGGGCAATCGGTGCCGCAGCGGCCGAGCCGCCGCCACCATGCTCCACAACAAGCGAGACGGCGTATTTCGGCTTGTCGAACGGGGCAAAACAGACAAACAGCGCGTGGTCGCGGCGCTCCCACGGCAGATCTTCGTTCCGGATCACACCGGCGGCCCGCTCGGCGGCGGTGATGTTTCGCACCTGGCTGGTCCCTGTCTTGCCCGCCATGCGGAATTCGTCGGTCAGGATGCGGCTGCCATAGGCCGTTCCGCGCCGGTCGTTACTGACCGAGTACATCGCGCGCCGGAGCTTGCGCAGGTTGTTCTGGTTCACGGCCATCGGCTCACCGGCGCCCGAGGGCTGTTCGACACCGTCGATCGACTTCACCAGGCGCGGGTCGACCTTGCGCCCTGTGGCGATACGGGCTGTCATCACGGCCAGTTGCAGCGGAGAGGCGAGCATGTAGCCCTGGCCGATAGAAGCGTTGGCTGTGTCGCCGATCAGCCAGTCCTGTTTGTGGACCCTGTTTTTCCAGTCCTTGTCCGGGGTCAGCCCGCGCGCAACTGCGGACATCGGGATATCGTGCCTGATCCCTAGGCCGAATTCCTGTGCCATGGCAGAGATCTTGTCGATGCCCACCTTGAGGGCAACGTCATAATAATAAACGTCACAACTCTGTTTGAGCGAGTTTTCCAGATCCACATGGCCGTGCCCGCCACGTTTCCAACAATGGAACCTGCGACCGCTTACCTCAAGGTACCCCGGGCAATATACCGTATCCTCGGGCCCCAGAAGGCCGGCCTCCAGCGCAGCCATCGCCGTGATCATTTTGAAGGTTGAACCCGGCGGGTAGGTCCCCTGCACAGCTTTGTTGGCCAAGGGTCGGTATGGATCTTCGGTCAACGAGCGATAATCGGCTATCGAAATGCCGCGCACAAAGAGATTTGGGTCGAAACTGGGGGCCGAGGCGATCGCGCGCAGGTCGCCGGTCTCGCAATCAATGACCACTGCTGCGGCGCTCTCACCGCCGAGCCGGGCCTGGACATATGCCTGCAACTGATTGTCCACCGAAAGTTGTAGGTCCGCGCCGGGTTGCCCCTCGCGCCGGTCCAGTTCTCGCATCACGCGCCCGGTGGCATTGACCTCGACCCGCTTTGCGCCGGCCTTTCCGCGCAGCAACTCTTCTTGCTTGGCTTCCAGTCCGACCTTGCCGATCTGGAAACGGGGAATGCGCAGAACCGGCTCTGGGTCCTGTATCTGGCTTAGGTCATAATCACTGACCGGCCCTACATAGCCCACCACATGGGCGAAATCGCCCCCTTGCGGGTAGACGCGAGTCAGTCCGACCTCGGGTGTGATTCCGGGCAACGCGGGGGCGTTGACCGCAACTTTCGAGATGTCTTCCCAGCTGATCTGATCGGCAAGGGTAACCGGAAGGAAGGGCGGCGAGCGGCGCATTTCCGCCCGCGCCCGCTCCAATTCCTCTGGATCCAACGGGATGAGCTTTTGCAGATTGGAGATCACCTGCTCGACATCACCAGCATCCTCGCGCACGATTACAACCCGGTACGAGGGGGTGTTTTCCGCAATGATCCGGCCATTGCGATCGAACAGCTCGCCGCGGGTCGGTGGAATCAGGCGGATGTTGATCCTGTTCTCTTCGGCCAGCAGGCGGAACTGATCGGCTTGATCCACCTGCATGTATCGCATTCGGGCGGCCAGCCCACTGATAAATGCCGCCTGGAGCCCGCCCAGCAACAACGTTCGACGGGTCATGGTGCGGTGCACCTTGTCCAGATCACGAGGAGGACGTCTCATTCTAACGGGCTCCCAGGGCTTCGGCGTCGATCGGTGCCAATCGACGGACACCGAACAGAGTTTGGCTGACCGCAACAACCAAAGGATAAAACCCGATGGTCAGCAGCATCTGAGTGGCAGATAGAAAGAAGGGTGCGCGTTCGACTGCGGTCAGGGTAAGCGCCAGACGGTAAGACAGTGCGAGCCCAACCAGCAACATCGAAACTGAAATCCATTCTCCGACAAATCCGGTTTCTCCCTGTCCGGACATTCGGTTCCGCAGAAACATCGTTGCCGCTACGCTCAGGGCGGATAGCAAGCCGGGAGGACGTAACAACAGCATATCCGCCAAAAGCATGACTAGCGCGATAAGAAGCATAGGCACATAATCGGGGCGTCTCAGCGCCCAGGCCAGTGTCAATGCGATCAAAAGATCGGGACCTGCCCAAAATCGGGGTAATGTATCGAGCGGCAACAGTTGAAAAAACAGGATCGTCAAGCTCAGACCAACGTAGACCACGCGCATGGTCCAGATCCGGGACGGTGACAGGCTATCCATCGGTCCCCTCCCTCGGAGCCTCGGGCGCCTGTTGTGGCGGCAGTTCCGGACCAACGATTCCGCCGTGGTCTTCCACTTTTTCCGTCCCGTGATGGCGCAGAACCCGCAGGAATTCCAGCCGTTCGTAATCGGCCGACAACCGGACACGGAGCCGCCCTGAGGGATCCTCGGCGACCTGCCCGACAAGAAGCCCGGCAGGGAAAACGCCTCCGTCGCCGGATGTGACCACCCGGTCTCCGGGGCGCACCATCTCTCGGTTTTCCAGGAAATCGACCACCGGCGCCGGGCTGTTGTCGCCGACGACCAGCGCGCTCTGGCCGGATGGCTGGATCGTGACGGGGATCGCGCTTGCCGCATCGGTCAACAGTATGACACGCGCGGTGTTCCGGCCAACGCCGGAAATCCGGCCAACCAGCCCGATCCCGTCCATGGCGGCCCAGCCGTCGACGATCCCGTCGCGCGCGCCCACGTTCAACAGCACCGATTGCCGAAACGGCGAGCCGCTGTCGGCCATGACCACGCCGGTGACAAAGGTCAGCCGGGGATCAAGGCGGACATTGTTCAGATCCAGAAGCCGCGCGTTCTCTTGCTCCAATTGCAGGGCGGCTTCTTTCCAGGCCCGCATCTGCCGCAGCTCGCTGCGCAGTTCGCGGTTCTGCTCGCTCAGCCGCTGATAGCTCTGGAAATCGCGAACCAGATTGATCAGGCCGGTAACCGGGGTCATGGCCCAGTCCATCGAGGGCACTACCGTATCGACCACCTGTGCGCGAAAGCGCTCGACCCGGGGGCTGTCAATTCTCCAGACTAGGAAGATCCCGATCAGGCACAACAAGATAACCCCGAGAAACAAGCGGCGCAGGGGGGCGAAATAATCCTCTCGCTGTGAGCGGTCCTTGGCCACGAAGCTCTTCTCCGGTGCGTAAACGGCCGCCTCAAGGCGACCCATGTCCCTGGATCGTGTCCCGGAATCTGCGCGCCTTAGCTGTCGTAGTCAATCGCGTGGCGCAGTTGCTTTTCATACTCCAGCGCCTTGCCGGTGCCGAGTGCGACGCAATTCAGGCTTTCGTCGGCGATCGAAACCGCCAGCCCGGTCTGTTCACGCAGGGCCAGATCCAGATCTCCCAGCAGCGCGCCACCGCCTGTCAGCATGACGCCCCGGTCGACGATATCGGCGGCCAGGTCGGGCGGCGTGGTTTCCAGCGCGGTCATCACCGCCTCGCAGATCTGCTGCACCGGTTCGGCCAGCGCCTCGGCCACCTGGGCCTGGCTGATCTCGATCTCCTTGGGCACGCCGTTTAGCAGGTCGCGACCCCGGATCAGCATCGACTGGCCGCGCCCGTCATCGGGCATGCGCGCGGTGCCGATCGAGGTCTTGATGCGCTCGGCGGTGCTTTCGCCCACCAGCAGGTTCTGCTGACGGCGCAGATAGCTGATGATCGCCTCGTCCATCCGGTCTCCGCCGACGCGGACCGAGCGGGCGTACACGATGTCACCCAGCGACAGCACCGCGACCTCGGTGGTGCCGCCACCGATATCGACAACCATGTTGCCAGTCGGGTCGGTGATCGGCATGCCGGCCCCGATGGCCGCTGCGATCGGTTCTGCGATCAGGCCCGCGCGGCGTGCGCCGGCGCTCAGCACCGATTGACGGATCGCGCGTTTTTCCACCGGGGTGGCACCATGGGGGACGCAGACGATGATCTTGGGTTTCGAGAAGGTCGAGCGTTTGTGCACCTTGCGGATGAAATGCTTGATCATCTCCTCGGCGGTGTCGAAATCGGCGATCACGCCTTCGCGCATCGGCCGGATCGCCTCGATGCTGCCCGGGGTCCGGCCCAGCATCAGCTTGGCATCCTCGCCCACGGCGAGAACCTTCTTGACCCCGTCCTTGACGTGATAGGCCACCACCGAAGGTTCCGACAGGATTATACCACGCCCCTTGACGTAGACCAGCGTATTGGCGGTTCCCAGGTCGATGGCCATGTCCGCAGCGAACAGACCACTCAAATTGTCAAAGAACCCCATTGCGGTTGATCCTGCTCTTCTCGATTGTTGCGATTGCCCGCGACTCGACGGCTCGGGGCCGAATGACTTATAGGGCGCGGACGCAATGTGGAAAAGGGCCGAATCCGGCTCAATCAGCGCCAATCCGCCACGGAACGGCGGGCAAGACCAATTAAAGGGACGAAATGCTGTCGTATCAGCACATTTACCATGCCGGAAACCTGGCCGATGTGCAGAAACACTCTGTTCTGGCGGTGGCGCTCGACTATCTGACCCGCAAAGACAAACCGATGGTCTATCTCGAATCTCATTCGGGCCGCGGGCTTTACCACCTGGATGCGGAAGAGGCGGTCAAGACCGGCGAAGCGGCGGCCGGAATCGCCAGGGTGCAAAATGAGAACTGGTTCGCGCCGGAACATCCCTTGGCCCGTGTCCTGCACAAGGTGCATCAGGCCCATGGGGCCGAGGCATATCCCGGGTCGCCATTGATCGCCGCGCATCTGCTGCGTCCTGGCGACAAGCTGCACCTTGCCGAATTGCATCCGCAGGAACGTAGGGCCCTTGAACACGCAATGGGCCAGTTTCCGGCGCGCATCTATCCGCAGGACGGGTTCGAGATGGCCCAATCGCTGCTGCCGCCCACCCCAAGGCGGGGAATGCTGCTGATTGACCCAAGCTATGAGCTTAAGAACGATTACGAGCGGATGCCCGGAATCATCGGCCGCCTGCACCGCAAATGGAATGTCGGCGTTATCGCGCTTTGGTACCCGATCCTAGCCGATGGTCGCCACAAACCGATGCTTTCCGCGCTTGAACGGCTGGGCCTGCCGGGCGCCCTGCGGCACGAGGTCCGTTTTCCGCCGGTTCGCGAGGGGCACAGGATGGTCGGGTCGGGCATGTTTCTTGTCAATGCGCCCTTTGGGTTGACAGAGGAAACGGCAAGACTTTCGGCGCTGTTCTCGCGACTGTGACACGACACGGGTTTGCAGGGGGTCAAAGGGCGCCTCAATAACCTCATCGCACGGCTGGTCGACACTGTTAAACCACGCGACGGCAACATGCGTTACCTTTCTCGACCGCCATGTCTGTCGGGCCGACACAAGGTTGACCGCCGCCGACCTTTCTTCGGATGCCTCTATTCTGTGTCGACCCCGCGCATTCCAGGCAATGGAAACGTTTGGAAGTGCGGCATCTTCTAGTCTACTATCATTTTCGGGGAGGGACCCGATGGATCGAAAACTGGCAGCTGTTCTGGCGGCGGACATGGTGGGCTATAGCCGACTCATGGAGACCGACGAACAAGGCACACTTGCGCGGTTGCGGACCCACCGTATCGAACTGATCGATCCGTCAATTACTCTTAACCGGGGCAAGATCATCAAGACGACGGGCGACGGGATGCTGGTCGAGTTTTCCAGTGCCCGCGATGCGGTTGCCTGTGCGGTCGAGGTGCAGACACGCATGTGTCGACGCAACATGGATGTCCCCGAGGACCGGCGCATCCGGTTTCGCATCGGCGTCAATCTAGGCGATATCATCTGCGAGGACGGAGACATCTTTGGCAGCGGCGTCAACGTCGCCGCCCGTCTGGAGCAAATGGCAGGCGTAGGCGAAGTGCTGGTCTCCTCGGCGGTGTATGATCAGGTCTGCCGGCAGATGGAACTTCAGTTCCAGGATATGGGCGAATTGTCCCTCAAGAATCTCAGCCATCCCGTGCGCGCCTATCGCGTCGCACTGGAGCTGCCATCTATCCCGTCAACCATGTCCCAGGGATCTGACGCGGAACAGACCAAGGTGGTCAAGCCGACGATCGCCGTTCTGCCCTTTGCCAATATGAGCGGGGATCCGGAACAGGAGTTCTTTGTCGACGGGCTGACCGAAGATGTCCTGACCGAGCTCAGCCGACGACACGAGCTGTTCGTCATCTCCCGCAACTCCAGCTTCGTCTACAAGGGAAAGGCGGTGAACCTGCGCGAAGTGGCCGAAAAACTGGGCGCGCAATACATCGTCGAAGGCAGTGTCAGAAAGGCCGGAAACCGCCTGAGAGTCACCGTGCAGCTGATAGACAGCGACCGTGACACCCATATCTGGGCCGAACGCTATGACCGGGAAATGGACGATATCTTTGCCATTCAGGACGAGATCACAGCCGCGGTGGTTGCGACACTGCCGGGCCGGATCGAGGCGTCGAAGACGGATCAGATAGCGCGCAAGAAGCCATCGAACCTGGCGGCTTATGAATGCGTATTGGCCGCAAAGGTGCTGCACCACCGCAGCACGCCCGCCGACAACGAGGAGGCGATCCGGCTGATCGACCGGGCCATCAGCCTTGATCCCGAATACGCACATGCGCACGCGTGGAGCGGGTGCATTCGGGGCCAGGCCTGGGGCTATGGATGGAGCGACGATCCCGCCGACATGCTGGCACAAGCCGAAGTCGCCATCAGGAAAGCGGCCGAGCTGGACGACAACGATGCCGATGTCCATCGCCTGATGGCCGCCATCCAGATCATGCGCAACGATTTGGGCAAGGCCCGGTACCATCAGGAACGCGCCTTGTCGCTCAATCCCAATTACGACCTTGTTGTTGTGCAGATGGGAGAGCTATTGACCTGGATGGGCCAGCCCGAGGAGGGTGTCGAATGGATCGAAAAGGCCATGCGGCTCAATCCGCACCATCCCGCCCGGTTCTGGAGCCATTTGGGCAAGGCGCATTTCTGCGCCCGCAACTATGATCAGGCGATCGACGCATTCCATCACCTGGGGGCCTTCGACGTCTTGCAGAATGTATTCCTGGCCGCATGCCATGGGTGGCGCGGCGACGAGGCCGAGGCCCGCCGCCATGCCGATCTGGTCCTGGCCTCTCAACCGCAATTCAGCGCCGGGGAATTTCTGTCCATGACCCATTATGGCCGCGACGAAGATCGCGACCATCTGCGCGAGGGAATGGCGCGGGCCGGACTGTCATAAGGTTCGGGCCCGCGCATTGCGGGCCCGGCGCTTCAGGTCAGATCCTTGTAGCTGATTTCCCTCGTATCCGCGCCGGGGCCGGCCTTTTCCCGGCGCACCATCAAGCGGTTGAGCGCGTTGATATAGGCCTTGGCGCTGGCCACCACGGTGTCGGTATTGGCCGACTCGCCGGTGGCGATCATGCCGTCCTCTTCCAGACGCACGCTCACGGTCGCCTGGGCATCCGTGCCTTCGGTCACCGCATGCACCTGATAGAGTTGCAGATGCGCCTCGTTGGGATGCAACGCGCGGATCGCCTTGAAGCTGGCGTCCACCGGCCCGTCGCCATGCGCGGTGGCGCTGACATCCTTGCCGTCGATCTCCATCTCGACCGTGGCTTCGGCCGGGCCGCCAGTGCCGCAGATCACTTTCATCGACACCAGTTGCAGATGGTCCTGTTCGGCATTCTCGCCCGACCGCATCAGCGCGATCACATCGTCGTCGAACACCTCTTTCTTGCGGTCGGCCAATTCCTTGAACCGCACGAAGATGTCCTTGAGCTGGTTATCGCCCACCTCGTACCCAAGGTGTTCCAGCTTGTCGCGCAGCGCGGCGCGCCCCGAATGCTTGCCCAATGGCAGCGAGGTGCCGGAAAGGCCGATATCCTCGGGCCGCATGATCTCGAAATTCTCGCGGTTCTTCAGCATCCCGTCCTGGTGGATGCCGCTTTCATGAGCGAATGCGTTCTTGCCCACGATGGCCTTGTTGAACTGTACCGGAAAGCCCGAAACGGTCGCCACCCGGCGCGAGATTGCCATAATCTTGGTGGTGTCGATTCCGGTGTGCCAGGGCATGATGTCGTGGCGGGTCTTCATCGCCATGACCACTTCCTCCAACGCCGTGTTGCCGGCGCGTTCGCCCAGCCCGTTGATCGTGCATTCGATCTGTCGGGCACCGCCGGCCACGGCGGCCAGGCTGTTGGCCGTCGCCATGCCCAGGTCGTTGTGGCAATGGGTGGCAAAGATCACCTGGTCGGCGCCGGGCACGGTCTCGATCAGGCGGCGGATCAGGCTCGCCGATTCCTCGGGCGCGGTATAGCCGACGGTATCGGGGATGTTGATGGTGCTGGCGCCCGCCTTGATGGCGATCTCGACCACCCGGCACAGGTAATCCCATTCCGTCCGGGTCGCATCCATCGGCGACCACTGCACGTTTTCGCAGAGGTTGCGGGCGTGGCTGACCGTTTCATGGATCTTCTCGGCCATTTCATCCATGGTCAGGTTGGGAATGGCCCGGTGCAGAGGCGAGGTGCCGATGAACGTATGAATGCGGTTCTTCTCGGCGTGTTTCACCGCCTCCCAGCAGCGGTCGATATCGGCAAAATTGGCCCGCGCCAGCCCGCAGATGCGGGCATTCTTGGCGCGGCGGGCGATCTCGCTCACCGCCTTGAAATCACCTTCCGAGGCGATGGGGAATCCGGCCTCGATAATGTCCACGCCCATCTCGTCGAGCATCTCGGCGATCTCGAGCTTTTCGGTATGGGTCATGGTGGCACCGGGGCTCTGTTCGCCGTCGCGGAGCGTGGTGTCGAAAATCAAGACGCGGTCTTGGTCGGTCGCATGTGTCATGGGATGTGTCTTTCCGTATCTGTCCTAAGCCTGATGGCGCGCAAGCCTCCTCCTCTGAGCGGGCGCGCCGAAGGGCACGCTCAGAGGCGGATTAGGATCAGTAGACCACGCAGTTCGCCGCCACGAATGGCGGTACCGGTCTTGGATATGTCTGCGCGGTTGATCATGACGAGAGGTTATACAGGCCGCATCGCGAATGGAAAGAGTGAAAATGCCCGGGCGGAAACTCCGGCCGATCATGTTGATCGCCATTCGTTTCCCGCTAGCTGACGAGGCATGGAAAAAGCGCTTGTCATAGGGGCCTCGGGCGGGATCGGTGCAGCGGTTGTGGCCCAACTCGATCGGCTGGGGGGCATGGTTACCCGGCTATCCCGGTCAGCCGATGGGTTCGACCTCACCGACGACCATGCCGTTGCAACGCGACTGAAGGGGCTGGATGGTCCGTTCGATCTGGTCTTTGTGGCGACGGGGGCATTGGAAATCGACGGAAATCGGCCTGAAAAGTCGCTGCGCGCGATTTCGGCGCGCGCCATGCTCGATCAGTTCGCGCTGAACGCGGTTGGTCCGGCCCTGGTGCTGCGCGAGGCGTCACGGCTCTTGCCGCGAGATCGCCGCGCCGTCTTTGCTGTCCTGTCGGCCCGGGTTGGGTCCATTGAGGACAACCGTCTGGGTGGCTGGGTCAGTTACCGGGCGGCAAAGGCCGCACTGAACCAGATCGTTCGTACCGGCGCCATCGAGCTCGCGCGCAGCCACAAGCAGGCCATATGCGTCGCATTGCATCCCGGCACTGTGGCGACCGCGTTTACCGAGCGTTATCTGGGCCGTCATCCCGCTGTCCCGCCAGATCAGGCGGCATCGAACCTTTTGAGAGTGATTGATGGCCTGACGCCCGAACAGACGGGCGGATTCTTCGATTGGGCGGGAAAGGAAATCCCGTGGTGAACCGTCTTATCCTGGTGTTGGGAGATCAACTGAGCGAAAGCCTGTCGGCGCTTGCGTCGGGGGACAAGGCCAAAGATCTTGTTGTCATGGCCGAGGTGACCGCCGAGACGGAGTATGTCCGCCATCACCCCAAGAAAATCGCTTTGGTGCTGGCCGCCATGCGCAAATTCGCCGACAGGCTGCGCGCCTTGGGATGGACCGTGGCCTATACGCGACTGGATGATCCGGAAAACGGTGGGTCGATACCCGCGGAACTCTTGCGCCGGTCCGACGAGACCGGTTCGAGAGAGGTTCTTGTGACCACGCCGGGGGAGTGGCGTCTGATCACGGCACTACGAGATTTGCCCCTGACCGTGCGGTTCCTGCCGGATGAACGTTTTGTATCCCGCGGTTCCGATTTCCGGGACTGGGCCAGGGGGCGAAAACAGTTGCGCATGGAGTGGTTCTATCGCGACATGAGGCGCAAGACCGGCCTGTTGATGGACGGGGACCAGCCCGCCGGCGGAAAATGGAACTATGACGCGGAAAACCGCAAACAAGCACCGAAAGACCTGGCTTTCCCGGACCCCATGCGGTTTGAACCCGACGCAATAACCCAAGAGGTTCTGGCCCTCGTCGCAGACAGGTTTGGCCAGAACTTCGGCACCTTGCATCCTTTCTGGTTTGCAACCGATCACGCTCAGGCACGCGTGGCGCTGGATCATTTCATATCACAGGCCCTGCCGCTGTTCGGCGACTACCAGGATGCAATGTTGTCGGGGCAGCGGTTTCTCTACCATGCTGCCATTTCACACTATCTGAACATCGGCCTGCTGGAGCCATTGGAGGTTTGCCAGGCCGCCGAGGCGGCCTGGCAGCAGGGCAGGGTTCCGCTGAACTGCGCCGAGGGTTTCATCAGGCAGATTATCGGCTGGCGGGAATTCGTGCGCGGCATCTACTTTCTCGAAGGCCCGGAGTACACCTCGCGCAACCTGCTGGACCATCATCGCGATTTGCCGCCGCTTTATTGGGGGGCGGAAACGCGCATGCATTGCATGGCCGAGGCTATTTTACAGACACGGGAGGAAGCCTATGCCCATCACATCCAGCGCCTGATGGTCACGGGGAACTTTGCCCTGCTTGCGGGCGTGGACCCGCAGAAAGTTCACGAATGGTATCTGGCGGTCTATGCCGATGCTTTCGAATGGGTCGAGGCCCCCAATACGCTGTGCATGAGCCAGTTTGCCGATGGTGGCATCGTTGCCTCCAAACCCTATGTGTCGAGCGGGTCTTACATCAACAGGATGTCAGACTACTGCGGTCAATGTTCCTATGACGTAAAGGCCAAGATCGGCGAGACGGCGTGTCCTTTCAACCTGCTCTACTGGCATTTCCTTGACAGGCATCGCGACCGGTTCTCCGATAATCCCAGAATGGGCAACATGTATCGGACATGGGACCGCATGGAGGATACGCATCGGCAAACGGTTCTTGCCGACGCCGATACGTTTCTCTCGAGACTGGATGCGGGTGAAACGGTCTAGCCGCCTGATGCGGCCGGTGCCGCCTCTTTGCGGTTCAGGGCGCCATTGTCCCAGTCGCCGGTCTCTTCCTGGCCGCTGGCGTATTTCATGGTGCCTTCGCCCTGACGCTTGCCATTGCGGAAATGGCCCTCGTAGACATCGCCATTGGCATAGGTGGCCACGCCCAACCCGCTGATCTTGCCGCCTTCCCACTGGCCCTTGTAGCGGAAGCCATCGGCCATCACGATCTCGCCATCGCCTTCTCGCTGCCCGTTCACATATTGGCCGGTATAGACCGAACCATCCGGATAGGTCGCCTTGCCCTGGCCATGGCGAACACCATCCTGCCAGCCGCCTTCATAGCGATATCCATCGGCATAGGTCATGACACCCTGGCCATGGTTGCGCGCGTTTTTGAACTCGCCCTGATAGACAATTCCATTGGCATAGGTGGCCGTGCCCGTGCCTTCGATCACGCCCGCGACCCAATCGCCCTCATAGCTCGATCCGTCGGGATAGGTGATCTTGCCCTGGCCATCGGCCAGGTCGGCGCGGAAATTGCCTTCGTAGACCGAGCCGTCGGGATAGGTCACACGCCCCTGGCCTTCGATCTGCCCGGCAACCCAGGCACCGGTGTAGACATAGCCGTCGGTGCCGGTAAAGGTGCCCTGTCCCTCGCGTCGGTCTTCAGCGAACTGGCCCTCATAGATATCGCCGTTTGCATAAGTGACCTTGCCCATCCCCTGACGGCGACCGGCCACCAGCTCGCCTTCGTAGACGTCGCCATTGGCTTGCGTCAGCGTTCCAGTCCCGTTGATCTGGCCATCGGCCCAGAGCCCGACATAGACCAGCCCGTCGGGCAGGGTCAGCTTGCCCTCTCCATGACGCTGCCCCGCCAGGATCTGACCCTCGTAGATCGCGCCGTCGGGATAGGTGATTTTGCCCATCCCCTCTTTTTCGCCATCCACCCAGTCGCCGTCATAGACATAGCCGCCGGGGCTTTGCATCACGCCTTTGCCGTGGTGTTTCGCATCGCGAAATCCGCCTTCGTAGCGGACACCGTTGGCATAGGTGGCGACACCCTGGCCATTGATCACGCCGTCGCTCCACTCGCCCTCATAGGTGCCGCCGTCGGAAAAGGTGATCTTGCCCATGCCTTCGGGTTTTCCCTTGGCGAACTGCCCCTCATAGACGGACCCGTTCGGAAACCGCGCGACACCCCGGCCGCGGATTTCTCCATCGACCCAGTCGCCCGCGTATTCATAGCCGTTAGGCAGACGGTATGTGCCGGTGCCATGCTGAAGCCCGCCCCGGAACGTACCCTCGTAGACGCCCCCGATATCATCCTGCGTTGTCAGGACCTGCGCGTCCTGCGCAACTGCAACTTGTGAGACAGCCATTGCCGTAACGAAAGCGATACGTCTGGGGATCTTGGTCATTCCTGTGCCTCTGTCTGCCTTGTCGGCCGTCTGATGCTGTGCGGCACCGCAAAATTACGGCAGGCTTAGGGCAGGAGCAATGTCTTTTGGCGCATTTGGCTTTCCCTCGCGCGTCGATCTGGTAAATCGGCTATCCGAGGGACAGGCTGAGAGGGCAAGATGGCCGGGCGTTTCCGAATAACTTTGGCGCAACTCAACCCGACGGTCGGTGATCTGGCCGGCAATGCGGCCAAGGCCAGACAGGCCTGGGCGCAGGGGCGCGATGCAGGGGCGGACCTGGTTGCGCTGCCTGAAATGTTCATCACCGGGTACAATACCCAGGATCTGGTGTTGAAACCGTCATTTCACGAGGCCGCCATTTCGATGATCGAGACACTGGCCCGCGATTGCGCAGACGGCCCGGCCCTGGCCATCGGCGGCCCCTGGGTCGAGGACGGCAAGCTCTATAACGCCTACCTGATCCTCAAGGGTGGCAAGATCGCCAGCCGCTCGCTCAAGACCCACCTGCCCAATGAAACCGTGTTCGACGAGGTGCGCATCTTTGACGCCGGACCGCTGGGCGGGCCCTATTCGGTGGGCAACACCCGCATCGGCAGCCCGATCTGCGAGGATGCCTGGCACGAGGATGTGGCCGAGACCCTGGCCGAGACCGGGGCCGAGTTTCTGTTGGTCCCCAATGGCTCGCCCTATTTCCGTGACAAATACGACGTGCGGGTCAATCAAATGGTGGCGCGGGTGGTCGAGACCGGGCTGCCGCTCATTTATCTCAACATGGTGGGCGGTCAGGACGATCAGGTGTTCGATGGCGGCACCTTTGGCCTCAACCCCGGCGGCGCGCTGGCGTTCCGCATGCCGGTGTTTGACGAGACCGTGGCCCATGTCGATCTGGAACGCGGGCCCGAAGGCTGGCGCATCGCCAAGGGCGAGATCGCGCCGCTGCCCGATGCCTGGGAGCAGGACTACCGCGTGATGGTCGAAAGCCTGCGCGACTACATGCGCAAGACCGGTTTTTCTAAGGTTTTGCTGGGCCTCTCAGGCGGCGTCGATTCCGCGCTAGTGGCGGCGATCGCCACCGATGCGCTGGGGGCCGAAAACGTGCGCTGCGTTATGCTGCCGTCGGAATACACCAGTGCCGAGTCGCTGGCGGATGCCGAGGCCGTGGCGCAGGCGCTGGGCGTGCGCTACGACTATGTGCCGATCTCGGAAAGCCGGGCGGCAGTGACCAATACGCTGGCGCCGCTCTTTGCCGGGACCGAACCGGGCCTGACCGAAGAGAACATCCAGTCCCGCCTGCGCGGCCTCTTGCTGATGGCGCTCAGCAACAAGTTCGGCGAAATGCTGCTGACCACCGGCAACAAGTCCGAGGTGGCGGTGGGCTATGCCACCATCTATGGCGACATGGCGGGCGGCTACAACCCGATCAAGGATCTCTATAAGACGCGGGTGTTCGAGACCTGCCGCTGGCGTAACGCCAACCACCGGCCCTGGATGATGGGACCGGCGGGCGAGGTGATCCGGCCTTCGGTCATCGACAAGCCCCCCAGCGCCGAACTGCGCGCGGATCAGAAGGACAGCGACAGCCTGCCGGATTATCCCGAGCTGGACGCGATCCTCAACATTCTGGTCGATCAGGACGGCTCGATCGCCGATTGCGTGGCCGCAGGGTTCGACCGCGATGTCGCCCGCCGGGTCGAGCATCTGATCTATATCAGCGAGTACAAGCGGTTCCAATCGGCCCCCGGTGCCCGGCTGACCCCGCGCGCCTTTTGGCTGGACCGGCGCTATCCCATCGTGAATCGCTGGCGCGACCCGAGTTGATGCCACGTTGCGAACAATGAAGCCACAGAGGGCGATATTGTCCCCGGTCTGATTCCGATTTGAGGAGAATTTGACCTAAATATGACATTTTATAGGCAAGGGATCGTAGGCGATGGCAAACTCGCCAGAGTTGCCGCCCTTTGCCTATGAAACAGGCGCAAACCGGGGCGGAGAATACTCGTATCTGGGATGTGTGCCATGTTGAATCCTTTGAATGCCCCCCCGCAAGGGGTGAAAATGCTTAAGTCTCCACCGCTGAAGATTAATGAAGCCGAAATAGATCAGGTCGTTCAGGCGGTAATGCGGGAAGACGCATTTAAGCCAAAGACCAAACCGCGCAAGACCCTTCCGGAGATCGCTCCGGCTGTGCCCATGCGGGAACAGATCGAGGACGGCGCAAAACGCAAACCGCTCTACCAGCCGAGATTTCGGCACTCGGCCGCAACTCTAGCTCTGGCACTGACGATCAGTTGGCCCTGGCTGCTGCCAACCTTGTTGGGGCTTGCGATCGTGCTTCCGGTCATTGCCTGTCTGACGCTCGGTTGTGATCGCATTAGCAGGATCGTCGTGGTCGGCTTTGCCCGGTTATACCGGTTAAGCCCTGTTAAGGCAGAAGCGCTGCGCAGTTGGTCGATGCGGTGTGTCGCCGGACTGGAGAGACTGCTTGCGCGTCTGCCAGATCGTTGGACTGCCGGACTCTATTTACCGGACTTTGGACCCACACCAAACAGTTCTGACTGGATGCAGAAGGACCCGTTCGAAAGAATTCGTCTGGAACAGGCAGAAATCTGACCCGGGCGTAGTTTCGGAACATTTCCCTATGCCGCCACAATTCAGCCCGAATGGTGCCCGATTTGCCTTTTTAAAGTCGATATAGGCAAGCGAAGACCACAGAAATGGCGATTTTGCCCGAGCAGTGAAGACCGTCTGGTATAAACAGACGTGGGGAAGAAACTGAACTCGCTCGGGAACAGTCCAATGAAAGCGCCTAATTCGCTGCACCTGTCCTCTGTCAACTTGACCCAATCCGAGGGGCTTGATGCCGATGATCAGATGATCGACGCAAAGATCCGCGCCCTTTTGGAAAGCGACGTATTGAGTCCGCGACAACAACCAGTCCGGGAATCCGTTCGGGAACAGCGGCAGGCCCCAGATCAGGAGCAATCTGTCCGTCCGGATTCCGGACTGACGTTCCGCTATTTTTTGGACAATCCACCGGGATGGCGGGTTTCACTGGCAATACTTTTCTTGACCATTCTGGTTGGTTGGCCGGTTTTGCTGCTGGGGTCTCTAGGATTGTTAATGGCAGTCCTTGCGATCTCGTACTTCACGCTGGGCCATGATCGCGCGACCGAGATTTGCCTTCAAGGTTATGAGTTGCTCTACCAATACAAACCCGGACATGCCGAATACTTGCGAGACTGGGCCGCAAGGCAAACTACGGCTTTGGAGCGTTTGCTGTCATATTTGCCGGAAAGCTGGATTTCGGGGTTGTACCTACCAGATTTTGAGGCTGAAACCGGTATACCGGAAAAGATGCAAATGGACCCGTTTGATAGGCTTTACGAACGCCTGCGCAGCCCAGATGCCGAGCCGTGAGTGCAGTTTTGCCACAACTGTCCGGGATGTGATCTGGCGCGGCGATTTTCATCCTTCCGTCCGGGTGGGGCGGGCTACATCACGGGCAACGATTGCCTCTGAATGATCGAGCCTAAATGCCCGGACCTCGCCTGACCGATTTCTACTCTGATCTTGCCCTGCCCAAGCAGGTCGAGGTGGTTGTTATTGGTGGCGGCATCGTGGGGGTATCTGCCGCCTTGGAACTGGCTGAGCGGGGCGTATCGGTCCTGCTCTGCGAAAAAGGTCAGATCGGGGCCGAGCAGAGCTCGCGCAATTGGGGGTGGGTGCGGTTGGGTATGCGCGACCCGCGCGAGATTCCGCTGATGCAGGCCGCGCTGGAGATCTGGGGCGGGTTGGATGCCCGGCTGGGCCGCAGCACCGGTTTTGTCCGCTCGGGTATCCTGTTTGCCGCGTCCGGGCGGCGTGACGCGGGAAATCTGGAACGCTGGGCGCGTCATGTGGACGGGCTGAGCACGCAGGCGCGGATGATCGAGGGCGGCGAGATCGCCACCTGCCTGCCGGGCCACCGCAATCCGCCGCGCACGGCGCTGCTGATGCCGCAGGACGGCCGGGCTGAGCCGCAATGGGCAGCCCCGGCGATTGCCGAGGGCGCGCGCGACCGGGGCGCACAGATTCTTACCGCCTGTGCGGTGCGATCTCTGGATGTTGAAGCGGGACGCATCTCGGGTGTCTACACCGAACGGGGCAGGGTGGCCTGTTCCGGTGTCATCCTGGCGGGTGGCGCGTGGTCGCGTCTCTTTGCGGGTAACGCTGGCATCTGCCTGCCGCAACTCAAGGTGCTGAATACGCTCCTTCGCAGCTCACCGGTCAACGGTTTGCCTGACACGGCGTACTGGTCGGACCGCTTCACCATCCGCCGCCGGGCCGATGGCGGCTTTACCATTGCCGACGGGACGCAGAATACGGTTGACCTGGTGCCTGACAGCTTTCGGTTGGCGCGCCGCTTCTTGCCCGCGTTCCGGCAGGAGTGGCGCTCGCTGCGTTTCCGCGTTTCGCGCCGCTGGCTGGAGGAGGCACAATATGCCCGTCACTGGTCGCCGTCTGACGTGACCCAGTTCGAACTGACCCGGATTCTCGACCCCGAGCCGTCGCAGAAACACATCCGTCATGCCTGGGCCGCTGCCCGGCACGCCTTTCCCGCGCTGGAAGGCGCGGAGATCATGCAAAGCTGGGCCGGGATGATCGACGTGACACCGGATGCCATTCCGGTCATCTCGAATGTCGAGCAGATGCCGGGCCTCTACATCGCGACAGGCTTCTCCGGGCATGGATTTGGGATAGGGCCGGGCGCCGGGCGGCTGATCGCCGATCTGGCGACCGGCGAAACTTCGGTGGTCGATCCGTGGGAATTTCGCCTGTCGCGGTTCACCGACGGCAGCCGCATTGCGCCCGACCCGGGCTATTAACCCATCAACTGATAGCTTACCGGAACGAAGCGGAAGCCTTCGCCACGGGTCTCGACATAGCCAATCGCCGGGAACGGCATATGGTATCCGATCATCGGAACGCGGTCGGCAGCCAGCATGCCCAGGATATCGCGGCGCGAGGCGGTGGCCTGGGCCTTGTCCATGTCGAACATGACCTCCCATTCGGGATGCGCGAACGACCAAACATAATGGTTGGCCAGATCCGCCGTCAGCATGAGCCCTTGCCCGTCGCTCTCCAGCATGTATCCCATGTGGCCGGGGGTGTGGCCACGAGCGTCCACTGCAGTAACGCCGGAAACAACCGAGCCGCCCGGCTCGACAAAGGTCATCTTCTCGGCCAGCGGCGTCACGTTGGATTTCACCAGATCGCCAACCCGGTTACCGGCCTCTGCCTTTGACCAGAATTCGTATTCCGTGGTGCCGGTGACATAGCGGGCATTCGAAAAGGTCGGCGCGCCATCGGTCATCATGCCGCCGATATGGTCGGGGTGCATATGGGTGATCACGACCACGTCAATGGCATCTGGGGACACGCCAGCCGCATCCAGCGCCTTGACGATACCGCCCTGGCCGAGGCCGGTATCAAACAGCACCAGTTCCGCACCGGTATCGACCAGCGTCGGCGTGAAAAAGAACTGTGCCATGTCCGCAGGAATGAAATTCTCTGCCGATACCCGGGCGAAATCCTCATCACTTGCGCCACCGCCAAAGATGCCTTTGGGATTGTCCCGGGGCAGGCTGCCGTCCAGCAAGGTGGTGATCCCGAACCCGCCCAGTTTGAACGATCGGGCAATCGGCGCCGCTGCCTTGCCGCCATGCGCGGCAGCAAGCGCCGGTCTGGCGGCGGCCGCCAATGGAAGAGCGGATGCCCCCGCCAAGGCGGCGCGGCGCGTGAACTTGATAGTCATCGAAACACTCCCAGGGTTGAACGAACAGAGAAAAGCTTAGGTCGAACACCCGGTTCGGCAATGTGGGAAAATGCGCGGAGACCTGTGCAAGAATCGCAATGGCCCCTAAGGTGGTGTCATGGTGACGAACAAGACGGTTCCCACAGGCGCGGACGTCGATCTTTTCCTGTCCGCGATTAGTCCGGAGGCGAGGCTTGCGGATGGCGTGCGTCTGGACGCCCTGTTTCGCGAGGTGACAGGTTTTCCGCCGGTGATGTGGGGGCCGTCGATGGTGGGTTACGGGCGATATCACTATCGCTATGCGTCGGGGCGCGAAGGCGATTTCCTGGCCACCGGGTTCTCGCCCCGCAAGGCAGCGTTCAGTATCTATATCTTGCCGGGTTATGCGGACTTCTCCGACATCCTTGCACGGTTGGGAAAACACAGGACCGGCAAATCCTGCCTCTACGTCACAAGACTGTCGGATATCGACCTCGATGCTCTGGCCGAGCTGATCGAGGCGGGGCTCGAAGATCTCGCCCGCCACTGGCCGGTCTTTCCGGCCTGAACACCCGCGCCGCTGGACAAAATGCCGCCTCTGTGACAAGGGACGCGGCAACAGGAGATGTCCATGACCACCACCCGTTTTGCCCCGTCGCCCACCGGCTATATCCATGTCGGCAATCTGCGCACCGCGCTGATGAATTACCTGATCGCCCGCAAGTCGGGCGGCACCTTCATCCTGCGGATCGACGATACCGATCCCGAGCGGTCGAAAGAGGAATATGTCGACGCGATCAAGCAGGACCTGGAATGGCTGGGCCTGCACTGGGACCGGGTCGAGCGGCAGTCCGAGCGGCTGGACCGCTATGCCGATGCGGCTGACAAGCTGCGCCAGATGGGCCGGTTCTATGAGGCGTTCGAAACGCCGACCGAACTGGACCTCAAGCGCAAGAAGCAGCTCAACATGGGCAAGCCGCCGGTCTATGACCGGGCCGCGCTGGACCTGACCGAGGCGCAGAAAGATGCATTGCGCGCCGAGCGCGGCAATGGCGTCTGGCGGTTCAAGCTGGACCAGCAGCGGATCGAGTGGACCGACGGTATCCTGGGTGACATCTCGATCGATGCGGCCAGCGTGTCCGACCCGGTGCTGATCCGTGGCGATGGCCAGGTGCTCTATACGCTCGCCTCGGTGGTCGACGACACCGATATGGGCGTCACCGACGTGGTGCGCGGCGCCGACCACGTGACCAATACCGCCACCCAGATCCAGATCATGGCGGCGCTTGGGTTCGATCACCCGCGTTTCGCCCATCACTCGCTGTTGACCGGCCCGCAGGGCGAGGCGCTGTCCAAGCGCCTCGGCACGCTGGCCCTGCGCGACCTGCGCGAACAGGGGGTGCAGCCGATGGCCCTGCTCAGCCTGATGGCGCGGCTCGGATCGGCCGATCCGGTCGAGATGCGGAACGACATGGCCGAGCTCATCGAAGGGTTCGACGTGACCCGGTTCGGGGCCGCGCCAACCAAGTTCGATGTGCAGGACCTGTTCCCGCTGACCGCCCGCTACCTTCAGGGGCTGCCTTTGTCATCGGTCGCCGATGCCGTGGCCGCTGCCGGTGTTTCCTCGGATCTGGCCGAGGCGTTCTGGTCCATGGCGCGCGAGAACATCACGACGCTGAACGATCTCGAAGGCTGGTGGATCCTGTGCCGCGACGGCGCCGAACCTCTGATCGAGGACGAGGACCGCGCCTTCATCGCCGAGGCCATGGCGCTGCTGCCCGAGGGTCCGTTCGACGGCGGGACCTGGGCGGCCTGGACACAGGCCGTGAAAGAGGCCACGGGCCGCAAGGGAAAATTCCTCTTCATGCCCCTGCGCAAGGCACTGACCGGGATGGAGCGGGGCCCGGAAATGGCAACGCTGCTGCCCTTGCTGCAAGTCATCCGCGCCCGCGGCTAGGTTTGGAGCGAAGAAAAAAAGCGGTGGGCTGTTATGCCCGCCGCGTTCAGGCCATGGTTTCGATGGTCGCCGAAACCGCCGCCAGATGGCTGTCGACAAGCGCCGTCTCGGACGGCTTCAAGACCTGATGCCGGGGATAGCGGGGCGCCGCGCGGTCGTTGATGATCGGCGCCTCCCAACCGTCTGTCGTGGCAAAGAAACGCTCTACCCCGGCCTCTCCGAAATGGCGCAGGTACCCTTGGACCACCACGTCGATGTAACTCAGCAGGATGGGGTGCCGCGTGCTGGGCAGGCTCTGTTTTTCGGTGGCCACCGCATAAACGGCGATGTCGACCGGTCGGGTCAGGTCATGTGACACCGCGCCGGTCACCGGAACCCGGTCATAGGCCCATTCGCGCGCATCCAGCGCCGCCCAGTCGTCATTTGGAACATGGGCGATCATACCTTCGATCTCGCAATCGGGATCGGGGGTGGCCGTCAGAAACGCCACCTGGCGCAGATCGGTGTGCCGCCATCCCCGCCGCCATCCCTTCAGCCGCGCCGGTCGCGGGTCGGGAAAATCATGCGTCGTAAGGTTCACCAGGCTGCCGTAGCCAAAGAAATAAGGGTCTGGCATCGTCCATTCCGGAAAAACAAGCAATTGATGTATGTCAAACAGGTTTTTCCGGGGATGTGCAATAAACCTGCATCGAATATCCCATTGGGGAGGAACCCACATGCGCATCACCAAGCGGACCAACATCGCCGTTCGGCTGTTGATGTATTGCGCCGCCCATCAGGGTCGGCTTGTCACCAAGTCTGAAATCGCCGAAGTCTGCAACATCTCCGAAAACCATCTGGCGCAGGTGATCAACCAGCTCAGCCAGCTTGGCTATCTGAACACGCAGCGTGGCCGCAACGGCGGGATGTGCCTGGGCATGCCCTCGGATGCGATCCGCATTGGCGAGGTCTTTCGCCATGTCGAAGGCAACCTGCCGATGGTCGAATGTTTTGCCGATGCCGACAACAGCTGCCCGCTGACCGATGCCTGCCGCCTGAAACTGGCGCTCAGGGATGCGGCACAGGCGTTCTATGCCTCGCTGGACGAGATCACCCTGGATGCGCTGGTCTGTGACAACACCGACTTGCTGAAGATCCTCAATCCCGTCGTGTGCGCCCGATAATCACTCGCGCGCGCGCAGCACTGCCGCAGAGCGGGCAGCCAGCGGCCGCCAGGCAAAGATCAGCCCGGCAGCCGTTGTCACGATGACTCCACCAGCCACGATCATCAGGGCCGAAGGCCATATGATCGTAAAGCCGGTTTCAAAGACAAACGTACCAACCGCCCAGGCGCCCAGAAGCCCGGCCGACAGGGCAATCGCGCCCGCGACAGCCCCCAGCAGGGCGCTGCGCAGCAGGAAGCTCCACAGGATAAGCCCGCGCGTCGCCCCCAGGGTGCGCAGGACCGCGGCCTCGTAGAGCCGCGCCCCCTGGCCAGCGGCGGCCGCGCCGATCAGGACCAGAAACCCGGTCAGCAGCGATGTGCCGGCCCCGTAAGAGGTCGCTGTCGCCAGCCCCGCCAGCACGTCCGATGCCCGGTCGATGGCATCGCGGACGCGGATTGCGGTGATGTTGGGATAGGCCGATGCCACGTCCCGCAGGATCGCGGCTTCGGCCCGCTCCTCGGCATAGACCGTGGCGATATAGCTGTGTGGGGCACCGGCGACCGAGGCGGGGTTCATGGTCATGACAAACCCCATACCGGCGGTCGAGAAATCCACTTCGCGGAATGACGCGATCGTGGCCTCGATATCCCGGCCCAGGATGTTGACCGTCAGCGTGTCCCCCAGGTGCAGCCCCAGTTCTTCTGCCTCTTCGGCGGCAAAGCTGATCAAGGGCGGGCCTGTGTATCCGGCGGTCCACCACTCCCCGGCGGTCAACCGGGTGGTTTTGGGCAGCGCTTCGGCATAGGTTATCCCCCGGTCGCCGCGCACCACCCAGTGGTTTCCCGCGACCTCTTGCGCCGGTTGGCCGTTGATCCGCGTGATGACGCCGCGCAGCATGGGTGCGCTCTCAACGCGGGTCACAGACGGATCCTCGTCCAGCCGCGCGTTGAACCCGTCGATCTGGTCCTTCTGGATATCGACAAAAAAGTACGATGGCGCCACATCCGGCAGGTTGCCGGAAATGGCAACGCGCAGGTTGCCGTCGATCTGTCCGACGGCGGACAGAACCGACAGCCCCAGACCCAGCGACAGCATGACCGGGAACGCGCCGCCGCGCCCGGTTGAAATGGCCGCCAGAGCCCAGCGCATCGCCGGTTTTCCGCGCACCAACGGGGCCGCGACCCGGGCCAGGAACCGCGCGGCGCCGGCCGCCAGCGACAGCAGGACCAAGGCGCCGCACAAGCCGCCAATGGTCCAGAGCGTCAGCCGGGCCGACCCGCTGAACCACATCGCCAATCCGACGAGCAGACCCAGTGCCGCCAGAATTGTCAGCAGATACGGCCAGCGCGGAAACCATGACGCCTGGCTGAGCGCCTCGCGAAAAAGGGTGGCGGCGCGAATGTCCTCTGTCCGGGCCAGCGGCCAGAGCGTAAAGATGAAAGCCGTCAGCAGACCATAGATCGCGGCCTCTCCCAGCGGGGCGGGGTAGATCGCAAAAACGGCCGGTACCGGTAGCTGCGCCGTGATCAACGGCGCCAGCAGCACCGGCACCAGCCCGCCAAGCACCAGCCCCAGAACGATCCCCAACAGCGAAAGCGCGCCGATTTGCAGGAAATACAGCTGAAAGATCGTCCGCCTGTCCGCCCCCAATGTCCGCAAGGTCGCGATGGTGGCGGTCTTGTCGGCAAGATAGGTCCGCACGGCAACCGACACCCCGACGCCACCGACCGCAAGGCCGGACAGGCCTACGAGGATCAGAAAGGCGCTCAGCCGCCGTGTGAAATCGGCAATCCCCGGGGCGCCGTTCCGGGCGTCGGTCCACCGCATACCGGTTTCGGTGAACTGGCTCTTGGCCTCGTCCGCGGTCTGGCGCAGATCGGCCCCCTCAGGCAGGCGCAACCGGTATTTTGTCGTGAACAACGTGCCCGGTTGCAGCAGGCCCGAACTGCCAAGATCACCCGACAGGACCAGCGTGCGCGGGCCCAGCGCGAACCCGTCCGCCAGTCCGTCGGGAATACTGCGGATTGTTGCGCGCAGGACAAACTCCTGCTCGCCCAACCGGAACCTGTCGCCCGGGTTCAGGTTCAGCCGGTCAGACAGCGCGCGTTCCATCGCCGCGCCAGGCAGCCCGTCGACCGTAGCGAATGCATCGGCGAGCGGCATGGGCGGATCCAGAACCACTTGCCCCAACAAAGGATAGGCCGCGTCAACCGCCTTGACCTGGGTCAGGGCTCGGTCTGCCGCATCGCCCGATCCGACAACGGCCATCGACCGGAAATCCACCAGTTCCGATATCTCGGCGCCCGTGCCTGCCATCCAGTCCCGTTCCGCATCGGTGGCAAAGCGATAGGTGAACCGCATCTCTGCATCGCCACCCAGCAGGGCTGCCCCCTCGCGCGCAAGACCGGTCTGAATCGCACTGCGCACCGAACCGACGATGGCGATGGTGGCCACACCCAGAACAAGGCAGGCCAGAAAGATGCGGAATCCGCGCACGCCGCCACGCAGGTCCCGCCGCGCCAGCCGAGCCGCAAGGCGCAGGCTCATACGCCCGCCTCGGTGGTGGAATCCGCAACAATGCGGCCATCGCGTATGCGCACGATCCGGTCGCACCGGCGGGCGAGCGCATCGCTATGCGTGACCAGAACCAAGGTCGATCCATGCCTGTCGCGCAGGCCAAAGAGCATCTCGATGATCGCGGAGCTGTTGGCCTCGTCCAGGTTGCCTGTCGGTTCGTCGGCCAGAAGGATCGCGGGCCGAGGGGCCGCGGCCCGCGCCAGGGCCACGCGCTGCTGCTCGCCGCCCGAGAGCTGAGCCGGATAGTGCCCCGCCCGGTGCTTGAGCCCCACCGCCTCCAACTCGGCCTCTGCCCGCGAAAACGCATCGCTCCGGCCCGCCAGTTCAAGAGGCGTGGCAATGTTTTCCAGCGCGGTCATCGTCGGAATCAGGTGAAAGTTCTGAAACACGATCCCCATCGACCCCCGGCGAAAACGCGCCAGCGCGTCCTCGTCCGTATCGTTCAGATCCTTGCCCAAGGCCCGGACGCACCCGCCGGTTGCCCGCTCCAAGCCCCCCATCAGCATCAGGATCGAGGATTTGCCGGATCCGGACGGGCCGACAAGGCCCAGAGTCTGCCCTTTTGGCACGCTCAGCGTGATGCCATGGAGAATATCCACGTGACCTGCATTGCCATCGAACGACAAACGGGCATCTTCTAGGGATATGGCGTGGTCATTCATGGGCAGGCCTTCGTTAAGGATCACAATGGGATATGGAGTACAGGCTGGCATGCGCAAGGTTCTTTTTGGGCTTATGTTGGGTGTTGGGGCTGTCCCAGTCGCCGCCGAACCGGTCGTGATCGCGGCATTGGGCGACAGCCTGACCCAGGGTTACGGACTGCCAGTCGATGACGGTTTTGTCCCCCAATTGCAGAACTGGGCACGCGCCAAGGGGGCGGATGTCACCCTGATAAATGCTGGCGTATCCGGCGATACCTCGGCAGGCGGCGCCGCCCGCATCGGCTGGACGCTGACGCCAGAGGTCGACGGGCTGATCGTCACCTTGGGCGGCAATGACCTGTTGCGCGGTCTTGCACCGGACATGACCCGTCGAAATCTGACCGAAATTCTGAACACCGCGCAATCGGCCGACGTTGCCGTGTTGCTGATCGGAATGCAAGCGCCGGGCAATTACGGGGTGGAGTACAAAAACACGTTCGATGCGATCTACCCCGATCTCGCAGATCAGTTCGATACGCTGTACGTGCCCAGTTTCTTTTCGGCTCTGGGTGAGGATCCGACCAGTTTTGTCGGGCTGATGCAGGGTGACGGCATTCACCCGAATGCCGAAGGGGTCAGCCGGATCGTCGAGGCCATAGGGCCTGCGGTGCTGGAGCTCATCGAACGGGCGGAGAACTGACCAAGCCGCCTGCGCCCGCACCATGTGGGCACGTGCAAACGGCAAGAACGGCAACAAGATGGTGCCAAGGGCCCGGTCAGGCGGACCCTTGGTCGTGTGTTCTGCTTAGAGCAGTTTCAGGTCAACTGCCGATTCCCGGCCGTCCCGGCCAGGTTTCAGCTCATAGCTGACCTTCTGATTGTCTGCGAGCCCGGTAAGCCCCGAACGTTCTACGGCCGAGATATGGACGAATACGTCCTTTCCGCCGCCTTCGGGGGCAATGAACCCAAAGCCCTTGGTGGTGTTGAACCATTTGACGGTGCCGGTGGCCATCGTCCTCATCTCCTGTAGTCTATTCTGCCCGCGACGTGCGGCAGGTCGGCTCGGTCAGTGCAACATCGAAAACTGAGCCTGTCAGGGAGCAGTGAGGTCGATAGCGTAACTTTGCAGAAATAAGAAATGCAGCCGGATTCCTCATTTTTCAAGAAAAATCGCACAGTCCCCTCAAGATACGCGGTAACCCGGCACTGCCCGGCGGCCGCCGCCATATCCAGTCACAGCACGTTCACCTTGGTTCCAAGCGGCACCCGGGCGTACAGGTCGATCACGTGTTCGTTCAGCATCCGGATACAACCGTTCGACGCGGCCTGACCGATGGTTTCCGGCTGCGTGGTGCCATGGATACGGAAATAGGTGTCGACACCATTCTGGAAGAGATAGAGCGCCCGGGCGCCCAGCGGGTTTCCCGGCCCTCCGGGTTGCACATAGTCGTTATCGACAAACTTGGCATATGTTCGCGGATCGCGTTCGATCATCTCTTGGGTGGGGCGCCAGGTCGGCCATTCTTTTTTCACGTCGATCGTGGCGCTGCCAGTGAACTCCAGCCCGGCCTTTCCAACGCCGCACCCGTACCGGATCGCCTTTCGCGGTTCGGTCACGAGATACAGGTAGAACGAGCGCGGCAGGATCATCAAAAGCCCTGGTTCGAACTCTTTCTTGATGCGCACTTCCTGTGGGGTCGGATCGAATGCCGCTTGCGCATCAGCCTGAATGGCCCAGTGCACTCCGGCTACCGCCGTTGCTGTCGCAAGGAAATCGCGTCGCGTGAACATCAATACCCTCCTGTTTGCCAAGTTCTGGGGTATTTTCGGGCGATGACGTGACTGGGTCAATGTGTTTGACGGTCGTATCTAAAAAGTGATGCAACAGCGGCTGCGGTCAGGGCACAGGTTGCCAGCCAGCCAAGATACCAGGCCTGTCCGGCCAGCGCGTCTTCGGCGAAGGATGCGGCAAACCGCAGTTTTCCCGCCTTGGCCACGGCAAAGGCAAAGAAGGCAAACAGGGTGAAGCCGATGAACCGGGTGTTCCGTGGGATCCGCAGCACCCAGGCCGTCATCGCAAGGCCAATTCCCAAGGGGATCCCGGCCCAGATCACCTTGTGCGCCCACCAGGGATGCGCGCCCAGCCGCTGTGCCAGCCCGGTCAGTTGGATCGCAAAGGCGGCTCCAACCAGCATGAGCCCGGGGAGAAGGATACGAACAAAAGGTGTCATGTTGCTCATCTGATACCTGACCTGTGTTTTGAAAGTCCTTGTCTCAGCTTCGTGATCTTCATTGTGCAGGATCCGACAAATCGGTTTAGATTGTCTGTAGCCGCATCGCAGCATCTGGAGGGACGGAGAATGTCGGAAAATCAACCCAACGGAGACCTGACACTGCGAACCTTGGCAATGCCACGCGATGTCAACGTGAATGGCGACATTTTTGGCGGCTGGGTGCTCAGCCAGATGGACATTGCTGCCGGAATTACCGCAGGCGCCCGGGCTGCGGGGCGGGTGACGACCGTCGCGGTGGATGCGATGAAATTCATCCGCCCGGTGCGGGTCGGGGATGTCCTGTGCATCTACTGTCAGGTTGCGCGTATCGGGCGCACGTCCCTGGCCATCGAGATCGAAGCCTGGGTCTTGCGCGATCGTTATGGGGTTCGGGAGAAGGTGACCGAGGCCATGTTCACCTTTGTCGCGATCGACGAACAGGGGCGCCCGAGACAGGTCGATGCATGAGGCCGCGGCCGAAATTTGCCAGCCTTTGACTCCGTGCAATATCCCACTTTTCCAAGGGTGGGAAAGCGATATGCTTCACACTCGGGCGCCCGACTCAGTGTGACGGGCCAGAGTGGACCCGACGGGTATCCGGCGCCCTGAGCTTGGAGAATATCATGCAGATTCTGGTGGGCGTTGCCGGTTTGTCGCTGGCGGTGCTTGTCTATGCCTGGGCATATGGTCTTGCGCACGATCCGGACGGGCCCAAGTGGGCGCACAGGCAGTTGTTCGCCTCGGCCGCGTCGCTGCTCTCGACCTCTCTCGCCCCGGTCGGAGCGGGCTATCTGACAGCCGGTCTGTTGTGGCCGGATGCTCTGGGGACGGGTCTGGGGCTGACAGTCGGGGCGGTCATGGTGCCCGTGGTCTGGGTCCTTTCCCGGCGCCTGTTGCAGCGGGCAAGGAAACCCGGCGCCGAGATCGTGCCCTTGCCGGGTGGTCCGGGAAAACCCGTCGTCCCATCGGCGGCACAGCGTCTGGCGGCGTAACGCGCAAGAAGGGTGAGGTCTTGCGGCCTCACCATTCAAAACCTATGTCAATTTTCGAATGTGAACGTCGGAGGCGCGACATGGGTGACAAAACTTTGACCTGCCTGGCCTGCGGGCAATTGAACCGGGTGCCAGAGGAACGGCTGACGGACGGGGCCAAATGCGGCAAATGCGGCCAGGGTCTGGTGACCGGGCAAGCAGTGGATGTTGATCCGGCAATTCTGGAAAAAGCAAAGAAAAACGACGACTTGCCATTGGTTGTCGATTTCTGGGCGCCATGGTGCGGACCGTGCAAGATGATGGGTCCCGAATATGCCAAGGCGGCAGGCACCCTTGCGGGGCAGGCACGGCTGGTCAAGCTTGACACCCAAAAACACCAGTCGACCGGTGGTCGATATGCAATCCGGGGAATTCCGACCATGGTCGCCTTTGAACGCGGCAAGGAAAAGAAGAGGCAGTCGGGCGCGATGCGGGTAGGGCAGATCGTCAGTTGGGTCCAGGGCTGATCTTACATTCTTATACTTGAATGTGATTGGGTTTCGGATTACATTGAGGTCAAGGCCGGGCAGGGTGTCCGGTGGTATTCAGGAGTTGGAAGAATGACCCTCGATCGTGCCGTGATGATGTTTGCTGGTTTCATGGTTCTGCTTAGCGTGTTGCTGACCACGCTGGTGTCGCCGTTGTGGATGTGGTTCACCGTGTTCATTGGTGTGAACCTGATTCAGTCCTCGGTCACGGGCTTTTGCCCAGCGGCTATGATATTGAAAAGGCTTGGTTTTAAACCCGGAACCGCTTTCTAAATCCGCTGTCTGGCGTGTTAGCCTGCAACCGTCCTGGCGTCGCTGATCGGGTCGGCGTCAGGCGTGTGTTCGCCGCGCAAAAACAGCACCAGAATGACAGAGATGGCGACCGATGAGCCGATGGCGGGATACAGCAGCAAGCCTGCCCAGAACGGCAACTCCCAGAAAACACAGGCAGAAATGCTGATAACAAGACCCGCGAGCGTTCCCAGAACAATTCCGACCCAAGCCATTCTGCCTCCTTAGACATTGTCGTGGAGCAGCCTGTTGCAAGCTGCTGAATGCTTTAGGAGTTTACAAAGGAATGTGTTGAAAATGTGTTAATCGCAGGGATTTCGTCGTGGTCTGATCGGATATGATACCTTGTGTTTTGACCGTTTTGTACTGGGTTCCACGGGTGGATTGACCGTTTTGTACAAGATTTCCGAGCGGTAACCGGCGCGCAATGCGACAAGGCTGCGCCATCGCGGGCCGCCGATGACGGTGTTGCGGTACGGTTTCGGCACGGCATGGGGCATCAGACCCAGGGTTTCTGGTGCCCCTTTTTGCCACCGAAGCGCTTGCGAAGCGCGGCTGGTGGAGCGGGTGGACCTCCGGCACGATCGGCCGGTTGGCTGGACCTATTCGTTATCCACCGGGACAATCGGGCCAGGCGGGTCGAAGCGGATTTGTCGGGTGTGATACCCGATGGCAGGTTTGGAGAGCTTTTGTAGGCTGGGTTTTCAACCCACCGTACGTTAGTCGTTAGGGCAGGGGGTGGGTTGAAAACCCACCATGCTCTTGCTCAGAAATCTTGTTCGATGTTTTCGTCGCAATAGGTGAAATTTGGTAGATACGTTTGATTTCCTGGTAGCAATTCGGTGTTTCTTGGCTCAAGTGCCAACACAGTCGGGTGTTTCCAACGTGTATGGCGGATTCTCAAAGCAAAGCGGTATTTTGCATCATCATGGGTATATTTCTTGTTGAAATCCTTGGAGAACAAAATCCTTTCTTTGTATGCCTCTTGAAGTGATTTTATTTCAATTTCCCACTTTCTTGCCGAACCCGGATCAATTTTAATAATATACCCATCTTTTCCATATGCACTTCCAAAATCCATATTCATGGCTTCAGGTTCCAGCAAGCGCGGGTGCAGGAAGTTCCATATTGTAAGGCCGTATCTTGCCGGCGATAGCTGTCCTTCGATCTTTCCATGTCCGACCCACAACTCTCTAATGCTCACAGGTCCTGAGCCATTGTTCATTACCTAAACTTCAAAAACATCGTTTCCATTTTCGTCATTTGTCACGTCAATGGACGTGATCAGAAACTTTTGATCTTTAAAATGTCGATAGATGGTTAGTGCAGCCAACGCTGTTGAAACAATAGCGCCGTAAACAGAAATTAAGATGCTCACGTATCGCCTCGCAAACTACCACCAATTAGAGCGTTCCGCCCACATTCACACCACCCGTCCGACAGGTCACGGCGTAATTTACCTCACAAGCATCTTGTGCTTCAACCGCTTGGGTTCCAGCGCGTTCGGACCTAGAGGACGTAGACGTAGGGTGGGCAATCTAGCCCACCGTGTACGAGTGGGAGTGGTGGGCAGAGCTGCCCACCCTACGGTGTTCCGCGAAAAGCGACTTCCGCGCACGCATCCGATAAGTCAGGACACGACTTACCTCACGAATTTCTTGTGCTTCAATCGCTTGGGCTCCAGCGCGTCCGGTCCCAGGCGGCGTTTCTTGTCCTCTTCGTAATCCTCGAAGTTGCCTTCGAACCATTCAACATGGGCGTCGCCTTCGAATGCGAGGATATGGGTACAGATGCGGTCGAGGAAGAAGCGGTCGTGCGAGATGACCACGGCGCAGCCGGCGAAATCGACCAGCGCGTCTTCGAGCGCGCGCAGGGTTTCGACGTCGAGGTCGTTGGTCGGTTCGTCGAGCAGGAGGACGTTGCCCCCCTCTTTCAAGAGCCGCGCCATGTGGACGCGGTTGCGTTCCCCGCCCGACAAGAGCGAGACCTTTTTCTGCTGGTCACCGCCCTTGAAGTTGAAGGACGAGCAATAGGCGCGGCTGTTGACCTGGGCATCGCCCAGCTGGATCAGCTCGGCACCGCCGGTGATCGCCTCCCACACGGTGTCGTTGTCCTTGAGGTCGTCGCGCGACTGGTCGACATAGGAGAGCTTGACCGTATCGCCGATCTCGATGCTGCCAGCGTCGGGTTTTTCCTGCCCGGTGATCATCTTGAACAGCGTCGATTTACCGGCACCGTTGGGGCCGATGACGCCGACAATGCCGCCAGGAGGCAGCGAGAAGTCGAGACCCTCGATCAGCTGCTTGTCGCCCATGTGTTTACTGAGGCCGTTGACCTCGATCACCCTGGAGCCCAGGCGCGGGCCATTGGGGATGACGATCTGGGCGCGGCCGACTTTTTCCCGCTCAGACTGGCTGGCCATCTCGTTATAGGCCTGGATCCGGGCCTTGGATTTGGCCTGGCGGGCCTTTTGCCCCTGCCGCATCCATTCCAGTTCGCGTTCCAGCGTCTTTTGCTTGGCCTTGTCCTCGCGCGCTTCCTGCTCCAGGCGCTTGGCCTTCTGCTCCAGCCACGAGGAATAGTTGCCCTCGTAGGGGATGCCGCGGCCGCGGTCGAGCTCCAGGATCCAGCCGGTGATGCTGTCCAGGAAGTAGCGGTCGTGAGTGACGATCAGGATGGTGCCCTTGTAGTCGATCAGGTGCTGTTGCAGCCAGGCGATGGTCTCGGCGTCGAGGTGGTTGGTCGGTTCGTCGAGCAGCAGCATGTCGGGCGCTTCGAGCAGGAGCTTGCAGAGCGCGACGCGGCGTTTTTCGCCACCCGAGAGATTGGCAATCTCGGCATCGTCGGGGGGGCAGCGCAGCGCCTCCATCGAAACGTCGATCTGGCTGTCGAGATCCCAGAGGTTCTCGGCGTCGATCTGGTCCTGCAATTGCGCCATCTCGTCGGCGGTCTCATCGCTGTAGTTCATCGCCAGCTCGTTGTAGCGGTCGAGGATGTCCTTCTTGGCCTTGACCCCCAGCATGACGTTCTCGCGCACGGTCAGGGTCTGGTCGAGCTGCGGCTCCTGCGGCAGATAGCCGACCTTGGCGCCTTCGGCGGCCCAGGCTTCGCCGGTGAAATCCTTGTCGAGGCCGGCCATGATCTTCATCAGGGTGGACTTACCGGCGCCGTTGACGCCGACCACGCCGATCTTGACCCCGGGCAGGAAGTTCAGGTGGATGTTCTCGAAGCATTTCTTGCCACCGGGGTAGGTCTTGGAGACACCCTGCATGTGGTAGACATATTGATAGGCGGCCATGTCGTATCCTCTGGGTCGGGGAAATCGGGTTGGCCGGTGTGATAGCGAATGGCGGGGGCGGGGGCAATGCGCCTCGCGGCGTGGCGCAAACGCAATTGTGATTTGGGGTTTTGTGCTGTTGATCCCTTATCGGTGGTCGAAAGGAGACCGCGCCCGTGCCCCACGCAATCCGGCCTGACCGGCGGTTGTTCGCCCTCTCGGTTCTCTCCTGCCTTGTCGCGGGGGCCTGCGGTACCCGGCCCGACCGACTGGCGCGGGTGCCCAATGTCTATGCTGAGGGGCGAAATTATCAAGCGGGGCAGGTGCCTGAGTTCTATCGCTCGGTCACGCCAGAGATTCTTTATGCGACGGATCGCAGCCAGGACCTGAGCGAGAACGGGCGGGTGGAATATCTCTCGGAGCGGTCCGACAGCCTGGCCTTTGGCCGGGCCACGGTGTCCTTTGACGGAGTGGCAAGCTGGCCGGAGCTGGTGGAGCTGACCAAGGCCGGTCCGGGACGGCGGCCGCCGCGGCTGAGCGTGGCGGGGTTTCGCGACGAGATCCGGTTTGCCCGCTCGCCGCTGCCCGCCGAGCGGCGCGAGGGGCGGGTGGTGACCGAGGCGCGGGCACAGCGCGACTACGATGCCTATGCCGCACGGTTCCGCGAGATGATGGGCGCGCAGGTGCGGCGCAGTGGCACCGGTGCGGTGCTGATCTATGTGCATGGGTTTGCGAATGATTTCCCCGAGGCTCTGACGACCTTGGCCAATGTCTGGCATTATGCCGGGTGCCGGTCGATCCCGATGGCGTTTTCCTGGCCTGCGAATAATCCGGGGCTGCTCAAGTACTTCCGTGACAGCGAGTCGGGCGATTTCTCGGTCTATCATTTCAAGGAGGTGCTGGATCTGCTGGCCTCGGTCCCCGAGGTGGAGCAGATCGACATCGTCGCCCATTCGCGGGGCACGGATGTGGCAACCTCGGCCCTGCGTGAATTGGTGATCCGCGAGCGGGCGCGAGGCAATCAGCCCAAGCTGACGATGAAGACGGGCACGCTGATCCTGGCGGCGCCGGATCTGGACGTGGGTACGGTGCGGCAGCGGCTGATATCCGAGCGGTTTTCCGAGGCGTTCGAGCAGGTGAGTGTCTATATCAACCCCAGGGATCAGGCGCTGGCCTATTCGTCGTTCCTGACGCAGGAGGCGCGGTTCGGGCGGCTTGACGCATCCGATTTCGCACCGGGCGAGCTGGCGTCGCTGCGCAAGGTGGGGTTGGTGCATTTTATCCGGGTCGAGGGCGCGGGTGGATTGGGGCATTCGTATTTCCGGGACAATCCGGGGGTGATGTCGGATATGGCGCTGACCCTCAGAACGCGGGCCTTTCCGGGCGGGACCTTGCGGCCGCTGACGCTGGATCAAGAGAATATCTGGACCCTGCATTCCGATTATCCGCTGGACCGGCTGCCGGATCTGGAGCTGCACGAGATGGCGGGAGAGCGCTGATGACGGATCTGAAATCCTTGATCGCGGGCTGGGCGCAGCCGGGGTGGGTGGCGTGGATCGGGCTGCGACCTGAACGGCGAGCGGCACTGGTGGCGGTCGACAAGGCGCAGGTCGAGGTCGGCGGTCTGGCGGGGGATCACGGGCGGCCCGGCAAGCGGGCGGTGACGCTGGTGCAGGGCGAGCATCTGAGCGCGATCGGGTCGTATCTGGGGCGCGGGGCCGTTTCTCCGTTCGATTTGCGGCGCAATATCGTGGTCGAGGGGATCAATCTGGCGGCGCTCAAGGATCGGCCTTTGCGGCTGGGTGGGGCGGTGTTGCGGCTGACGGTGGTCTGCGCGCCCTGTTCTCGGATGGAGGAGACATTTGGTCCCGGCGGCTATTCGGCGGTGCGCGGGCATGGCGGCTGGTGCGCCGAGGTGTTGGAGCCGGGCCTGATCGGGCTGGGCGATGCGGTGCGGCCTGCCGATTGACAAGGCGCTGCACAGGCGCCAAGCAAGGCCTTCATGAGACAAGGGTTTCCATATGCGCGGCCCGGCCAGGTGATCGGGCTGTTCGGCGGGTCGTTTGATCCGCCGCATGCGGGTCATGTGCATGTGACGCGCGAGGCGCTGAAGATGTTCGGGCTGGACCGGGTCTGGTGGCTGGTGACGCCGGGCAACCCGCTGAAGGCGCGGGGACCGGCGCCGCTGGACCGGCGTATGGAGGCCGCGCGGGCGATGATGCGACACCCCCGGGTCGATGTCACCGATATCGAGACGCATCTGGGTACGCGGGCCACGGCGGACACGATCGCGGCGCTACGGAGGCTTTATCCCCGGGTGCGCTTTGTCTGGCTGATGGGGGCGGACAATCTGGCGCAGCTGCACCGCTGGAAGGATTGGCGGCAGATCATTGAGACAGTGCCGGTGGGTGTGCTGGCACGGCCGGGCGACCGGATCTCGGCCAGGATGTCACCGGCGGCGCGGGCCTATGCGCCCTATCGCATCGACGGAGAGGCGCGGCATCTGCTGGGCCGGTCGCAGGCGCCTGCCTGGTGTTTCGTCAATGTGCCGATGGTCGATGTCAGCTCGACCCGGATCCGGGCGGCGGGGGGCTGGTCAGCGGCGCAGGAGCGCCGAGACGAGACCGGCGCCCAGCACCAGTGACAGGCCCGCCCAGGTCCAGAGATCGGGCAGGTCGCCGAACACCGCCCAGCCAAGACCGGCAGCGGCGATAAGCTGGAAATAGACCAGTGGGGCCAGCCGGGTTGCGGGCGCGCGGGCATAGGCCACCAGCAACAGCAGGTTGCCCAGCATCGAGCCCATGGCGCTGGCCAGGGTCAACCCGGCGGTCTCTATGTCGAGCGCGGGCAGGTTGGCGAGACCGAAGGGGGTCAGCACCAGACCGGCGATGGCCAGTTGCGAGAAGCTGAGCGCCAGCGGTGTGCCGAGGTGGCTGAGCCAGCGCGAGGCCGTCAGGAAGGCGCCGTAGAAACAGCCCGCGAGCAGCGCCAGCAGCAGGCCGGGAGAGCCGCCAAACCCGGGACGGACCACCAGCAGCACGCCCAAAAATCCCACCAGCATCAGGGCAGAGCGGGTCCATGTCACCGGTTCACGCAGCCAAAGCGCGGACAGCGCATAGCTGAGGATCGGGCCGACGAAAAAGGCGGCAAAGACATTGGCGAGCGGTTCTGTCTTGAGCGCCGATTGGATCGAGAGGATGCCTCCGGCCAGCAACAGCGCGCGCAGCCAGACGCGCCAGTCCTGCAGCAGCGCAAGCGCCGGGGCGCGGACGAAGGGGAGGATCACGAGCAGCCCCAACGCAAAGCGGGACCAGGCGATAAAGACGGGCGAGACCCCGTGTTGACCGGTCAGGAGCTTGCCCGCCATGTCCCCGGCGGGAATCAGCGACATGGCAAGGAACATGATCAGAACGGCGCGGCCCATGTTTGCCCGGTAACATGCCGGAAACCGGACGAAAAGCCCGCAAAGGATCACTTGTGCGTCTGTCTGCGCTGCGCTTTTATGGGCGTATGGTTGATCGTGTTTCCAGACGTGTATTTCTGGCCGGACTCGGCGCGGCGCTGACCCCGGTTGCCGGGCTTGCGGCGCCGCCCGCCACCTCGCTGCGTCCGCCCTTGCGCCCGTTCGACGCTAGCGGCGTGACCCGGCCCGAGGCGGTGCTGGCGCGGGCGGGATTGTCGGGCCGTGTCGGTTTTGCCGTGGTCAATGCCCGGACCGGCGAAGAGCTGGAGGCGGTCGAGGGCGCGACCGGACTGCCGCCCGCGAGCGTGGCCAAGGCGCTGACCGCGCTTTACGCGCTGGAGGCGCTGGGGCCGTCGCACCGGTTCCGCACGCGGGTGCTGGCGGATGGTCCGGTGGAAAACGGGGTGCTGAAGGGAGACCTGATTCTGGCGGGGGGCGGTGATCCGGTGCTGGATACCGATGCGCTTGCCAGCCTGGCGCGGGCGATGAAGGCCACGGGCCTGCGCGAGGTGCGCGGCGGATTCAAGGTATATGACGGGGCCTTGCCCGAGGTGTTCAGCATCGACCCCGAGCAACCCGATCACGTGGGATACAGCCCGGCGGTGTCGGGGATCGCGCTGAATTTCAACCGGGTGCATTTCGAGTGGAAGCGGGCGGGCAAGGGCTGGTCCGTCGCGATGGATGCGCGCAGCGACAAGATCAGGCCGGCGGTGGCGATGGCCGAGATGAAGGTCGTGAACCGGGCGCTGCCGATCTATACCTACGAGCAGCATCAGCGCGTCGACGCTTGGACGGTTGCAGGCAAGGCGCTGGGCCAGGATGGCTCGCGCTGGTTGCCGGTGCGCAAGCCCGCGCTGTATGCCGGGGACGTGTTCCAGACGCTGGCGCGGTCGAACGGGGTGGTTCTGGGCAAGGTCGAGGTGATCCGCAGCCTGCCCGCAAGCGCGCGGATGCTGGCGCATCATGACAGTGAGCCGCTGAGCGAGATCCTGCGCGACATGCTCAAGTTCTCGACCAACCTGACTGCCGAGATGGTCGGGCTGGCGGCGACGATCGCGCGCGGCGGGCAGCCGCGTACGCTGAGGGAATCGGGGCAGGCGATGAGCGCCTGGGCCACCGAGCGTTACGGCATGGCGGGCACCAGCCTGGTGGACCATTCCGGCTTGGGCGAGGCGTCGCGCATGACACCGCGCGGGCTGGCGGCGGCGCTGGCGCAGGCGGGCAAGGCCGGGACGCTGCCGGGGCTGCTCAAGGATATCCCGATGCGCGATGCCAAGGGACGGGTGGTCCGGGATCATCCGATCCGGGTGGTCGCCAAGACGGGTACGCTGAATTTTGTCTCGGGGCTGGGCGGGTTCATGACGGCGGCGGATGGCACCGTGTTGGCCTTTGCCATTTTCAGCGCCGATTTCGACCGGCGCGCGCGCATCCGCCCCGAGGACCGCGAGCGCCCCGAGGGCGCGCGCGGCTGGAATGTGCGGTCAAAGAAACTGCAACAGGAGCTGATTGAACGCTGGGGCGCGATCTACGGCAGTTGAGGCGCGGATCAGACCACGTGGCGGGCGCGGGCGCCGCGTTCGATCGCGGCGGCGTGCAGGCGGTCGAGGTTCAGCTCGTAACGGATCTCTTCCAGCAGGCGCAGCTCGGTTTCGGCCAGTTGACCGTCGGCGGCGGCCACGTCACAGGCCAGCGCATAGGCGGTTTCGAACAGCCGCTCGGGCAGGTTGTCGCGGATCAGGCCGAAGAGCGCATCAAGTCCGTCTTCCTGTTCGAAGAGGTCGAATACCACCTGGCTGACCTGTTTCATCCGGTCGATGTCGTAATCGGCGAAGACCGGGAGCATGTTCACGGCCGACTGGATCTTGACCAGTTCGGCGGTGCGGATGTTCTCGTCCGAGGCGGAGACGGCCATCATGATCGCGACAAGGCAATCCTGGGGCGTCATCGGGTGGGGGAGTTGGTCGCTCATGGTGGTGTCCTGCCTGCGTTTGTGCTGCGGTGCAGGATAGGGGGCGCGCGTCTTGGGTTCAACCGCTAGCGCGCGGCCCGGTTTGCGGCAATCAGGCGCTGGCGGTAAAGCGGTATTCGATGCTTTCAAACCCGGCGGAGGCGAAGCCATAGGCGAAACGCAGACCTTCAGGGCCGGCGACGGTGCCATGTTCGGCATCACCGGGGATGTAAAGCGCGATGCCGGGCGCGATGTGATGCGGCACGCCGTCTATGGTGACGGTGCCCGAGCCCTGGACGCCCAGATAAAATTCCGCCGGGGTATGACGGTGCGGCAGCAGGCGGTCGCCGGGGCCGAACTCGGCCAGGCCCAGCACCAGATCGCGGGGCGCCTCGGGGGTGCCGTTGATCAGCGTGCGCCAGCGCACCTCTCCATAGGTCGGGTCGGTGCCGCCGGAGAGCGGCACATGGGCAGCATCGACCGCCAGCGGGGCATGCGGCAGGTTGCTGGCCTGATGAAGCGGCGTTGCGGTGCCGATTTCGGCGGCGAAGCTGTCGAGAAGGTCGGTCATGGCGGGCTCCTTGTTCTGGGGCAGCAATACAGCCGCTTGCCGGGCGCAAGCAATCGCGTAAAGATGCACATGATTATACGGTGAGGTTATGATAGATGGAGCGGCTTCCAGGCTTTTCCGGGCTGACGGCATTCTATGCGGCGGCACGCCATGGTACACTGACGGCGGCGGCGGCCGAGTTGAACGTGTCGCAGCCCGCGGTGTCGCGACGGATCGCGGCGCTGGAGGCGGATTTGGGCTGTGCCCTGTTCGACCGCAGTCACAAACCGGTGAGAATGACGCAGCATGGCAAGGACTTGCTGCGGGCCTTGCGCGGCGGGTTCGGGCAGATCGAAACCGCTGCGGCGCAAATCCGGCAGGCGGCACGGGGCAAGGTGGTGACAATCACCGCGCCCTCGGGGCTGGTGGCGTTCTGGCTGATCCCCCGGCTGGGAGAGCTGGAGGACACTTTTGCCGAGGTGACGATCCGCATCATAAGTCAGGAGTATGGTGAGCCGCAGCGCCCCGGCGATATCTCGATCCGGTTCGGGCTGGCGGAGGATGCCGGAGAGGTGCGACTTCTGGGCGATGGCGTGTTCCCGGCGGCAAGCCCGCTCTATCTGGATCGGCGGGGGATGAGCGGCGATGCCTATGATTTTGCCCGCATGACCCTGTTGACGATGGAGGCGGCGCGCAGCCAGTGGCACGACTGGCCGAGCTGGTTCCGCTCGGTCGGGGCAGAGATGCCGGCGGGGGCGCGGGTGCTGGATTTCAACTCTTACGCGATGCTGGTCAATGCGGCGCTCGCCGGGCAGGGGGTGTGCCTGTGCTGGGACGGGGTGCTGAACAGTTTTCTGGACACCGGTGCGCTGGTCCGGCTGGAGGGGCCAGAGGCGGTGTCGGCCCGCGGCTATTTCATGGCGGCGCGCGACGGGCTGGCGGCGGACCCGCAGGTTCGGGGAATCCTGGACTGGACCGCCGAAAATGCCCGGAAATAGGGCAGAAAAGGCACCGGTTTATTGACTCATGCTGCACTGGCACAATAGGACAGCCGGACAGGGCGCATGGGGCGCCCGGATACCCCCCGATGGAGACCGACATGTCCAACTCGCGTGAACTCGCCCTTGCGTCCAAGGCCTGGCCCTTTGAAGAGGCGCGGCGGGTGCTCAAACGCTATGAGAAGGCGCCGCCGGAGAAGGGGTATGTCCTGTTCGAGACCGGCTATGGCCCCTCGGGCCTGCCGCATATCGGGACATTCGGCGAGGTGGCGCGTACCACAATGATCCGTCGTGCGTTCCATGAGATCAGCGATATTCCGACCCGGCTGATCTGTTTCTCGGACGATCTGGACGGCATGCGCAAGGTGCCGGGCAACGTGCCCAACCAGGAAATGCTGCGCGAGCATCTGCAAAAGCCGCTGACCTCGGTGCCCGATCCGTTCGGCACCCATGAAAGCTTTGGCCATCATAACAATGCGATGCTGCGGCGGTTCCTGGATACATTCGGGTTCGAGTACGAGTTCTATTCGGCGACCGAGTTCTACAAGTCGGGCCAGTTCGACGAGATCCTGCTGCGTGCGGCGGAACGCTATGACGACATCATGAAGATCATGCTGAAGTCGCTGCGCGAGGAACGGCAGCAGACCTATTCGATTTTCCTGCCGATCCACCCCGAGACGGGGCGGGTTCTGTATGTGCCGATGAAAGAGGTGAACGCCAAGGATGGCACCATCACCTTTGACGACGAGGACGGGCGCGAATGGACGCTGCCGGTGACAGGCGGCAACGTGAAGCTGCAATGGAAGCCCGATTTTGGCGCGCGCTGGGCGGCGCTGGGCGTCGATTTCGAGATGTACGGCAAGGATCACTCGACCAATACGCCGATCTATGACGGCATCTGCCGGGTTCTGGGCGTGCCCGCGCCCGAGCATTTCACCTATGAGCTGTTTCTGGACGAGAACGGGCAGAAGATTTCCAAGTCGAGCGGCAACGGGGTGAGCATCGACGAATGGCTTACCTATGCCAGTTCGGAAAGCCTTGCCTATTTCATGTACCAGAAGCCGAAGACCGCCAAGCGGATGTATTTCGACGTGATCCCCAAGGCGGTGGACGAGTATCACCAGCAGTTGCGCGCCTATCCGACCCAGGATCTGGCGGCGCAGCTGAACAACCCGGTCTGGCATATCCATGGTGGCGATGTGCCGGCCTCGACCCTGATCGTGCCGTTCGGGATGCTGCTGAACCTGGCCAGCGTGTCGGGGGCCGAGGACAAGGAGGCGCTGTGGGGCTTCATCCGCCGCTATGCGCCCGAGGCCAGCGCCGAAAGCCTTCCCGATCTGGACCAGGCGGCCGGGTTCGCGGTGCGATATTTCAACGATTTCGTCAAGCCGACGCGGGTCTACCGGGCGCCAACCGAGGCCGAGCGCGAGGCGCTGGTTGAGTTGCGCGCGCAACTGGCCGCCTATGACGGACCGGTTGAGGACGAGGCGCTGCAATCCATCGTCTATGCGGTGGGCCGCGACCGGTTCGACCCGCTGCGCGCCTGGTTCGGGGCGCTTTACGAGGTGCTGCTGGGCGCGTCGCAGGGCCCGCGTTTTGGCGGGTTCATCGCGCTTTACGGCATCCCCGAGACCATCGCGCTGATCGACAAGGCGTTGGCGGGCGAGCTGGCCTGAGGCGGTTTGCAGTGAACAGGGCGGCGCCCGCTGGCGGGCGCCGTTTTCTGTGTTAGGCTCCGCAGCATCACAGACGCGGAGGACAGCATGCCAATGTCGGACGAAGACAAATTCGAAGGCCGCGTGCACGGCGAACAGCACGAGCCCGAACAGCGCGACAGCCTTTGGTGGAGGCTGCTGCACATGATCCTGATTGCGATCATGATCAATCTGGCTCAAACCATCCTGGCAGTGGTCACGGTGGTGCAGTTCATCATCATGGCCGTCAGCAAGGGCCAGCCGAATGCACGGCTTGCCGATTTCGGCACTGACCTGGGCATCTGGATCGCCAAGGCGGCGCGGTTCCAGACTGCGGCCAGCGAGGTCAAACCCTGGCCCTGGACCGATCTGGACTGATCCGGACAGCGCCGCGACGCGTAGTACTGGGCAGCGAACCGGGAGAGACGCCATGCGCCAATTGCTGTTCATTCTGACCTTGTGGGCCGGGCTGGCTGGCCCCGCCGCGGCCCAGAGCGACGAGATCGAGGCCGTCATTGGCCGCCAGATCGACGCCTTTCTGGCAGATGATTTTACAACGGCCTTCAGCTTTGCCAGCCCGACAATTCGAGACATCTTTCGCACGCCCGAGAATTTCGGGGCGATGGTGCGGGGCGGCTATCCGATGGTGTGGCGGCCCGCCGATGTGACCTTTCTGGAGCTGCACGAGGAAGACGGCGCGCTGTGGCAGACGGTGCGGATCACCGATGCGTATGGTGCGGTGCATTACCTGGATTACCAGATGATCCAGCTGGAAAGCGGCTGGAAGATCAACGCGGTGCAGGTGTTGAAGGCGCCTGGCCTGTCAGCCTGAGGCAACACCACCGTCACGGTGCCCTGAGCGCCGGTTAATTCCTTTCCTTTAGCGATATGGCGCGTTCGGGGGCGACCCGGACCCGTCACATGCATGCGCCAGGGCAGGTGGTCTGCGGCGCGATTGGGAAAGGGATTTGGATGAACAAAGCAATCACCGAGGGCATCAACTTTATGCCGCCCGCCTTCCAGCTGGGGCTGGATGTCTGGTCGAGCGGCGACGGCACACCGGGATCGGATACCTATGACGGCGCGCCCAATGCCGCATTCGTGCCAGCGGACGCGGATTTCGGCGGTTGTCTGGAGCTGCAAAAGACCAGTTCGGTACAAAAGCTGCGTTACATGGGGCAGACGCCGTTGCAGCCGGGCTGTTACTTGCAGGTCAAGGTGCGCGTCAAGGCGATCAGCGGCAACCTGCCCAGTGTGCGGGTGGCGGGCTGGGCCGGTGGCGCGGGGGGCGCCCATGTGACGGGTGTGACCGAGCTTGCCCCTGCGGTGACGCTGACCACCTATGGTCAGGTGGTCGAGGTGACCGGCATCGTCGGCTCGGGCAATCGCGGCGGCGTCGACATGCCCTGGGGGCGGACGGTGATCTACGGTCATTTCGGGATCAACCTGGAAGGGCCGAGCGGCGGCATCGTGCGGATCGACGATATCGAGATTACCGATGTCACCGGCGTGTTCCTGCGCGACATGCTGAGCCTTGTGGATGTGCGCGACTATGGCGCGGTGGGCGACGGGGTGACCGACAATGCGGCCGCGTTTGAAGCGGCAGACGCGGCGGCGGCCGGGCGGCGGGTGTTTGTGCCCGAAGGCAGCTATTTCCTGGGCGAGACGGTCAACATCCAGTCCGAGATCGAGTTCGAGGGCACGGTGTCGATGCCGGTCGACAAGATGCTGATCCTGACCAAGAACTACAACCTGCCGGCCTATATCACCGCGTTTGGCAACGAGGAGACCGCGTTTCGCAAGGCGTTCCAGGCGCTGTTGAACGGGGTCGATCATGAGTCGCTGGACCTGGGCGGGCGCAAGGTGACGATCACCGCGCCAATCGACATGCAGGCGGCGGTGCCGAACCGAAACAGCTATTCCACGCGGCGGGTGATCCGCAACGGGCAGTTGGAGGCGGTGGGCGGACCGGCCTGGGACACCCAGACCTATACCTCGCTGGCGACCTATAATCCGGCGAACCAGCGCACCCTGATCAATGTTGCCAATGTCGCCAACATTCCGGTCGGCGCACGGGTCACCGGGGCCGGTGTGGGGCGCGAGATCTATGTGCGGTCAAAGAACGTGGGCGCCGGAGAAATCACGCTGAACGCCGGGCTCTACGATGCGGCGGGCACGCAGGTCTTCACCTTTCACGATTACAAATACATGCTGGATTTCAGCGGCTTCAGCTCTCTGTCGAAGTTCAACATGCAGAACATCGAGTTCCAGTGCAACAACACCTGTAGCGGCATCAAGCTGGCCCCGGCGGGCGCGACATTTGCGCTGTTCGACTGTTTCATCAGCCGGCCCAAGGATCGCGGCATCACCTCGATCGGGGGCGGTTGCCAGGGGATGCTGATCGACGGGTGCCAGTTTCTGTCCTCGGAAGAGGGGGCGAATGTTGCCGACCGCACCTCGATCGCGTTCAACGTCAATGCCAACGACGTCAAGCTGCGCCACAACCGCGCGACCAATTTCCTTCATTTTGGCGTCATGGCCGGGCAGAACCACATGATCCTGGGCAATCACTTCTTCCAGGGGGATGCTGTGCCGAACGGGCCGCGCACGGCGGGGATCGTCATCATCGGTACCTATTCCAGCTGCACCTTCGCCGAGAATTATGTCGACAATTGCAGCTTTGAATGGACCAACGAACAGGACGCCAATCCCGATTTCAGCGGCGGGTTCTCGTTCAGTTCGATGAGCATCACCGACAATATCTTTTTGTCGGGAGAGGTAGCGCCCTGGTTCAGTTATGTGGTGATCAAGCCGCATGGTGTGGGCCATTTCATCAACGGCATGACGGTGACCGGTAACAAGTTCCGCTCGATCAACGGCTATATCGACCGGGCTGACCGGGTCGATACCAGTTTCTCGGGGCTGAATTACGACCGGACCAAGAACCTGATTTTCGAGGGCAACATGTATCACGGGGTGAGCGTCCAGTCGGAAAACCCGTTGCGGCTGGAGTATCAGCAGGCAACCGCGTCAGATAACTGGCTGATCGACACCGAGGGCAAGCTGCCCTTTGGCGCCGAAAGCCGGGGTATTCAGGCGGTGGTTGCTCAGGGGGCGCTGACCGATTCCGGCGGTGCGGTGCGGTACCTTGCGCCCTATGCACAGGCGCAGCAGGGGGCGGGGCAGAACATGATCCGGCTGCGCTGGAGCGAGCCGGTCAAGGGCACGGTCATCGCCACGGTCCGCGCCGACAAGTAAGCGCGGGGTGCGTGCCGGGGCTGCGTGCAGGCGCAGCCCCCATTGCCCCGTCGGGGGGTCAGAAACTGCGCCAGAAGCCGAGTTTCAGCCCGATGGTGCCGGGCAGGTCCGATTTCCGTTCCAGCCCGACCACCCAGGTGCCGCCCTTGCCCGCGTCGATCAGCAGCGCGGGCGTGAGGGTCCAGAAAACCGGCAGGCCGGAGACATAGGCGGTTTCCAGTTGCAGCATCGGGTCGATGCTGCGCGGTGTAGAAAGGCCCGCGGTGAAATCGAGCTTGAAAATCTCTGTCGCGGTGCCAAATCGGCGTTCCCACCCGGCGTCGGCGGCGAACCAGCCGTGTCCCCGGCGGGAATCGAGACCTTTGCCATAAGACAGGGTGAGTTTCGTCATCGGGCTCCACGCGCCCAGCCAGTGATGGCCGCCCACGCCTGCCTCGACAGCAATGCGCCCGCGCGAACCCAGGTCCGCCAGTGGATAGCGCAGGAACAGCAGGGCGTGACCGGCCAGTCCGGGCTGTTCGTTCACGTCGAAACCCAGAGTCCAGCGATCGGCCACGCCCCATTCGCCATAGACCGCGGTCTTGTAATCCACGATGCCGTTGAACCGGTAGAGTGTGGCGGTGGCCGAGGTGAACCCGGTGCCGTGCTCGCGCAGCCACGCGCCCGCCGCGGCCTGACCGGCCACGACGAGGTAGATCCATAAGGCAAGCAGCACCCGTCCCATTGCGTCCCTCTGGTCTCAGCCTTGCCGCGATTGGTTAACGAAGCGTTAGGATGGGCTATCGGGCCGCCATGCCGCAGGAGAAAGGGGCGAATCGCCGTTGTGCTCTGCGGTTGGACCTCTATGCTGCAATGCGGCATGATGGAGGGCCCCCATGGGACAGGTGATCACGGTCGCGCAACAGAAGGGCGGGTCGGGCAAGACCACGCTGGCGGTCAATCTGGCCGTTGCCTTTGCTCGCGCGGGCAAACGGGTTGCGCTGATGGATACCGACCCGCAGGGGTCGGCCGGGCGCTGGTTCATGGCGCGGCTCGAGGCGGGCGGCGAGCCGGGGCTGGAGTTTTCTACCGCCTCGGCCTGGGGCGTGAGTTACGAGGTGCGCAAACTGGCCAAGGAGCATGACATCGTCATCATCGACACTCCGCCCAAGGCCGACAGCGATCTGCGCCCTGCGCTGCGCGAGGCCGATCTGGTGCTGATCCCGGTGGCGACCTCGCATCTGGACCTGTGGGCGGTGGAAATGGTGCTGTACCTGGCCGAGCGCGAGGAAAAGCCCGCGCTGATGGTGTTGACCCGCAACCGCCCGGGAACCCGGCTGGCACAGGATGTGGCGGCCAAGGCCGGTGAGATGAAGGCGGAACTGGCGCAGGCGGTGATGGCGAACCGCGTGGTCTATGCCGAGACATTGGGGCAGGGGCGCGCCGCGCTGGAGGCGCCCAAGGGCCCGGCCCATGCCGAAGTGACTGGATTGATGCAGGAAATAGAGCGCGCGCTGGAAAAGCTGTGATAGGCTGAAAGGGCAGGAGAAGGAGACCCCCCATGCCCAAGATCGTCAAGGCCGCCCCGGTGCAAACCGTGATCACCACATTCGAGATGACGCCGGGCACTTGTCAGGATCTGCTCGAGGCGCTGACCGATGCCTATGCCGAGTTCATCTCGAAACAACCCGGGTTCATCGCTGCTGGCCTGCATGTGAACGACGCCCAGACCCGCATCGCCAATTACTCGCAATGGCGGCGGCGCGAGGATTTCCTGGCCATGCTGCGCACCCCCGAGATGCGCGAGAGAAATCGCAAGCTGAACGAGATGTGCAAAAGCTTTGAGCCGGTGATGTACGAGGTGGCCGAGACTTTTGACGCCAGTTGAAACCGCTGAAAAAGGCTGATCTGGATCAAGGCAAAGGCGCGGGCGGCACGGCATTCTGCGCCTATCCCTAACGGAGGCGCGAACCATGTATCACAATATACTCGTCCCCATTTCGTTCGATTCCGAGCGCGACATCTCAGCCCCGCTGAAGCTGGCCAAAATGCTGGCCACGCCTGAGGCGCGGATCACGCTGTTGCATGTGGTCGAGCATATCCCGGCCTATGCGATCTCGTATATGCCGCCCGACTATCTGGCCGAGGCGCGCAAGGCGCTGAAGGGCGAGCTGGACAAGCTGGCCGCCGATCTGCCCAACGCAGCCGGTGTGCTGATCGAGGGGCATTCGGGCCGCTCGATCCTGGACTGGGCCGAGACCAACAAGCCCGATCTGATCATCATTTCGTCGCACCGGCCGGGCATGCAGGATCTGCTGCTGGGATCCACTGCGGCGCAGGTCGTCCGCCATGCGCAATGCGCAGTGCATGTGGTGCGCTGAATTCACCTAGGGTCACTGTCGATATTGCCATAAGAGACTGAATAAGCGATACGATCAACCTATGGTCGTGTCGCTTGTGATTCTTTTGGTTTCCCTCGGTCTGTTCACTTGGTCTGTCCTGAGTAGCGGTCCCGTCTTCTCCCTTGCTTTGCTCTTGTCGGCTGTCGGCTTTGTGGCCAGCTTTCTGCTGCTTGTGCGGATCAGAATGCGGCCCCCGGCGAAATGGATCGTCGTCGATGGGTCCAATGTGATGTTCTGGCGCGAGGATACCCCCCAGTTGCAGACAGTCCAGCAGTGCATCGAGGCGCTGGTCATGCATGGCTGGACCCCGGTCGTGTGGTTCGACGCGAATGTCGGTTACCAGGTCGGGTCGCGCTATATGGGGCCGCGGGCACTGTCGCGGGCGCTGCGCTATCCAGCGGCCCGTATCAAGGTGGCGCCCAAGGGCACGCCGGCCGATCCGCTGCTGATCGCAGAGGCCCGGCAACGGGGCGCGCGCATCGTCACCAACGACCGTTACCGCGACTGGGCCGAGGCCCATCCTCAGGTTCGCAACCCCGACCTGTTCCTGCGCGGCACTGCCTCGTTCGATGGGGTCATCCTGCGGGTCGAGGACGAGCATCTGCGCCGCCGCGCCTGACGGTTACCGCCGCTCGCCCGAAAGGTCGTTGCCCGTCAGCCGCACCGCCTTGCCGAAGCCCGCGTTCAGCAGCCCGTCGAGGATGGCAAAGCGGACAAATCGGAAATCGCCGAAATCGGCATAAAGCCCCGCCTTGGGCCGCAGGTCCAAATAGCGGGCGCGCAGCGCGTCATGCTCGGGCGTGCCGCGCGCGATCGGTTGTGCGAAGCAGTGCAGGGTCAGGCGCGGATGGGTCAACGGGTCGCCCTTGGCGCCCGGCTCCCCGATCAGCAGGGCGCAGGTGGGGGTCGCCTCCAAAGCGGCGGTATGGGCGGCCAGGGATGAGATCAGCGAGACAGGCATGCCCTGCGCATCGGTGGCCAGCGCGATGCGGCTGACCGAAGGGGTCATGCCGCCCGGTTGCAGCACCGCCAGCGCGGCGTGCCGCGCGGCGTCGATCAGGGCGCGGGCCTGGGCGCGGGTTTCGGCATCGGCGGGCAGATAGGGGTCGGTCATAATGGGCTCTGACGCAGATAGGCAAAGCGATAGGCCAGCGCCACACCGCCCGCCCCGCCCAGGATATTGCCCAGCGTGACCCAGAGCAGGTTCGCCAGCGCTGCGCCGAATGTCACCTCGGCCCCGGCCAGCATGCCTTGCGGGATCAGGTACATATTGGCCACCGAGTGTTCCAGTCCCAGCAGGACGAACCCCGAGATCGGCCAGAGGATGGCCAGGATCTTGCCCGCAGCAGTCCGCGCGGCAAAGGTCAGCCAGACCGCAAGGCAGACCAGCGCGTTGCACAGCACCCCGCGCATGAAGGCCGCGCCGGGGTCCAGCGCCGCCTTGCCGTGCGCGATGGCCTGCGCGGTGTCGCCCATCGGCCCGTCCAGGAGGTCCGTCAGGCCAAAAGCCAGCGCCAGCCCCACGGACCCCACCAGATTACCCAGATAGACCAAGCCCCAATTGCGCAACAGTGCGGACAGGGTGATCCGCCGGTCCACCGCCGCCATCACCATCAGCGCGTTGCCGGTGAACAGCTCGGCGCCACCGACGATGACCAGGATCAGCCCCAGTGAGAACACCACCCCGCCCAGGAAGCGTGCCGGACCAAAGCCCGCATCCGCGCCGGTCATCACCATCGTATAGGCCGCGCCGCCAAAGCCGATGAAAACCCCCGCAAGCACCGCAAGCGTCAGGGTCTGGCCGACGCCAAGACCGGCCTTGGCCACGCCTGCGGTTTCCACCAGGCGGGCGATTTCGGCGGGTTTATAGGCGTCGAGCCCGGTGGGGTTGGTTTCGCTCATATCCGGAGCCTAGCCATGGTCGCGCCGTCTGTACATTGATGCCGATCAAAGGGCGGCTCAGTCCTCGCCCACGGTCAGCGTCACCCGGTCACCGGCAAACCAGGTGCGGCCGTATTCCACCGGCCGGCCTTCGGGGTCCACATTCACGCCGGTCGTATGGAGCAGCGGCGCGCCCTCGTTCAGGCGCAGGTGCAATGCCTGTGTCGCGGTGGCGGGCCGGGCGGTGAGTCGGGTCCAGACCCGGGTGAAATCCGCCACCCCCATGCGTTGCAGGGCGGCGGTGACGGATCGGGTCTCGGTCAGCGCCTCGGGCAGGCCCGGAAAACGGTCGGCGGGAAACACGCTCTGGAACACGGCGATGGGCTGGCCGTCGGCCAGCGACAGTCCGTCATAGACATGCACCTGCGCGCCGGGCGGCAGGCCCAGCGCCTCGGCCTCTGTCGCGTCTGCGGTGCGGGTCAGCAGGGTCAGGATGCGTTTGCCCGGAATGCGGCCCCCGGCGGCGATATTCTTGTGAAACCGCACCCGTTTGCCGATGGCGTAATCGGTGGGCCGGGCGGCGACAAAGACACCGGCGCCGCGCCGCGCATGCACCAGCCCCTGTTCGGCGAGATCGGCCAGTGCCCGGCGCACCGTGTGCCGGTTGACGCCATGGGTCGCGGCCAGCTGCGCCTCGGTCGGCAGCTGGTCGCCTTCGCAATAACGCCCCTCGGCGATGTCTTCGGTCAGGCTCAGCGCGATGGTCTTCCAGACGGGGCTGCGGCTCATGTCATCAAAACTTCATCACTGCGTGGATTGCGGGATGGGGGGCAACCCGCTAATATTTGTCTAGTTGTATAGTGAATGTAGACAACCCGGCCAAGAGGCTTTTATGGCAGATCAAGAGAAAGAGACGGCGGCGCGGCAGGGCTGGATGGGCCTCTTGGCCCGCGCGCCCGAGGCGGCGCTGATGGCGCTCTGGGACCGGGTCGAGGAGCGCCCCGCCTATGACTGGCTGCGCGCGCCCGAGACCGGCGGCGTGATGGTACGCGGCCGCGCCGGTGGCACCGGCGCCCCCTTCAACCTGGGCGAGATGACCGTGACGCGCTGCGCCCTCGCATTGGCGGATGGCACGGTGGGGCACGCCTATGTGCAGGGCCGTTCGCGGGCCAAGGCCGAGGCGGCGGCGCTGATCGACGCGCTGATGCAGACCGAGGCCGCCGAACGTATCCGCGCCCTGGTACTGGACCCATTGGCCGCCCAGATGGCCGAGCGCGCCGAAACCCGCGCGGCCCGGGCCGCCGCCACCAAGGTCGAGTTCTTCACGCTGGTCAGGGGAGAGGATTGATGGACGGATCGAGCCTTTATGCCGGTGGCTTTCGCGACGCGCCTGTCGATGCGGCACATGCCTTTCGCGCCGCGATGACCGCCATGGCGCGGCCGGGTGACATCCGCAGGATCGTGGGGGCCACGCCACCCGCGCCTTTGTCTGGAGCGGCAGGTACGCTGTTGCTGACGCTCTGCGACCCGGAAACGCGGGTGCATCTGGGTGGGGCGGCGGACAATGATGCGGTACGCCAGTGGCTGAGCTTTCACACAGGTGCGCCGCTTTGTGACGCCGGTGAGGCCGATTTCGCGCTGGGCAGCTGGGCCGACCTGATGCCGCTGTCGCGCTACCGGATCGGCACGCCGGAATATCCCGACCGTTCAGCGACTTTGATCGTTGAATGCGAAACACTGGAGAACGTGGGCGCGGTGCTGAGCGGTCCGGGTATCCGCGACACGGCGCGCCTGTCGTTGCCGGACGCGGGCGCGTTGCAGGGCAACGCGATGCTTTACCCGCTGGGCTGCGATTTTTTCTTCACCTGTGGCGACCGGGTTGCGGCCCTGCCGCGCAGCACCACCATCCGCGCGGAGGACTAGGCCATGTATGTTGCCGTCAAAGGGGGCGAACGCGCCATCGAGAACGCCCATGCCTGGCTGGCCGAGGAGCGGCGGGGTGACCCTGAGGTCGCCGAGCTGTCCCTCGCCCAGATCCGCGAACAATTGAGCCTGGCGGTCAACCGGGTGATGGCCGAGGGCTCGCTCTATGACCCCGACCTGGCCGCGCTGGCGATCAAGCAGGCGCGCGGCGACCTGATCGAGGCGATCTTTCTGATCCGCGCCTATCGCACCACCCTGCCGCGCTTTGGCGCAAGCCGCGCGGTCGATACCGGCGCGATGGCCTGCGATCGGCGCATCTCGGCGACGTTCAAGGACGCGCCGGGCGGGCAGGTTCTGGGGCCGACCTTCGACTACACCCATCGCCTGTTGGATTTCAAACTGGCCGCCGAGGGCGCGGTGCCGCCCGCACCAAGCGCGCCGCCGCGTCGCGAGCCAACGCCGCATATCACCGAGTTCCTGGGGCAAGAGGGGCTGATCCAGTCCGAACCCGAAAGCGAGGTCGCGCCGCGCGATCTGACCCGCGAACCGCTGGAATTTCCCGCCGACCGCGCCCTGCGCCTGCAATCGCTGGCGCGCGGGGATGAGGGGTTTGTGCTGGGCATGGCCTATTCCACCCAGCGCGGCTATGCCCGCAACCATGCCTTTGTCGGCGAGCTGCGCATCGGGCGGGTCACGGTCGAGATGGAGATCCCTGAACTGGGTTTTGCCATCGAGATCGGCGAGGTCGAGCTGACCGAATGCGAGACGGTCAACCAGTTCAAGGGCTCCAAGACCGAACCGCCGCAGTTCACGCGCGGCTATGGGCTGGTGTTCGGCCAGTCCGAACGCAAGGCAATCTCCATGGCGCTGGTCGACCGCGCCCTGCGCTGGCAGGAGCTGGGCGAGGACAATCTGGGCGCCCCGGCGCAGGACGAGGAATTTGTGCTCAGCCATTGCGACAATATCCAGGCCACCGGGTTTCTGGAGCATATCAAGTTGCCCCATTACGTCGATTTCCAGTCGGAACTGGAACTGGTGCGCAAACTGCGCCGCGAGGCGGAAGAGCGCATCGCGCATCGGGAGGCGGCGGAATGAGCGGTTTTGTCTTTCTGGTGGTGATGCTGGCGGCGCTGCTGCACGCCACATGGAACGCGCTGGTCAAGGGTGGTTCGGACAAGAGCGCCGCGATGACGGCGGTGGTGATGGGGCAGGGCCTGTCGGGGCTGCTGCTCCTGCCCTTTGCGCCGCCGCTCGACTGGTCTTGCTGGCCCTATCTTCTGGCGGGCATCGGGCTGCACCTGGGCTATCAGCTGTTCCTGATCCAGGCCTACAAGATCGGTGACCTGACCCAGGTCTACCCCATTGCGCGCGGCGCTTCGCCTTTGCTGGTGGCGCTGGGAACGGCACTGTTCTTTGGCGTGACGTTCAGCCAGACCGAGATGCTGGCGATGGCGATGATCTCGGTCGGGATCGCCTCGATCGCGCTGGTGCGGCGGGCGGATGGCAATTTCAACATGGCCGCCGCTGGGCTGGCGCTGATCACCGGGCTGTTCATCGCCGCCTATTCCATTGTCGACGGGCAGGGCGCGCGCATCGCGGGAACAGCGCTGGGCTTTTTCGGCACGCTGACAGCGGCGAATGCGCTGGGTTTTGCGCTGGTGGCGCGGGTCGCGCGGCCGGGGCTCTTGCGGCGGGCGGCCAGCCTTTGGCGGCTGGCGATCCTTGGCGGCGCCGCCTCGTTCACCGCATATGTGCTGGTGGTCTGGGCCTTTACCCAGGCGCCCATCGCGCTGGTCACCGCGCTGCGTGAATGTTCCATCGTCTTTGCGCTGATCATCGGCGTTACTTTCCTCAACGAAAGGCTCGACCTGAAAAAGGTCGCCTCGACCGCGCTGACCCTTGCTGGCGCGATCCTTCTGCGCATGAGCCGGAGCTAACCCATGTCTGACTATAACTTCGCCTATCTTGATGAGCAGACCAAGCGGATGATCCGCCGCGCCATCCTCAAGGGGCTGGCGGTACCGGGATATCAGGTGCCCTTTGCCAGCCGCGAGATGCCGATGCCCTATGGCTGGGGCACCGGCGGCGTGCAGGTTTCGGCCGCGACACTGACGCCCGAGGACCGGCTGAAGGTGATCGACCAGGGCGCCGACGACACCACCAACGCGGTGTCGATCCGCAAGTTCTTTGAACGCACGGCCGGGGTGGCCACGACCGAGGCGACGCAGGAGGCAACGGTGATCCAGACCCGGCACCGCATCCCCGAGGCGGGGCTGACCGAGGATCAGATCCTGGTCTATCAGGTGCCGATCCCGGAACCGCTGCGGTTTCTGGAACCGCGCGAGACCGAGACACGCAAGATGCACAGCCTTCAGGAATACGGGCTGATGCATGTGAAGCTTTACGAAGACATCAGCCAGCATGGCGCGATCTCGACCGCCTATGCCTATCCGGTGCGGGTGGCCGATCGCTATGTGATGGATCCCAGCCCGATCCCCAAGTTCGATAATCCAAAGATGGAGATGGCGGCGATCCAGCTCTTTGGCGCCGGGCGCGAACAGCGCATCTATGCGGTACCGCCCTACACCCGCGTCGTCAGCCTAGATTTCGAAGACTACCCGTTCGAGGCCACGAAGGCCGATCACGCCTGCGACCTCTGCGGGGCCGGGGACAGCTATCTGGACGAGGTGATCATGGACGATGCGGGAAACCGGATGTTCGTCTGCTCCGACACCGATTACTGCCGCACACGCAGCGAGGCGGCGGCATGAGCGCATCGGTCGGAACGGGGGAAAAAATTTCCACGAAATTTTTTGGACAGGATTTTTTCAAAATCCTGGGCGCGGGAGGTGAGCGATGAGCCCTTTGTTGCGGGTCGCGGGGATCGAGAAGCGCTATGGCGCGCGGATCGGCTGCACCGATGTGAGCTTCGATCTCTATCCCGGCGAGGTGATGGGGATCGTGGGCGAAAGCGGCTCGGGCAAGTCGACGCTGCTCAACTGTCTGGCCGGGCATCTGGCGCCCGATGCGGGGCGGGTGATTTTTGACACCCGCCATATGGGACCGGTGGATACGGTCACCATGTCGGAACCCGAGCGGCGGATGCTGTCTCGCACCGACTGGGCCTTTGTCCACCAGCATGCCCGCGACGGGCTGCGCATGTCGGTGTCGGCGGGCGGCAATATCGGCGAGCGGCTGATGGCGGTGGGGGATCGGCACTATGGCCGCATCCGCGCGGCCGCGCTCGACTGGCTGGACCGCGTCGAGATCGACGGCGCCCGGATCGACGACCGGCCTTCGGCCTTTTCCGGCGGTATGCAGCAGCGCTTGCAGATTGCGCGCAACCTGGTGACAGGACCGCGGCTGGTGTTCATGGACGAGCCCACCGGAGGCCTTGACGTGAGCGTGCAGGCGCGTCTTCTCGACCTCTTGCGCGGGCTGGTGCGGCGGATGGGGCTGAGCGCCATCATCGTCACCCACGATCTGGCGGTGGTGCGGTTGTTGGCTGACCGGTTGATGGTGATGAAGGATGGGCGTGTGGTCGAGAGCGGGTTGACCGATCAGGTGCTGGACGATCCGCAGCATGGCTATACGCAACTGCTGGTGTCGAGTGTGTTGCAGGTCTGAGGGGGCGCCGCCCCCGCGCCTTTGGCGCTCCCCCGGAGTATTTTGGGCGAAATGAAAGGGATTTGGGATGATCGACATCCGTGACGTGAGCAAGAGTTTCACCCTGCACAATCAGGGCGGCGCGGTGATCCGGGTGATGGAGGGGGCATCGCTGCATGTGGCGCCCGGCGATTGCGTGGCGCTGACCGGTGCGTCAGGGGCGGGTAAATCTACCCTGATGCGGGTGATCTATGGCAATTACCTGGCGGCCTCGGGCTCTGTACTCGTGGGCGGGCTGGATGTGGCCCGGGCCGAGCCGCGCGAGATCCTGCGATTGAGGCGCGAAGTGCTGGGCTATGTCAGCCAGTTCCTGCGGGTGGTGCCACGTGTGCCGACCGTCGAGGTGGTGGCCGAACCGCTTCTGGCGCTGGGGGTCGATCCCGACACGGCGCGGGCGCGGGCCGAGGCCTTGCTGGGCCGCCTCAACATTCCCGAGCGGCTCTGGTCGCTGAGCCCGACCACCTTTTCGGGGGGCGAGCAGCAGCGGGTGAACATCGCGCGCGGCTTTGCCCATGCCTATCCGGCGATGTTGCTGGACGAGCCTACGGCGAGTCTGGACGCAGAAAACCGGACGGTGGTGTTGGAGCTGATCGAGGAGGCCAAGGCGCGCGGCGCCGCCATCGTCGGCATCTTTCACGATGTCGAGGCGCGGATGCGGGTCTGCGACCGGGTGGTCGATGTCTCGGGTTTTACGCCGGGGGCGGCGGCATGAGGCAGGTGCCGGTGATCGCGGTGGTGGGGCCATCCGGCGTGGGCAAGGACAGCGTCATGGCAGCGCTTGCCGCGCGCGACCCGGGGTTGCACCTGATCCGCCGGGTGATCAGCCGACCGGAAGAGGCGGGTGGCGAGCCGTTTACCGGTGTCTCGCAACAAACCTTCGACGCGATGCGCGCGGCGGGCGGTTTTGCCCTGAGCTGGCAGGCGCATGGGCTGAGCTATTGCATTCCGATGCCCTCGGACGTCGAACGGGCACGGGCGCGGGCGTTGCTGGTCAACTTGTCGCGCGGCGTGCTCTTGCGCGCGCAGGAGGTGTTTCGCCCCTTTACAGTGCTGTCCCTGACAGCGCGGCCCGAGGTGCTGGCAGCGCGGCTGGCCGCGCGCGGGCGCGAGGATGCGGCAGGTCAGGCGCAACGGCTGGGGCGCGCCGGCATGGCCCTGCCCGAGGGGCTGCGCCGGGTCGTTACGGTCGACAACTCCGGCCCGCTCGACCGGACGGTCGAGGCGGTTCTGACCCATCTTCAGCGGGAAAGCGCGTAGCGATGGATCAGGTGAAACCGGCCATCGCCGGCCTCGCCCACCAGGGCCAGATCGGCGAGCGTGAAGGGCACCGGCAACAAAGGCCCGAGGCGGTCCTGCAACAGGGCCTGCGCCCGCGCCAGCATGTCCTCGTCCAGCCGTCCGGTCAGGGTGATGTGAAAACGGAACTGGTCGAGCACGTAAGGATAACCCCAGCGGGTCAGATGCGCGTCCTGCGCCGGGGTGAGCCGGGCGGCGCGGCGGCGCGCCAGCTCCTGCGGCGTAGCGGGGGCGCGAAACGGGTCCAGTTCGGTGATACAGGCCGCTGCCAGCGCGTTCAGCTCGGTCAGTTCCCCCACCGGGCGCAGGGCGAGGAAGCGGCCCAGCCGGGCAATCTCCAGCCCCGCCAGCGTCACCGCCGGGCGGCGGGCGGCAAGCGCCGCGCAGGCCCGGTGCAGCGCGTCGGCATCCTGCCCCCCGGTCAGGCGAAACGGCGGTTTCATCGTGGCATGCAGCCCGTATTTGCGCGGCGTTGCGGTCAGTGCGGCCACATTCAGCCCGGTGCTCTCGGGATGCGCCAGCTCCTGCCCGGTCTCGACATCCCAGCCCAGCCAGGCGGCGCCAAACCGTGCCCATGCCTCGGACGCGGGCGGCAGGAAATAGATCGCGTATCGCAGGAATGTCACATTGGCCTCCTATGTCGTGGCCTTCACCCATGCCTCAACCAGATGAAGTTCAGATGACAGATGAAATGATCCTTGCCAATGCCACGCTGGTTCTGCCCGGCGAGACCGTGACCGGCAGCCTGCGGGTGGTGGACGGAACCATCGCCGAAATCGCCCAGGGCGCGCGCGTGCCCGCGGGTGCCGTCGATTGCGGCGGCGATATGCTGGCGCCAGGGCTGGTGGAGCTGCATACAGACAATCTTGAACGCCATATCCAGCCACGCCCCAAGGTCGACTGGCCGCATGCCGCCGCCATCCTGGCCCATGACGCGGAACTGGCCAGTACCGGCATCACCACGGTGTTCGATGCGATGCGGGTGGGCTCGATCCCCTCGGGCGCCGGGCGCTACCTGAGATACGCCCGCAGCCTGTCGCGCGAGCTGTGGCAATTGCGCGAGGCGGAGGCGCTGAAGATCAGCCATTTCCTGCATCTGCGGGCCGAGGTCTGTTCGGAAACCCTGGTCGAGGAGCTGAACGAGTTCACGCCTGGGGACCGGGTTGGTCTGGTCTCGCTGATGGATCACACGCCGGGCCAGCGGCAGTTCCGCGACATGGCCAAGCTTGAAACCTATATGAAGGGCAGGAATGCGATGGATGACGACACGTTCCTGCAACATGTCAGCCATCTCAGGATGCTGCGCGACCGCAATGGCGACCGGCACGAGGCCGAGACGGTCAAGGCCGCCGCGCGGCTGGGGTCGGTGCTGGCCAGCCATGACGACACGACGCCCGAACAGGTGGCGCTGTCGGCGGGTCACGGCATCCGGTTGGCCGAGTTTCCCACCACGATCGAGGCGGCCGAGGCCTGCCATGCCCATGGCATCAAGGTGATCATGGGGGCGCCGAACCTGATCCGGGGCAGGTCGCATTCCGGCAACGTGGCGGCACAGGATCTGGCCGAACGCGGACTGCTCGACATCCTCAGCTCGGATTACGTGCCTTCGGCGTTGCTCTTTTCGGCTGTGCGGCTGGGCGAGATCTGGGGCGATCTGGCCCGGGGACTGGCCACGGTGACACGGACACCCGCCCACGCGGTGGGGCTGCACGACCGGGGCGAGATCGCGCCGGGGCTGCGGGCCGACCTGATCCGGTTCCGGATGCGCGAAGGGGTGCCGGCGCTGCAATCGGTCTGGTCGCGCGGCCAGCGGGTCGCCTGAGCGTTCCGGGCAAAGCGAAGCGGCGCCGACCGATCAGGCAAAGCGAAGCGGCGCCGACCCATCAAGCAAAGCGAAGCGGCGCCAACCGGTCAGGGCCGGACGAATTTCGCGGCACCCGGCTGTTGGCGGGACGGTGTGTCGCTGGCCGGGGTCATAGCCGCCAGGGCAGGCGCGGCATCGCAGGCGATGCCATCCAGATCAGTATCGTTCCGGGCATGATAGCCCGGCCCGCCAACCTGAGACGGCGCAAGGCCGACGGAATGCGCCACCTCGCACCCGGCCAGCGCCGCCAGATGCCGCAACGCAAGCTCGGGCTCATAGGGGCTGGTGCGGATGAAAACCCCCAGCGCGGTGGTCGCGGTCAGCACCGGGATCGAGGCCAGAAGCATCACGATCCGCAGTGGCGACAGCGCCCGCGCCCGGGTCCGTTCGGCGCGTTTCTGGCGACGCGACGGGGCTTGCTGGGCCGGTTCGGCCAACTCGGGATAGAGCGCTTGGCGGAGGGCTTGCAATTCGGACATGGCCCAAGGGTGACGCTTGAATGTGGCGGCGTAATGGCGAACTTTTGGATGAGTCTTGCAAGGTTTGTAATATATTGAAAATAATAATTTTATTTATTTTCAGGAGGCACTTGCGCGCAACCGGAACCTCCCCATTTACCATTCGGTTTCAACCCACGCTCAAAGGAGCACCCCAATGCGCGGCTTTTTCCTTGCTGCAACCCTGCTCGTCGCTACCCCGGCCCTTGCCGACGAGGTCACCGGCACCATTCTGGCCTATGATCGCGTGGACGGTCTGATCGTTCTCGACGACAAGACGGTCTGGTCGCTGGAATTCGTGGCCGAGGTGCCCGAGGGGCTCGTTTCGGGTGACGAGGTACATATCGTCTATGAAACCGCGGGCGAGGACGGGATCACCAAGATCTCGGCGATCCACCGCAAGTAGCCATGGATACATACTCGTCCCATCCCCCTTTCATTGGCGCGGGGGCATGTGAATCTGCTGAATCTGTTGGCTTTGCGCGGGGTACAGCGGTAACCTGAGGCCAGGATAACAGGCTGCCCGGACCGTTTTGGCCGCTGCCTTGGGTGGACAATCGACATGAAGGCAGCCACCGAAGTAACCGAGAGCCTCGCGCGTTTTCCGCGCGCCACGCTGATGTCGGGCGCAACCCCGGTCGAACGGCTCGACCGTTTGTCCAACCTGCTGGACATCGATCTCTGGATGAAGCGCGACGATCTGACCGGGCTGAGCTTCGGGGGCAACAAGACCCGGCAACTGGAATTCTACTTTGGCGACGCGCTGGCCCAAGGGGTCGACACGGTTCTGATCACCGGCGCGGTGCAGTCGAATTTCGTGCGCGCCGCGGCGGCCGCGGCGGCGCGGCTCGGGATGCGGGCGATCCTGCAACTGGAAGAGCGGGTGCCCGGCATGGGCGATCTCTACCACAGCTCCGGCAACGTGCTGCTGGCCCGGATCCTTGGCGCCGAGCATATCCGCTTTCCCGTGGGCGAGGACGAGAGCGGCGCCGATGCCGCCCTGCACCGGCGGGCCGAGACGCTGCGGGCGGAAGGGCACAAACCCTATGTCATCCATCTTGGTTCCGATCATTCGCCGCTGGGCGCGCTGGGCTATGTCGCCGGGGGCGCCGAGCTGCTCGGGCAGATGGATGATTTCGACGCCGCCGTGGTGCCCTCTGGCAGCGGCTCCACCCATGCCGGTTTCCTGACCGGCCTGCGCCTTGCCGGTCACGCGGCGCCGGTTTACGGCATCTGTGTGCGCCGCGACGCCGACCAGCAACACCGGCGTATCGAGACCGTGCTGACCCGACTTGCCGGCCTCATGGAGTTCGCCCCGGCGCGCGTGCTGGGCGGGATTAGCCTGTGGGATGACGCGCTTGCGCCGGGTTACGGTCGTATCGGCGAGACCACGCAAGAGGCGCTGACCCTGATGGCGCGGACCGAAGGCGTGTTCCTCGACCCGGTCTATACCGCCAAGACCTTTGCCGGGCTGCTCGGCCTGCTGCGCCAGGGCATCATCGGCAAAGGGCAAAAGGTCGTGCTGCTGCACACCGGCGGCCAGGCGGCCCTTTTTGCCTATCAGGAAGAGCTGGATACCTTGCTGGATCGCTGAGCACGCACGGCGGACAAGGATGATGGCGATCCCACGAGGACTCGAACCCCGAACCTGCTGATTAGAAGTCAGCTGCTCTATCCAGTTGAGCTATGGGACCGCTTGGCGCCTGTTATGCCACGCGCGGGGCGGGGGTCAAGCGGCGGTGCGCAGGTCCAGGTGCATGAATGTGGACCACGGATCTTCGGCATAGTCGTCGAACGGGCCGCATTCCACGAAACCGTAGCGCTCATAAAGGGTGCGGGCAGGCCGGAAATCCTCGGTTGAGCCTGTTTCCAGATAGACCCCCCGGGCGCCTTGCGCGCGGGCATGGTCCAGCAGAAACTCCAGCATGGCGCGGCCCGCGCCGGTGCCGCGCGCCTCGGCCAACGTATGCATCGATTTCAGCTCCATCGCGCCATCGGGCAGGGTTCTGAGCGCACCCATGCCCACCGGCACGCCGCCGTCGCGGATCAGGAAAAACGCCACATCCGGCGTGTCCAGCCCGCCGCCGTCCAGCACGTGACAGCTCTCCTCGGGCGATTGCGCGGCCATCAGCGCCACGTGGCGCGCGATCAGCGCCGCCGCCTCGGGACGGGCCGGGCTGGTCCGTTCGATCAGGAACTCCGGCAAGATGGCCTCAATGGGTCCAGGGGCCGCGCCGGTCGGTGGCGAAATTCTCGCCATAGCCGCGCGCGCGCAGGTTGGGCTTGCGCTTGTGCGGTTCGGTGACCACGGCGTCAATCCCGTGCGACTTGGCATAATCCAGCGCCGCTTCCTTGCTGTCGAACCGCAGCCGGACCTGGGTCTGGGTGTCATCGGACGAGGTCCAGCCCATCAGCGGATCGACTTCGCGCGCCGAGCCTTGGGCGTATTCCAGAACCCATTGGCGGGTCTTGGCCATGCCCGAGGTCATGGCATTCCGGGCGGGCTGGTAGATCCGTGCGCGCATCGCTGTCTCCGTCGTGTTCGGCTGGTCTCTATATGCGCGGATCGGCGGGATCGGGCAAGACCGTTTTCCGCGACCGGTCGTCGCCCGGCGGCGCAGATTTGACGCCCGTCGCGCCACAGCCTGCTGGACCGGCGGGATGAACTGCCCTACCAATCGAATATGGGCAACGAACAGATATCGCGGCGCCTTTCAGCCATACTGGCCGCTGACATCGTCGGGTATTCCCGCCTGATGGCCGAGGACGAGGCCAGAACGCTCAGCGCGCTGAACCGGCACCGGCGTGAGGTGTTCGACCCCTGCGTGTCCCGTAACAATGGCCGCATCGTCAAGCTGATGGGCGACGGTGCGCTTGTCGAGTTCCTGAGCGTGTCCAATGCGGTGCAATGCGCCACCGAAATCCAGGAAACCATGGCCGGGCTGGACGACGCCGGGGGTATCGCCCTCAGGATCGGGGTCAACCTCGGCGACGTCATCCTTCAGGATGACGACATCTTTGGCGATGGCGTGAACGTCGCCAGCCGGCTGGAGCAGCTGGCGCAACCGGGCGGCGTTTGCGTTTCTTCGGTGGTGCGGGAAAGCGTGGGCAGCCGACTTGGGATCGCGTTTCAGGACGGTGGGCAGGTCTCGGTCAAGAACATCGACCGCGCCTTGCGTGTCTATCACTGGCATCCGCAGGATGCCCCGCCGCCGCCAAAGGGAACGGTAAAACCCGAAAAACCGCACGACCCCGCCTATGCCATCGCCGTTCTGCCGCTGGACAACATGTCGGGCGATCCCGAGCAGGAGTATTTCTCGGACGGGATTAGCGAGGATATCATCACCGACCTGTCCAAGGTGTCGGGCCTGACCGTGATCGCCCGCAATTCCAGCTTTGCCTACAAGGGTAGGTCCATCGACCTGCGGGTGGTCGGGCGCGAGCTGGGTGTCACCCATGTTCTCGAAGGTAGTGTCAGGCGCGCGGGCCAGCGCGTGCGCATCACCGCCCAGCTGATCGACGCCGCCAACGGCAGCCATGTCTGGGCGGACCGCTACGACCGGGACCTGACCGACATCTTCGCGGTGCAGGACGAGGTGACGCTGGAAATCGTCAAGGCGCTCAAGGTCTCGCTGTCGTCTCGCGAACGAGCGAATATCGCCGATGTCGGCACCTCGAACATCGACGCACACGAAGACTACATGCGCATGCGCGGCTTCCTGTTCTTCCCCGGCATGAATGCCGAAGGCTGGCGCAAGGCTGTCGCCTATGGAGAGCGCGCCATCGCCCGCGACCCCGGCTATGCCGACGCTTATGGCATGCTGGCCCTTATGCACCTGCTGGACTTCCACAATCGCTGGTCCGGCGCGCCCTCGGAAGAGGCGATGCAAAAGGCGGATACCCTGGTCCGGCGCAGCCTGGAGCTTGGCCCCGACAATATCTGGTCCAACAACGCCTATGCCGCCATTGCCCGCTGGCAGGGCAAGCTGGACGAAGCCTTGCAGGCGCTCGACACCGCGATGGCCACAAGCGCGGATTACGCGTTGGGCTGGTTCACTCGGGGCGAGATCGAGATTGCCCAGGGCAAGCTGGACGATGCGATCGAACACCTGGAACGCGCGATCCGGCTGGATCCGTCGTTCCGGCACCAGTTCATGCAATTCCTTGCCATGGCCCATTTCCTCAAGGGCAGTTTCGAGACCGCAGCACTGTTTCTGAGAGAGCGGGTCTTTCTGGTCAAGGATACCGATATCGGGCGCGCCTGGCTGGCCTCGGCGCTGGGGCATCTGGGCGAGGGGGCCGAGGCCTGCCGCATCTGGCAGGAGATGCTGGAGATCAACCCGACATTCGACATTCGGACCAGGCTGGCCCGGCTGACCCTGACCGATCCCGCACACGAGCAGTTGGTCTTGCAGGGTCTCGAAAAGGCGGGCCTTTCGATCACCGTCTAGGCTCCGACCCGCCGCCGCCCAGACCAACCACAAAAAAAGCCCCCGCATGCGGGGGCTTTCGGAATAGTCGCCAAGAACCGGCGGCGCGCCGTGGCGCGCCCGCACGGTGCCTGCGCTGGCTTATGCCAGTTGCAGGTTGGTCGCGCTCTCGCGGCCATCACGGCTCGATTCCAGATCGAAGGTCACTTTCTGACCGTCATCCAGCGAACGGATGCCTGCGCGCTCCAGCGCGGTGATGTGGACGAAAACGTCCTTGCTGCCGCCATCGGGCGCGATAAAGCCGAAGCCTTTGGTGGTGTTAAACCATTTCACGGTGCCAGTAGCCATCGTGAGATCTCCTATATGTTTCGCTGCCCGCAACATGCGGCAACCCGGCCAGTCAGTTCGAAATCGAGGGACTGTGGCCGAAGAGGAGAACAGTATGTCGAGATAGAAAGCAGTAGCCCAATAGACATGGGCCTTTGCGGCCCGTAAATCAAGGAAAATCGCCGGAAACTCAAAATATTACTTGGGAAATTGCCGAGATCCCGCGGTTTCGCCCTGTTGGCAGCGTTCCTGGATCAGGTTTCGATCCCGTCCAGTTGGCCCTGTGGGCTGCGGACCGCGCTCGCCAACGCCTCGGCCAGATGTTGGTGTGACGCTGGCAGAACCGGACAGCGCGAACAGATATTGGGCTGGGGCGCAAGGCTCGCCGCCCGCTGCAATGCGTCCCTGGCTGCGTCCTCTTCGCCCGCGGCCCGCAGCGCTTGGCCGCGCAAGACATGCATCGCCCGGTCCTTGGGCCGAGTGTCGGCTGCCAGTCGCGCGTCTTCTGCGGCCAGATCGTAGCGTCCGCCACAGTAATAGGCTGCCGCCCGAAGAAAGCGCCGATAGGGAATCATCGGGTTGTGAACCTGCCGTTGCAACAACAGTCCGTACTTTTCCGCGGCCTTGTCAAAATCGCCTTCGACCATCAGGATATGCGCCTCCAACTCGTGGTTCTCGGAATAGGCCGGGTTCAGGTCGCGACTGCGATGCAGATCGGCCCGGGCGCCTGCCGCATCGGACAGGCAATTGATCCGATAGAGACCGCGGGTCCAGAATACATAGTCGCTCCCCGGGTTCTGTTCGATCGCGGTATCAAGGTCGTCGGCCAGCTGCGCCAGCAGATCCGGGGGCAAGCCCCTGTAGCGCGCGGCATGTGTCATGATCTCGGCCTCGGCGCGCATCGCCAGGGACACGCCGTCGCGCGGGTTCATCCGGATCGCGCGTTTCATCAGCCGCAAACCGTCGATCCAGTCCTCGTAAGTTAGCCGGTAATAGGCATTGGCCGCCCGCGCCCTCAGTTCCGAGACGCTCAGCTCCTCTTCCGGGATATGGGCCAGGCGGTCACCGTCAAAAGCGTTGGTCTGGATGCGCAGATCGGCCTCGGCGCGTTCCAGCACCACGTCGCAGAAATCGAAAATGTCCACCGTTTCGCGGTCATAGCTTTCGGACCAGACCGGCCGGCCTTCGGAACGCAGGACCAGTGACAGGCTCAGCCGTCCGCGCCCGCCCGCGACACGCAGCCTGCTGCGCAGGTCATAGGTGGCGTTCTCGACAGGCCGGTTCGCGGCGTCCAGCACGACGATACCCTGCCGCCGGGACAGGCGGATCACCAGCTGATCGTGCAGGTCGCCCGCCAGTGCTGCGGTTTCGGCATCCAGCGGGGCGTATTCGATGGCGGCGACCGCGATAGATGTGACCTCGTCCGGAACGGCCTTGCGCTTGTGCTTTGGGCGCCACTGATACAGCCGCACCGGCTGGGCGATGTTCTTCAGCCGGAACATCCCCGCATCCCTGAGTTCCCCCGCCAGAGGACCGGACAATTGCCGGAACAGGTCCTCCGACACCATCAAACCGCCGGGGGGTGCCTCTGCCTCGATCCGCTGCGCGATGTTAAGCCCCGACCCATAGAAATCCTCGCCGTCCGACACGATCTCGCCGATATGCGCGCCGATACGCAGCTTCAGCTCGGTTTCGGTCTGAAGCTTCGCCTGAAGGCTCATGGCGCAATCCACGCAGGCCGATACGCTGGTAAAGGAAATGATCCAGCCATCGCCAAGGCGTTTCAGAACGCGGCCCGCATGAGCGCCGGCCGCGGGTTCCAACATATCCAACCGCAGGCTGCGAACCGCGTCGATGGTCTGGTCCTGGTCTGCTTCCATCATCGCGGAGTAGCCGACAATGTCGGCAAACATCAGGACGGCAAGCTGGCTGTGCATCGGCGCTCCCTGTTGTGTGGTTCAAGTCTATGGGATCGTGGCCTCCTGTAAAGCTTTCCCGTCCATGGACCGCGCCAGCTCGCCCAGATGAGAGGAACGTGCACGCAGGAACGCCAGCAGCCGAGCCGGATAGCCCTCGGGCGGGGCGTCGCGGACCGACGGGCGCGCCGCCACCGCCGCGCGCCACCGCGCCATGCCCTCGTCCTCGGGCATCAGGTCGAACGTGCCCAGCGTCTCGAACGTGTCGAGATAGCGGAACACCGTGCCCCAGACCCCGTCGATCATGTGAAAGGCCGACCCGGCAAAGAACGGGCCTTGCACCTCGGGCGCGACCCGCGCCAGCCGGCCGCGCAGGGCCTGCCTGCGCGCCTCAAAGGTCACGGCATCGGGGGCGTTATAGAACCCCGCGATCTCGGCGAGCGTGGCCGAGGCATATTCGATCCACGCCCGGTGCCGCGCCTTTTCCAGCGGGTCGTCGGGATGCAGCGAGCCGGGGGTGATCTCGTCGAGGTATTCGGCGATCACCTGGCTTTCAAACAGCACCCTGCCGCCGGTCTCCAGCACCGGCACCCGGCCCAGCGGCGACAAGGCGCGGAACCAGTCGGGCTTGTCCGACAGGTCGATATAGCTGCGTTTGTGGGGGATGCCCTTTTCGCTCAGCACGATCACCGCGCGCTGCACATAGGGGCACAGGTGATGGCTGATCAGATGCAGGTCGGTCATGGGATCCTCATGTGGATGCAGTTGCATCTACATGATTTGGGCATTCCCGCTTGAAAGTCAATGCACATGCATTTACCTTCCCCGCATGAGCAGACCCACCCCCGATCCCTTTGCCGTCTGGCTGCCGCTCGCCCGTGCGCACAAGGCCATTCTGACCCATGTCGAGGCGGCGCTGAAATCGGCGGGCCTGCCGGGGCTCGACCGTTACGACATCCTGTGGGAGCTGGAACAGGCCGGGCCCGATGGCCTGCGCCCCTTCGAGTTGCAGGGTCGGCTGCTGCTGCCGCAATACGGCGTGTCGCGGCTGGTCGACCGGCTGGCCCGCGCCGGGCACCTGACCCGCAGCGCCTGTGACGGGGACGGGCGCGGGCAGGTTCTGGTGCTGACGCCCGAAGGCGCGCGGGTGCGCGCCGCCATGTGGGCGGTCTATGCCGCCGCCATGCACGAGGCCATCGGCGATCACCTTGCCCCGGGCGAGGCGCGCCGCCTGGCGGAACTGCTGAGCAAGCTCACCCGCCCCAGCGACGCGTCCGAGCCGCACCAAGACACTGGACAGACAGGCCAATCCGCGCCCTAATCCGAATTGGCGCAAGGGGGCGCCGGACCGGGGACCCGCCAGCATGGCAAGACAGATAGCGGCCATACTCTCGCTTGACGTGGTGGGCTTCACCGCCCGCATGGCATCGAATCCGGACACCACAATGGCCGAGCTGAACCAGATCTTCGAGCAGGTCATTCGCCCCTGTGTGAAGATCGGCAACGGCCGCATCTTCAAGCTGATGGGCGATGGCGCGCTGGTGCGCTTCGACACCGCGACCGAGGCGATTGCCACCGCCCACGCGATCCAGAAAGGGATGCTGGGCAAGCCGGTGCAACTGCGCGCCGGGGTGCATGTGGGCGACGTCACCATCAATGGCGAGGATGTGTTCGGTGACGCGGTCAACATCGCCGCGCGGCTTCAGGCGGCCGCCCCGCCCGGTGGCTGCCTCATCAGCCGCGTGACCCGACAGATCGCGGGCGGCACCGTCGGCATTCCCCTGAAAGCCGAAGGCACGATGACCCTGAAAGGGCTCTCTGCCCCGCTCGAAGTCCTCTCGCTCGACCTGTCGGGCGCAGATGACCAAGCCGAACGCGCGCGCCAATCCGCGCGGCAAGTGATCCGCTTTGCCACCTCGCAGGACGGCACCCGCATCGCCTGGACCGAAACCGGCAAGGGCCGGACAGTGGTCAAGGCGCCCAACTGGGTCCAGCATCTGGAATACGACTGGACGCAGAACCCGATGAACGGCTGGTTGCCGCATCTCAGTCACCACTATCGGCTGATCCGCTGCGACGGGCGTAACAACGGCCTGTCCGACAGGGGGGGCGCCGATGTCTCGCCCGATCGGTTCGTTGATGACCTCGCGGCACTGTTCGACGCGGCGGGGGTCGCGCGGGCGCCTGTCTTTGGCATCTCCTTCGGCGCCGCTGTCGCCGCCGCCTATGCCGCGCGGTATCCCGACCGGGTCTCGGGCCTGATCCTGATGAGCGGTTTCGTACAGGGACCGGGCAAACGCAACCGGCCGCAGGATCAGGCACTGGGGCAGGCGATGAGAGAGCTTGTGCGCGACAACTGGGACGATGGCTATCCCTCGGGTAGGCACCTCTTTGCCCAGGCGTTCTTTCCCGAATCCAGCCCACAGGATCAGGACAGCTATGCCCAGTTCATCAAGATGGCGATGACCCATCAGGATTACCTGCGCATCGGCGAATGCGTCGACGTGGTGGATATCGAGCCGCTCTTGCCCGACATCCGCTGCCCGGCGCTGGTGCTGCATTCCGACCGCGAGCGGATGCATTTCAAGGATCAGGGTCAGCGCCTGGCCGCCGGTATCCGCAACGCGCGTTTTGTCAGCCTCGACACCGCCAACAACACCATGCCCGATTACGACCCGGAATGGCCCAAGGCGCTGCGCGAGATCGAGGATTTTCTTGCCACCATTCCCGACGATCAGGGCACCGGCTGACACCGGAACCGCCAAAGGCACGTGGTGTCATTCCGGGTCAGTCGCCGCCCGATCCGGATCGCCCAGCCGGGCCAGCCGCCATTGCCCTGGCACACCTTTCAAATCCCGGATCCCGATGTCGTCAAAGGCCAACCTGGAACCGGCCATCAGATCGCACATGGTGGAAGAGATCAGCGTCTCTCCGGCCCCGGCCGCCTCCATGATCCGGGCGGCAATCACAACGCCCAGCCCGGTCACATCCGCTTGGCCATGCCGCAGACACTCGCCGGTATGCGCGCCCGCGCGCAGCGTCAGGCCGAGCCGCGCGGCCTCGGCGTGCATGTCCCGGGCGCAGGCGATCGCCCGGCTGGGTCCGGCAAAGGTGGCCATGAAACCGTCTCCGGTGGATTTGACCAGGTGCCCGGCATGATGCCGAACCGCGCGGGCCGCTGCGGCGTCATGCGCCGCCAGCTTGTCGCGCCAGGCGGCGTCCCCCAGCCGCGCCGCGATTTCGGTGGACCCCACGATATCGCTCATCAGCACGCTCAGCAAAACGCGATCCTCGCCCCCGGTGCGTTCGTCGTCGATGAAATCGCGGATCCAGCCCAGGCATTCATCCTGGTCTCCTGCCCAGATCGCATGGTCCGCGCCGCCGATCTCGATCAGGCGGCTGTCGGGGATATGCTCGGCCAGATATCGCGTCTGCTCGGCCGGTGTCGTTCGGTCGCCCGGCCTGCGAAAGATCAGCGCGGGGCAGGCGATCGAGGGCAGCACGGCGCGCACGTCCAGCTCGTACCAGATCCTGGCATAGGCGGCGGCCGACGAGGGGCTGGCCGCATGGATCAGCATCCGCGCGTACCACTCCTCCTCCTCCGGAATGCCCGCCAGGCTCGGCGCCTGTTCGCCCAGATGGTCCGGCTTGCCCCAGTTTTCGACCAGATGCGTGGCAAAGGCTTCGAATTCGGCCCGGCGCATTCCCGTCGGCCAGTCGGGTTTCCAGGCATTGCAGGGCCTGCAATCCAGCAGGATGATCGAACGCACCCGTTCCGGATAGCAGGCGGCGAACATTGCCGTCACATGGCCGCCTTCGGAATGCCCAAGGATCGTGGCCCGCTGCGACCCTGCCGCATCCATAACCGCGCGGATATCCTCGGCGCGCTCTTCCAGCGTCGGCGCTCCGGTTTCGCGATCCGACAGCCCGGTGCCCCGCTTGTCGAACAGGATCAGGCGCGAAAAGGAAGCGAGCGTTTCCAGTAACCGGCGATAGGCGGGATGTTCCCAGATGATATCGATGTTGTGCAGCCAGCCGCTGGCATAGACCAGATCGACCGGACCCTCGCCAACCACCTGATAGGCCAGCCAGACATCGCCAGCCTTGGTATATCGCGTCTTTGGCCGCTGCATGTGCGCCTCTTCCCTTTTTGCATGGCGGGACCGTAAGCGTGAAACAACTGTCGCATGGAACAGTGCACCGGCTCAAGGTGGCAGGCAGCGGCGCCTGATGCCAGTTTCCGACATCAGCCGGTCGTGCCCTCTTGAACCGGAACAAAAACAGACCAAGATCGGGGGCGAAAGGAATCCCCCCGATGCCCTATGCCCATTCCGACAAGTCCGAGGCGCTGATGCATGCCCCCGCGCCCGAGGTAAAGGCGCGCCCCAAGCTCGAAGGCGGCCGCCGCTTTGTCATGCAGACCGAGTTCCAGCCGGCCGGCGACCAGCCCACCGCCATCGCGGAACTCTCGCAGGGCGTCAACGAGGGTGAGCGCAACCAGGTCCTCTTGGGCGCCACCGGTACGGGCAAGACCTTCACCATGGCCAAGGTGATCGAGGAGACCCAGCGCCCCGCCATCATCCTTGCCCCCAACAAGACGCTGGCGGCGCAGTTGTATGGCGAATTCAAGGGCTTCTTCCCCGATAACGCGGTCGAATACTTCGTCAGCTATTACGACTATTACCAGCCCGAGGCCTATGTGGCGCGCTCGGACACCTACATAGAAAAGGAAAGCCAGATCAACGAGCAGATCGACCGCATGCGCCACTCGGCCACGCGCGCTCTGCTCGAACGCGACGATGTGATCATCGTCGCCTCGGTGTCCTGCATCTACGGTATCGGCTCGGTCGAGACCTATGGCGCCATGACCCAGGACCTCAAGGTTGGCGGCAATTACGACCAGCGCCACATCATCGCCGATCTGGTGAGCCAGCAATACCGCCGCAACGATCAGGCGTTCCAGCGTGGCAGCTTCCGCGTGCGTGGCGACAGCCTGGAGATCTGGCCCGCCCACCTCGAAGACCGCGCCTGGAAACTCTCCTTCTTCGGCGAGGAGCTGGAGGCGATCACCGAGTTCGACCCCCTCACTGGCCAGAAAACCGACACGTTCGACCAGATCCGCGTCTACGCCAACTCGCACTACGTCACGCCGAAACCGACGATGCAGCAGGCCATCATCGGCATCAAGAAAGAGCTGCGCCAGCGGCTGGACCAGCTGGTGGGCGAGGGCAAGCTCCTGGAGGCGCAACGCCTCGAACAGCGAACCAATTTCGATCTGGAAATGCTCGAGGCCACCGGCGTCTGCAACGGGATCGAGAACTATTCGCGCTACCTCACCGGCCGCGCGCCCGGCGAACCGCCGCCGACACTGTTCGAATTCATCCCCGACCATGCCATCGTCTTTGCCGACGAATCCCACGTCTCCGTGCCGCAGATCGGCGGCATGTACCGGGGCGACTACCGGCGCAAGTTCACGCTGGCCGAACACGGCTTCCGCCTGCCCAGCTGCATGGACAACCGTCCCCTCAAGTTCGAGGAATGGGATGCCATGCGCCCGCAATCGGTCTTTGTCTCGGCCACGCCCGCGTCCTGGGAGATGGAGCAATCGGGCGGCGTCTTTACCGAACAGGTGATCCGCCCCACCGGCCTACTCGACCCGCAGGTCGAAATCCGCCCCGTCAGCATGCAGGTCGACGACCTGCTGGACGAGGTGCGCCGCGTCGCGGCCCAGGGTTACCGCACCCTTGTCACCACGCTGACCAAACGCATGGCCGAGGATCTGACCGAATATCTGCACGAACAGGGCATCCGCGTCCGCTACATGCATTCCGACATCGACACGATCGAACGGATCGAGATCCTGCGCGACCTGCGCCTGGGCGCCTTTGACGTGCTGGTGGGCATCAACCTGCTGCGCGAGGGGCTGGATATCCCCGAATGCGGCCTCGTCGCCATTCTCGACGCGGACAAGGAAGGCTTCCTGCGCTCGGAAACCTCGCTGATCCAGACCATCGGCCGCGCCGCCCGCAACGCCGATGGCCGCGTCATCATGTATGCCGACCGCATCACCGGCAGCATGGAACGCGCGCTGGCCGAAACCGACCGCCGCCGCGCCAAGCAGATCGCCTATAACGAGGAACACGGGATCACCCCCGCCACGGTGAAGAAGAATGTCGAGGACGTGCTGGCCGGGCTCTACAAGGGCGACACCGACATGTCCCGCGTGACGGCCAAGATCGACAAACCGCTGCATGGCGGCAATCTCGAGGCGGTGCTGGACGGTCTGCGCAGCGACATGCGCAAGGCCGCCGAGAACCTCGAATTCGAAGAGGCCGCGCGGTTGCGCGACGAGATCAAGCGTCTGGAAGCGGTCGATCTGGCGGTGTCAGACGACCCCATGGCCCGGCAATGGGCGGTCGAGAAGGCATCAGAGGAGGCGGTCCGGTCCAAGGGACGGAGTACGGCGGGCAGGCCGGGGCAGCGGGGCGGGAATGTGAAGAGGCGGGGGCGGTGAGTGTCAGGAGGAGTGTAGTAGAACGCATTCGAAAAGGAACATACAACGACGGAGATTGCCAAGCGTATTTGGTGGGCAAGCGCGATAGTGCCGTTGGGTTTGCGCGAGAAGTAGGAGACTTTATAGCCCACCCCAAACGCAACCGCGGCACCACATACGATTTGGCGACGAGGATATTCAGCCAGTGCGCCTTCTTCTATTTTTTTAAAAGTGACAATCCCATCAACAAGCCATTTCTGGGACCAATTGGGCCTTGTCCGTGGTGGTTCAAACCCTGGCTCATATCGCAGCCTGACATGTTTTCAGACCATGACCTGAATTCAGCACTGGGCTACTCCAGAAAGGAGCTTAAGAAAAAGGTAAAAAGCTGGTTCGCCGATCCAAATGATAAGTACCCAGAGTGGGTCCAGTGCGTTGATGAAGCTTTCTTTTTTCGAGTCGTCACAAAACTGTCGACTTTGTTGGGGGGAAAGGCAGTTTTTTCCATCGAAGAAGCTTGGCAGAGTATAGAGACTTTGTTTGAAAGTGATAGGATCAACAGTTCCATCGAAGACTTTATGGTTTGCATCGCAGTTGTTCTGTCAAAAACAGAAGTCGAGTTACCGAAAGAGGCGCGCGGCTCGGTGGACTTGTCAGTAACTCCTTATTGTTGTTGGCCTGCCGAACCGAAGCAAAAAGAAAATCTTGGAAGAAAGATGTTTTTCACCTCTCCATTCGGAACCCTGCAAGCTGGAGTAACAGTGACGTCACACGATTTGCCTTTCAGTATCGGAACGGTGCTTATTGACTTTGAAATAGACACTCGGTCGTATTTTGATAATGACACCTCTAAAGTCGATGAGCATGGACGCGTTGTTTTCTACACCACAAAAGAGTTGGCTTTTGATGCAAGGCGAATCCCGCAAGTGCATTCCATTTGAGCATTTTTGGAGTTGCAGCAAGCGTAGGGTGGGCAGTCCTGCCCACCATCCCACCATCGAATACTACCTCCACCCGCTGCATGGGTGGGCAAACTGCCCACCCTACGGTGCCACTCAACCAACGCGCCGGTGGGCAAACTGCCCACCCTACGTTACTCGCCGAACCTGCCTTCGGTCGGGGGACCAACCCATTGCGCATCGACCCGGCCCAACCGGATGTCGCGGTGGATCGTTGAAAACGGCCAATCCACCGCCCGCGCCGCAAGCCCGTGTTTGACCGGATTGCCCCAGCAATATTCCACATGGCGCCGGAAATCGTCCTCGTCGCGGATCACATGTTCCCAGAACCGTCTCTGCCAGACCCCGCATTCCCGTTTTGCGCGCTTGCTGACGGACAGGTTTGTAGGGTGGGCAGTTCTGCCCACCGCCCGCGAGAACCGGTGTTTGATCTTGCGCCAGCGTTCCGAAAACGCGCTGTCGCCCGGCGGCAGGGTCCAGACCGCGTGCAGGTGGTCGGGCAGAACGACGAAGGCTTCGCAGACAATCGGTGCCTCGCGGATGGTCAGGGCATAGGCATGGCGCAGGTCGTCGATCCGCTCGATCAAGAGCGTGGACGACCGGTCGGCCAGGGCGAGGGTGAAGAAGTAGCTGGCCCCGGTGGCCCGGGCGCGGCGGTAATTGGGCATGGGATCAGAATCGGGGAAACCGGTTAACCGATGGTTGATGCGACCGGGCGGTGGGCAGAACTGCCCACCCTACGCGAGGTCCAGCCCCTGTACAAAACGGTCAATTGCCCCTCGGGCCCAGGTACAAAACGGTTAATTCGCGGTGCAATCAGGCCTGGCCCCGCTGCGACCGCATGTTGTCACCCGAGTTGGCGAGACTTTCGTTTTGCGGTCCGCACAGGGATTCAAGGCGGCAGAATGGCGAGAATCTGCACAACTTTCTTTCACAATCGCAAAAATCGAAAGAAAAAGAAAGCAAAGTGAGTGACAATCCACTCTTTGCCTGCTAACCCGGTCAGGCAAGGAGACCCGGTATGGATGCGGAAAGTCGACAAGACCAGATTCTCAGTCAACTCAAAGCCAAGGCGCGCCTCAGTGTCGAGGAACTGACCGCCCATTTTGGTGTCAGCAGCCAGACCATCCGCGCCGATCTGCGAGAGCTCCATGGCCGCGGTCTGCTCAAGCGGACCCATGGCGGAGCAGTGCATGTCGACACTGCCTCCAGCCGCGAATACGGCGCGCGGCGCATGTTGAACCTCCGGCAGAAAGAGGCGATGGGCGCGCTGGCTGCGACCCTGATCCCGGACGAAAGCTCGGTCACACTGAACATCGGAACCTCGACGGAACAGGTCGCTCGGGCGCTGTCCGGGCATAGCGGATTGATGGTTTTGTCGAACAATATCAACATTATAAACGCTCTGATCGGAACGCGGCCAAAAGAACTGGTGCTGGTCGGCGGCGCGGTGCGGCAGAGCGACGGCGCCATCGTGGGCGAGGACGCGGTCGAGTTCATCTCGCGCTACAAGGTCGATTTTGCCGTCATCGGCGCCTCGGCCATGGATGCCGATGGGGCGATCCTCGATTTTGATGCGCGCGAGGTTTCGGTCGCCCGCGCGATCCTGCGCAATGCGCGCACCCGGATCCTGGTCTGTGACGGGTCCAAGTTCGACATCGCCGCGCCGATCCGGATCTGCGATGTGGCCGAGCTGGACTATGTGGTGACGGACCGGCCGCCGCCAGAACAGTTCATCGCACGGGCGCGGCAGGGGCAAACGGAAATTCTTGTTGCGGAACAATCGGATGGCTGAAGGTCAGGGCGAAATCTACGATCTGTTTGTGATCGGGGGCGGCATCAACGGCTGCGGCATCGCGCGCGATGCGGCGGGGCGCGGCCTGTCGGTCGGACTGGCCGAGATGAACGATCTGGCCTCGGCCACCTCCTCGGCTTCGACCAAGCTGTTTCATGGCGGGTTGCGGTATCTGGAGTATTTCGAATTCCGCCTGGTGCGCGAGGCGCTGATCGAGCGCGAGGTGCTGCTGCGCGCGATGCCGCATATCAGCTGGCCGATGCGTTTTGTCCTGCCTTATCATCGTGATATGCGGTTCGAGAATGACACGCCCACCTCGCGCCTGTTGTCCGCGATCATGCCCTGGATGAAGGGGCGGCGACCCGCCTGGCTGATCCGTTTGGGACTGTTCATGTACGACCATCTGGGCGGGCGGCAGATCCTGCCGGGGACGCGGACGCTGGACCTGTCCAGCGATCCCGCGGGCACGGCGTTGCAGGAGCGGTTCCAGAAGGCTTATGAATACTCGGATTGCTGGATCCAGGATGCGCGCCTTGTGGTCCTGAACGCCCGCGACGCCGAGGCGCGCGGCGCGCGGATCATGACCCGAACCCGTGTGGTGTCGGCGGAACGCGCCAGCGATCACTGGACCGTCACGCTGGAGGACCGGGCCAGCGGCGACACATTCCAGGTCAAGGCGCGGATGCTGGTCAACGCGGGCGGGCCATGGGTGGGCGACCTGATCCACGGCGCGCTGCGGCTGAATTCCTCTGAAAAGGTCAGGCTGGTGCGCGGCAGTCATATCGTGACCAAGCGGCTGTTCGACCACGACAAATGCTATTTCTTCCAGGGCACCGACGGGCGGATCATCTTCGCCATTCCCTATGAGGAGGATTTCACCCTGATCGGGACCACCGACCAGGAGCACACCGACGCCGACGCGCGGCCGGTCTGCACCGAGGGTGAGCGGGATTACCTGTTGCGCTTCGCCTCGCAGTATTTCAAGCGCCAACTGAGCGTCGAGGATGTCGTTTGGACCTATTCCGGCGTTCGTCCGCTTTATGACGATGGGGCCACCTCGGCCACGGCGGCAACGCGGGACTATGTGCTGAAGGTGGATCGCTCGGGCGGTGCGCCTGTGCTCAACGTCTTTGGCGGCAAGATCACGACATACCGGCGGCTGGCGGAATCGGCGATGGAGAAGATCGCGCCGTTCTTTCCGGGCCTGTCCGGGGACTGGACGGCGGGCAAACCCCTGCCGGGCGGCGATTTTCCGGTCGATGGCGTGACAGATTTGCGCGATCGGTTGCGACAGCAATACCCGTTTCTGACCGAGGCCTGGGCGATGCGGCTGGTACGGACCTATGGCACCGAGGTGGCGTCCGTGCTGGGCGACGCGGTCACCGCCAATGATCTGGGCGAAGCATTCGGCGCCACCATCACGGCGCGCGAGCTTGACTGGGCAATGGACCACGAATGGGTGCGCGGGGCCGAGGATTTCCTGTGGCGACGCACCAAACTGGGCCTGCGGCTGGAGCCCGGGCAGGTTGCGCGCATCGACGCCTATATCACCGGCCGGCTCGGCCTAGCCGCGTAGTGTCGCGGGCACGCGGGTCGAGATCGAGACACCGCGAATGAATTCCTCGCATTCATCAGGCGCGGTGATCGGCAGCATATGGCCGCGTCCCGGCAGCACCTCGCACCGCAGGCCAAATTTCTTCATCGGCACCCCGTGCTGGGTTGGCAGCAGGATCGGGTCTTCGGCGCCGAACAGGATCGCGCCGGGCACATCCAGCTTGGCATAGCGTTTGGCTTGGGCCACGATTGCTGCGTCTGCGGCGACCACATCCTCGGACGCGGTGATGAAGGCCTGCGGTTTCAGACCCAGCGCGCCTCCGGCTCGGTCCAGGAAATCCTCGGGGCAGGCTTCTGGGGCAAACACCTGTTCCAGCGTCTTGTCAGCGGTCCATTTGGCCATCGGCACTGCAATGGTATGGCCGATCAGACGGCGCAGCCATTCGGTGCGCAGCTCCAGCGGCCGGAATACTGGCGGGGTCGACCCCATGTGATGGGTCAGGGGACAGAGAAGCGCCAGCCCGGCCAGCTTGCGCGGCCGGTCGAGCGCCATGGCCAGCGCCACCGCACCGCCCAGCGAATGACCGATCAGTACCGGGTACTCGACACCCTTGGCATCCAGAAAGGCGCCGATCATCCGCGCCTGTTCGGGCAGGGCGGCAAGCGCGGCACTCTCGCGCGTGGAATAGCCGCAGCCGGGCCGGTCGAGTGCGATCACGTGGTGATCCTGTGCCAGCCGATCCACCAGGCTATAGGTGAAATGCTGCAACTGGCCGGAGAGGCCATGGATCATCACCAGCGTCTGTTTCGATGGGTCGCCTGCCTCGACATAGTGGATCGCGCCGCCGTCGACCTGTTCAATCTGTCCCGTCTGCGGGACCAGGGCCGCGCCCATCCGCGTGAGCCTGCGTGTCTGGATCCATCCCAGGACAAGCCCGACGGCAATCGCGGCAAGGATCAGGCAGACGAGCAAAAGCAGGGTGGACATGGTGGCCTCGGGATCAGCTATGCGACGGGGGCGAGGTTAGATACTGTTCGATCCCGGCGCCAGCCATGCGTTTGCGATATTCGCCAACCGTGCCGGGCCACAGTGTGGTGTTGCGGCCGCTGCTGTCCTGATACCACGAGGAACAGCCGCCTGACTGCCAGACCGAGTCTGTCAATCGCTCCTGCATTTCGGCTTCAAACGCGGCCTGTGCCTGTGGTTTCGGCGAGATCGTGGTCAGATGCCGTTTCTGCATGGCATCCAACAGCCGTCCGATATGTTCGACCTGCGCCTCGATCATCAGCACGACGGAGTTGTGGCCCAACCCGGTGTGCGGCCCGAGCAGGACAAAGAAGTTGGGGAAGCCGGCGACCGAAGTGCCCAGATGCGCGGACATGCCATCTGACCAAGCCTCGCGGATGGTCAGCCCGTCAGGTCCGGTGATGTCCAGCCGCTCGGCGGCGTCGGTGACGTGGAACCCGGTGCCCCAGATCAGAACATCGGCGTGAACCCGGGTGCCGTCGGCGGCGATCAGCGTGTCGCCCTCGATCCGCGCCACGCCGTGGGGGATCACCTGGACATTGTCACGGGCCAGGGTCGGGTACCAGTCGTTGGAACTGAGGATGCGTTTGCAGCCGATGCGATAGGGCGGGGTCAGCCTAGCCTGTTCCTCGGGGTCGGGGATGGCATCGGTCAGCGCCTTTTGCCACATGCGCATGGCAAAATCGACGGCCCTCGGCTTGCCGCGAAACACCGCATGGCGGAATTCGAACACCGCATAGATCAGGGCGCGGCGGATACGTGGCAACAGCGGCAGACGAGCATAAAGCCGCCGCACCCAGGGGGCAATTGGCCCATCAGGTCGGGGCAGGACATAGGGTGGTGTGCGCTGAAAGATGCTGACCTGGGCGGCCTTGGGGGCAATCTCGGGCACGAATTGCACTGCCGAGGCGCCGGTGCCGACAACTGCTATCCGCTTGCCTGTCAGTTCGACAGCATGATCCCACTGGGCCGAGTGGAAGGCCGGGCCGGGAAAGCTGTCGGCGCCGGGCAGCATGGGGATGTTCGGTACATGCAGTGCGCCTATGGCCGAGATCAGGAAGCGCGCCGACCAGTTCTGTCCCTCATTGGTTTCGACCTGCCAGCGTGCGCCGTCCCAGCGGGCCGCGCGCAGGGTCTGACCGAAATGACAGAGGTCGTACAGGTTTTCGTCGCGGGCCACCCTTTGCAGATAGGTCTGTATCTCGCCGCCGCCCGCATAGGCGGTGGACCAGCCCGGGTTCGGGTGGCTTGCCATGGAATAAAGATGCGAGGGGACATCACAGGCCACCCCGGGATAGGTGTTCTCGCGCCAGGTGCCGCCGATATCATCGGCCTTTTCCAGTATGTCGATCCGGGCAAGGCCGCGTTTGCGGGCCTCCATCGCCATGATCAGCCCGGAAAACCCCGCCCCGACAATCAAAATGTCCGTTTCGCGCGTTGTCATCCTGTCCGGCCTCCGGTCGTTGCCTTTGTGAAGCCTAGCGGATTCGCGCCGGATGTGGACAGTCTGCCGTAAGGTCAATCCGCCCGGTTCAGATCGGCCAGCCGGGGCAGGGGCAATGTGTCGAGCAGGGCAAAGACCTGGTCACGACAGGCGGGGCCCATCCATCCGGGGGGCTGGAAAACCGTTGGCAGATCGGGATGCCGCAGCGCCACCCGCCGCCACCGGTGGACCAGCAGCGTGCGCAGGGTCGCGATCTGGAGCGGTGACAGGTGCGGCGGCCGGGCCGACGCATTCACCACCGCACAATCCTGATGCAGACTGGCACAGGCCGCGCCCAGTTCTGCGGGATAGAGCCGGGTCTGCATCCAATCGGGAATGGCGCGCGCGGTCACGTCGAACCCGGCCAGATCCTCGCAATCCCCCGGTACAGGACCCGATCCCAATGCGACAAGACGGCCAAGGCCGATATAGGTATCGGTCAGCAGCATCTCGTTCAGGGTTTGCGCGCCGCTGCCATCCTCGGCGATCAGGATGTGCCATTCCTGTGGCACCTCGGGTGCGCGGGTGTAGATCCGGGGCGTGACCCGGTCAGACTGGGTGCGGCCATAATCGGTGAGGAAATGGACCGAAGTACGCCCCTCGCGGTTGCTGTCGATCCATCCGTCCTTGCGCAGGCGGTGCAGCGCGACCCGGATCGCCTCGGGTTTGATCCCCATGGGTATGATGATCCGGGTCAGCGCGCCGCCGGACAGAAGGTCGCCGGGGCGCCGCGCCAGATCGCCGAAGAGCGAAACGATAATGGACCAGACCCTTTGATTCTGGGGATCGGCGAGCCGCAACGCCGCGGTCTCGAACCAGGAAATCTTGTTCGTCATGATTTCAGTCTAAGCCGTTCTCCCACGGAAGAGAATCGGATTTTGAAGGCCCTGCCGGGGGTCCGGCAGGGCCAGGCGCTCAATAGGCGTTCATGGTCAGCAACTCGTATTCCGCGACCTGCTCGTCATCCTGATTGGTCAGCGTCACGTGCCAGCGCACTTCGCCATATTCATCGGTGCGGCGGGTCTTGGCCTTGACCGAGAGGCGCACCTTGATGCTGTCCCCGGCCGAAACCGGCTTCATGAAGCGCAGACCGTCCAGCCCGGTATTGGCCAGCACCGGGCCTTCGTTCGGCTCGACGAACAGACCGGCGGCAAAGCTGAGCAACAGATAGCCATGTGCGACCCGACCCGGAAAGAACGGGTTCCGCTTGGCGGCGGCGTCATCCATATGGGCATAGAAGGTGTCGCCGGTGAAATGGGCGAAATGTTCGATATCGTCCATGGTTACGGTGCGCGACGCGGTGTTCAGCGTCTCGCCAATCGACAGCTCGGTATAGCGGCGGGTAAAGGGATGTGCGGGGCCTGCGACCTCGGTCGCGCCGGGCACCCATTTGCCGCCGATCCGGGCCAGCATCTCGGGCGAGCCCTGAACGGCGGTGCGCTGCATGTAATGCTTCACGCCGCGCACGCCGCCCATCTCCTCGCCACCGCCGGCGCGGCCGGGGCCGCCATGCACCATATGGGGCAGGGGCGAGCCGTGACCGGTCGACTCCTTCATCGAGTCGCGGTTGTTGATGTAGATGCGCCCGTGAAAGGCGCCCGCGCCCATCACCACATCGCGCGCCACATCGGCGTCATGGGTGATCAGCGAGGTCACCAGCGAGCCGCCGCCGCGATTGGCCAGCGCCACCGCATGATCCATGTCGCGATAACCCATGACGGTCGAGACCGGGCCGAATGCCTCGGTATCGTGCACGCGCTGGGCGCGGTCGGGGTCGGCGCAGTGGAACAGCATCGGCGGCACAAAGGCACCGTTGGCCAGATCGCCCGACAGGCCGGGATCCATGGTGAACACCTGCTCGGCCTCTTGCCCGATGATCGCGGCCTTGGCCAGCACATCGGCCTTTTGCCCGCCCGACACCAGCGCGCCCATGCGGGTGGCCTCGTCGCGCGGGTCGCCGATCACGGTTTTGGACAGGCGCGCGCTCAGCGCCTCGATCACCGCCTCGACACGCGGCTGCGGTGCGATGATGCGGCGGATCGCGGTGCATTTCTGCCCAGCCTTGGTGGTCATCTCGCGCGCGACCTCCTTGATGAACAGGTCGAACTCGGGCGTGCCGGGTTCCGCATCGGGGCCAAGGATCGAGGCATTGAGGCTGTCCTGTTCGGCCACGAAACGCACCGAGTTTTGCAGGATCACCGGGTTCGAGCGCAGTTTCAGCGCGGTATCGGCGGAACCGGTAAAGCTGACCACATCCTGGCAGTCCAGATGGTCGAGCATGTCGCCCAATCCACCAGACACCAGTTGCAGGGCGCCCGCGGGCAGAATGTCGGCCTCCAGCATGATCCTGACCGCCAGTTCGGTGACATAGCAGCTGTTGGTGGCGGGCTTCACGATCGAGGGGACACCGGCCAACAGGGTGGGGGCGAGCTTCTCCAGCATGCCCCAGACAGGGAAGTTGAAGGCGTTGATATGCACCGCCACCCCTTGCAGCGGGGTGCAGACGTGCTGGCCCAGGAAGGTGCCATTGCGGCTCAGCTGTTCCACCTCGCCGTCCAGATAGATCTGCCCGTCCGGCATTTCGCGCCGGCCTTTGGAGGCGAAGACGAACATGGTGCCAATGCCGCCGTCGATGTCGATCAGGTGGTCGGACTGGGTGGCGCCGGTGTCGAAACTGGCGGCGTAAAGCTCTTGCTTGCGGGCAGTCAGCGCCTGACCCAACGCCTTGATCAAGCGGGCGCGGTCATGGAACCCCAGTTTGCGCAGGGCGGGGCCGCCTGTGTTGCGGGCATGATCGAGAATCGCCAGAACATCGAGCGCGTCATTGCCCGCGCTGGCGATCGGTGCACCGGTGATGGCCGAGGCGATGGTGCGGGCGCCTGCGCCGGGCGCGACCCACTGGCCGGCGGCAAAGCTGGAAATCTGTTGAAGGGCCATGGCAGTCTCCTGTTCCTGTCGCCCGCCAGTCTAACCGGTCGGGGGCGTGATTGTGTATGATCGTATTCGTGACCGAACGGTCGGTCAATAAAATTCCACCATAGTAGGGGGCACAAAAGAAAACCGCCGGACCTTTCGGCCCGGCGGATCAGGGGTCAGTGGCCCATCGCGCCCATCTGCTGGGGCAGGTAGAGCACAACCACCGGCACCAGCACGATCAGTGCCAGCCGGAAGATGTCTGCGATCCAGAACGGGGTCACTCCGCGAAAGATCGTGCCGGTCGACACATCGCCCACCACGCCCTTGAGGATGAACACATTGAGGCCCACGGGCGGGGTGATCAGGCTGATCTCTGTCACCACCACAACCACGATGCCGAACCAGATCGGATCATAGCCGAGCGAGGTGACCAGCGGAAAGAAGATCGGCACGGTGAGCAACAGCATCGACAGCGATTCGAACACGCAGCCCAGGATGATGTAGATGCCGAGGATCATCAGGATCACCACGAACGGCGCCACATCGTAGGCGGTGACCATGGCGATCAGCGCCTCGGGCAGGCCGGCGAGGTTGATGAAGTTGGAAAACACCTGCGCCCCGATCAGCACCGAAAAGAGCGACGCGGCGGTGAAACTGGTCTCTTTCAGCACGTCAAAGGTCGACCCAACCGTCAGCCCGCCCCGAAAGAGAGCGATCAGAAAGGCGCCCGCAGCGCCCATGCCTGCGGCCTCGGTCGGCGAAAAAGTCAGGTTCAGCGGGTGAAAGTCGAAGGCGCCATAAAGTCCGCCGATCACCAGGAAGAACAGCAAGAGCACCGCCCAGACCGACCCCAGCGCGCGGATACGCTGGCCCCAGCCCGCGCGCTCGCCCGCGGGACCCGCCGCAGGATTGCGCCAGACGGTCCAGCGCACGGCAAAGAGATAGAACAGGATGCCCAGGATACCCGGAATGATTCCCGCCATGAACAGCTTGCCGATCGAGGTTTCGGTCAACAACCCATAGATCACCAGAATGACCGAAGGCGGGATCAGAATGCCCAGCGTGCCGCCCGCCGCGATGGACGCGGTCGACAGCTCGTCAGTATAGCCGTAACGGCGCATTTCCGGCATCGCGACCTTGGACATGGTGGCCGCAGTTGCCAGCGACGAACCGCAGATGGCCGAGAAGCCACCACAGGCGGCAACCGTTGCCATGGCGATGCCACCCCGGAAATGGCCCATGAAGGCGTTCGACACCGCATAAAGCTCGCGCGCCATGCCGCCCTTGTTGACGAAAAGGCCCATCAGGATGAACAGCGGCACCACGCTCAGGCCGTAATCCTGCGCGGTATCCATCACCTGGCGGCCCACCATGGACATCGCGGCCTTGAGCCCGCGTTCATCCAGGATCGAGCCGCCGCGCTCATAGGCAAAGCCCAGCGTGCCGACCAGACCCATGGCAAAGACGATGGGTAGGCGCAGCAGCACCAGCACCAGGACAAGTGCAAAACCGATCAGTGCGGCAGTCATTTCAGGGCCTCCGAAAGCAGGCGGGGAGCAAAGAGATGCATGAGACCGGTCACGATCAGCGCAACCGCGCTGACACCCACCGAAATGGCGATGAACCAACCCACGATATAGGTGGGGATCGCCAGATACTCGGTCACGTCACCATAGTTGCGCGACCGCTCGGCCAGCACCCAGACGCTGCTCATTGGCCAGTAGAGCATAATGCCGCTGACCAGATGGATCAGCCCGTCGCGGATCCGGTCCAGGCGCAGGCGGTGAAAGATTCCGTCGGTCAGGTCGACGGCGATCTGGCCGTTGTTGACCGAGATGATGGGAAGGACCGAAAACACCAGAACCGCCATCAGGATGCGGGTCAGTTCGGTCGCGGCCTCGATGGGCGCGTTCAGGACGGATCTGAGGATCACGTCGCAGAAGGTCATCACCATCAGGATGAAGAGGGCAAGGCAGGCCACCAGCACAGGCGCAAAGCTGGCGTGGCGGGCAAGCCGGATCAGGGACGTCATGGGTTCCTCCGGCGGGCTGGCTGGGGCGGCGGTGGCCGCCGCCCCGGTGAAAAGGCTCAGTTCGCGGCCATTTCCGATTTGATCAGGTCATAGGCGGCCTGCGCGTCGACGCCGGTGGCGGCGACCTCGGCAATCACCTTTTCGCGCACCTCGGCGGCGATGGCGGCGAACTTCTCAAGATCGGCGGTCGAGGCAGCGTTGATCGCGTTGCCGGCGGTTGCCTCGGTCTCGGCGCGGCCAATGGCGTCGATCTCGTCCCAGATCTTGCCGATCTCACGGCTCAGCGGCTCGCCGAACACCTTTTCCTCCAGCGCCTTCTGGATGTCCTCGGGCAGGTCGGCAAAGGTATCTTCGTTCATGATGAAGGCAAAGGAGCCGCGATAGAGGCCGCCGGGCATCTCATAGACGTTCTGGGCAACCTCGGTCAGCTTGAAACCTTTGCGCGACTCGAACGGCATCACCACGCCATCGGCGGCCTTGGAGGCGAGCGTTTCATAGACCTTTGGGGCCGGAACCTGAATGCCGGTGGCACCCAGGGCGGTGCCCACATCGCCACCGACACCGCCGGGGATACGCACCTTGAGACCTGCGATCTGGCTCATTTCGGTTACCGGAGTGGTCGAGTGCAGCTGTGCGGGACCATGGGTGTGCAGGGCGATCAGCTTGACGCCGCGATGCTCGTCGGCCTTGCCGAGATACTGCTCATGGGCGCGCCAATAGGCGACCGAGGCGGCCTCGGCCGAGCCTTCGTAACCCGGCAACTCGATCAGCTTGTAGCCCACGAACCGGCCCGGCTGGTAGCCGTGGAAGACGATCGACAGATCGGCCGCGCCGTCCTGGATCAGGTCCATCTGAGCGGGCGGTGGGGCGATGCCCAGCTTCAGCTCGGCGGTGACCTGACCGTCGGTGGCTTCTTCGATCATCTCGACGAATTTGGGCCACATCATCGCGTTGATGCCGTGGGTCGGGGGCGCCCAGCTGGAGATGGTCAGCGTGTAATCCGCTGCCATCGCGATGGTGCCGCTGACGGCCATCGCCGCCGAGGCCAGAAGGGTGCTGAGTTTGGTCAGTTTCATGGGTTTTACTCCTCCCTGAAAACGTGAGTCGAGAATGCGTTAATGGTCCTTTTTGTAACCATCAACGGCGGTTAGATTTCTGCTGATGGGTTTCCCCCTGTCGCCAAGACCCACGATCCGGGGCTTTCGGTGGCAACCAACTCCATGATTTCAATTGTTTTTTTCCAGCCCTGCATCCGAGCCAGATGCATCGGCCCGCCCCGGTGCCGGGGAAAACCGTATCCATGCAGTTGCACCATATCGACATCCTCGGCGCGCTCGGCGATGCCTTCGGAAACGATTCGCGCACCTTCGTTGGCAAGCACCGCCAGCAGGCGCTGGGCGATCTCTTCGGCGCTGAACGGGCGACGGGTGATGCCCCGTTTGGCCGAGTAGTCGATGATCAGCGCCTCGACCTCGGGGTCGCGTTCCGGAGAACGCGATCCTTCGGAGTATCGGTACCAGCCCTTGCCGCTGCGCTGACCCTGCCGGTCCTTCTCGCAGAGCGTATCGGCGATGCGCTCGTAGCGCTCGGCGGGGTCGCGGGTGTCGGCCTGCCGCTTGCGGTTGGCCCAGGCAATCTGCAGCCCGGTCAGATCCTGCAACTCGAACGGCCCCATTGGCAGCCCCTGCGCCCGCATCGCGGCGTCCACCTCATGCGGCAGCGCGCCGTCGGCCAGCAGGTACTCCGCCTCGCGCCGATAGGCGGCCAGCATCCGGTTGCCGATGAACCCATCGCAAATGCCCGACAGGACCGAGACCTTGCGCAGCCGCTTGCCCAGGGCAAAGCCGGTGGCCAGCACTTCGGGCGTGGTATCGGGGGTTTTGACGATTTCGAGCAGCTTCATCACATGTGCGGGGCTGAAGAAATGCAGGCCCAGACAGCGCGCGGGGTTGGGGATACCGGCAAAGATCAGTTGCGGATCGAGGTAAGAGGTATTGGTGGCCAGAATGGCATCGGGGCGCATCACGGCGGCCAGATCAGCAAACACCGCGCGCTTGACGTCCAGATCTTCGAACACCGCCTCGATGGCCAGATCGGCACTGGCGGCATCGGCATAGGTGTCGGTGGTGGCGAGCCGGGCCAGCATGTCGGCCTCGGCGGTGGGGCTGATCTTGCCGCGCTTGACGCCCGCCGCGACCAGCCCGGCAACCCGTTCCTGCGCCGCCTGGGCTGCTGCTGCATCACGTTCGATGACGGTAACTGACAGACCGCCGCTCAGGCAGGCCATGGCGATCCCGGCGCCCATCAGCCCGCCGCCAACAATGGCAACGCGGCTCAGATCGCGCGGCGCGACCCCGGCGATGGCATCGGGTCGGGCGACAAGGCGCTCGGCAAAGAAGGCATAGCGCAGGGCGCGGCTTTCGTCGGACTGGCGCAATTTCAGATGCAGGGCGCGTTCGCGCGGCTGGCCCTGGTCAAAGGGCAGGGCGGCCCATTGCAGCGCGTTGAGATTGTGCAGCGGTGCGGCACGGCCTTTGGCCGCATTGGTCAGGGCGCGTTTGGTCTCGGCAAGTGTCTCGGGGTCCAGTGCCTTTACCTGCCGCAGCCGGGTCTTTTCCGGGCGCGGCGGCAGATCATTGGCAAAAGCCTGTGCGGCGGCCCGCAGATCGCCCTCGGCAATCTGGTCGAGCCCTCCCAGCGCCAGCATTTTCTCGGCGCCCAGCATCTTGCCCGAACAGGCCATGTCGATGGCCGCCTGCATCCCGATCAGGCGCGGCGCGCGTTGGGTGCCGCCCGCGCCGGGGATCAGGCCCACATTGACCTCGGGCAGGCCGAATTTGGTGCCGGGCGTGGCGATGCGCCAGGCGCAGACCAGCGCGATCTCGAACCCGCCGCCCAGAACGGTGCCATGCATTGCCGCGACAAAGGGTGTTTCGCTGTCCTCGATCATCTGCACCACGTCGGGCAGATGCGGCTCCTCGGCGGGGCGGTCGAACTCGGTCATGTCGCCACCGGCGACAAAGGTGCGGCCGGCGCAGGTCAGGATCGCGACCCGCGCGCCCTGCACCTCGGCCACCGCACGGGCCAGCCCCGCACGCACCGGGGTCGAGGTTGCGTTGACCGGCGGGCTGTCGATCTCGACCCAGGCGATATCGCCCTCGCGCCTTACCGACACCACCTCGTTCTTGCCCATCGCTCCGCCTCCACCGGTCGAGAATCAATTGCGAAGAATTTATTGACCAACCGTTCGGTTTATGCAAGATGGTTGTTGAAACATTCGCAAAGCGGGGCGGAGATGAGCGATACGATTCTTGCGCAAGATCATGGGAACTGGGTGGAAATCACGCTGAACCGCCCGGATCGGCTGAACAGCTTCACCGACGAGATGCACCTGGCGCTGCGCGCCGCGCTGGAGGCTGCGCGCGACAATGGCGCCCGTGCGGTGCTGCTCACCGGGGCCGGGCGCGGGTTCTGCGCCGGTCAGGACCTGGGCGACCGCGATCCGTCGAAAATGGATGGCCCACCCGATCTGGGCTATACGGTGCGCACCTTTTATGCGCCTTTGGTGCGGCTCATCCGCTCGCTCGATTTCCCGGTGATCTGCGCTGTCAACGGCGTAGCCGCGGGCGCGGGCGCCAATATCGCGCTGGCCTGTGACATCGTGCTGGCGGGCGAAAGCGCCAAGTTCATCCAGTCCTTTGCCAAGGTGGGGCTGATCCCCGATACCGGTGGCTCGTGGCACCTGCCACGCCTGTTGGGCGAGGCGCGCGCCAAGGGGCTGGCGCTGACCGCACAACCCTTGCCCGCGAAACAGGCCGAGGACTGGGGCCTGATCTGGAAGGCGCTGCCTGACGACCAGTTGATGACCGAGGCCCGCGCCATGGCCGAACATTTCGCCAATGGCCCGACGCTGGGCTTTGGCCTGACCAAGCGCTGCATTCAGGCGGCCTGTGTCGACACGCTCGAAGATCATCTTGAACTCGAGGCCGATGCCATGAAAACCTGTGGTGAAAGCGCCGACTATGCCGAGGGCGTCAGTGCCTTTCTGGAAAAGCGCGCGCCAAAGTTTCAGGGTAAGTGAGCATGACACCAAAAGAACGGGCGGAACGGTCGGCTGCGGCCATGTGGTCGGACGACAACGCCTCGAAATGGGCGGGGATGGAGATTACCCGTGTCGACGAGGGGTTGGCGGTGCTCGAGATGACCGTCGCGGCACACCATTGCAACGGGCATGGCATCTGCCACGGCGGCGTGACCTTCATGCTGGCCGACAGCGCCTTTGCCTTTGCCTGCAACAGCCGCAACCAGTCGACCGTCGCCCAGCACAACGTGATCAGCTATATTGCGCCGGGCCAATTGGGCGACCGGCTGACCGCCACCGCGTCTGAGGTCAGCCTGACCGGGCGCAGCGGTATCTACGACGTGAAAGTGACCAACCAGAACGGCCATACCATCGCTGAATTCCGGGGCATGTCCCGGGCGATCAAGGGCCGGCTGTTCGACGAGGATTAAGGCGAGGAGGACGTCATGAAGGACCTGAGCCCCAAGAAAGAAGACCTGGATCCGATCGAGATTGCCTCGATCGACGAGATCCGCGCATTGCAGCTGGACCGCCTGAAATGGTCCTTGCGCCATGCCTATGACAACGTGCCGATGTACAAAAAGCGGTTCGACGAGGCGGGCGTGCACCCCGACGACCTGAACACGCTGGCGGATCTCGCCAAGTTCCCGTTCACCTACAAGAACGACCTGCGCGACAACTATCCGTTTGGCCTCTTTGCCGTGCCGCGCGAGCAGATCATCCGCCTGCATGCCTCTTCGGGCACCACGGGCAAGCCGACGGTGGTGGGTTACACCGCCAATGACATTTCGAACTGGGCCGATCTGGTGGCGCGCTCCTTGCGCGCGGCGGGTCTGCGCAAGGGCGACATGATCCACAACGCTTATGGTTATGGCCTGTTTACCGGGGGCCTTGGCGCCCATTACGGGATCGAGCGGCTGGGCGCCACTGTGGTGCCGATGTCGGGCGGCCAGACCGAGAAACAGGTGGGCCTGATCACCGATTTCAAACCCACCGGCATCATGGTGACCCCGTCCTATATGCTCAACATCCTTGAGCAGTATCACAAGGTCGGCATGGACCCGCGCGAAAGCTCGCTCCAGGTGGGTGTATTCGGTGCCGAACCCTGGACCGACGCCATGCGCAAGGAGGTCGAAGAGGCCTTTGACATGCATGCGGTCGATATCTACGGCCTGTCCGAGATCATGGGCCCGGGTGTCGCCAATGAATGCGTCGAGACCAAGGATGGCCCGGTGATCTGGGAGGATCACTTCCTGCCCGAGATCATCGAACCGGTCACCGGCGAGGTGCTGCCCGATGGCGAGATGGGCGAGCTGGTGTTCACCACGCTGACCAAGGAAGGCCTGCCGATGGTGCGCTATCGCACCCGCGACCTGACCCGGCTGTTGCCGGGCACCGCGCGCAGCATGCGGCGGATGGAAAAGATCACCGGGCGCAGCGACGACATGATCATCCTGCGCGGCGTCAATGTCTTTCCCAGCCAGGTCGAGGAACAGGTGATGGCCACCGGCGGCCTTGCGCCGCACTACCAGATCGAGCTGTACAAGGCCGGTCGCATGGACGCGATGCGCGTCTATGTCGAGGCGCTGCCGACCATGACCGACGAGCTCAGCAAGACCGCCGCCGCGCGGATGCTGACCAAGCGGATCAAGGACATTGTTGGCGTTTCGACCGAGATTGTTGTAGGCAATCCCGGAGATGTCGAACGCAGCCAGGGCAAGGCCAAGCGCGTCGTCGACAACCGCGACAAGGAGTAGGGTTTGGCCCGGACGATTGCCAAGGACCACGATCTGAAGCGCGCCCAGATATTGAAGTCTGCGGCGCGCGTCTTTGCACGCGAGGGGTTTGACCGCGCCTCGATGACCCAGCTTGCGCGCGAATGCGGGATATCGAAGGCCAATATCTATCACTATTACGACAGCAAGGATGCGATCCTGTTCGACATCCTCGAAACTTATCTGCATGACCTGCGCGACCGGATCTGCGGGATCGAAATCGACGGGCTGAGCGGGCCGCAGCGGTTGCATACCGTGGTGCGAGAGATTTTGCTCGCCTATCAGGGTGTGGATGACGAACACCGGGTGCAGACCAGCGGCATGTCGGCCCTGCCGGACGAGCAGCAGAAACAGCTGCGCGGCTACCAGCGCGACATGATCGGGTTTCTCAGCGATATCCTGAACGGCATCGCGCCCGAAACCTTTGCCGGCAACCCCGGCAAGCTGCGCGGCGCCACCATGTCGGTCTTTGGCATGCTGAACTGGTATTACATGTGGAATTCCGGCGCCGACACCGCCGCGCGCGAGGAGTATGCCCGCATGGTCAGCGACCTGACGCTGCACGGGCTCAAGGGTCTCTGATCCCGGGGAAGAGGCGACCGGTACCGCTCTCCACATGCACGCTTGTCCTTTCGGAGGGCGTGCTGCGCAAGAGTTTCCGCGTTGTTATGATGCGCGACACGGTACTTCTCGCTTTCAAAGTCCGGATCGCGGAATGGAGCCGCCGTTCACAGTTTCGCTGCCAATGACGGAACCCAGCCCAGACCGGACCTTGGTTTTCTACCCCTTGGCGGCTTTAATCGCCTCCGTGATGGGTTGTGTTAGGCTCTTGATACTCTCTGGGTCTAGGCCCCGAACCTTTGAAGGCTTTTCCTCAATCACACGATCTTGCCCAAAGAGCTTTTCGCTTAGCTGTTGCTTGAGTTTTTGCTGTTCTTCAATTGGCAGCGACGAAATGAAAGGGTCGATGGCGGCAATTTCAAACGAGAACCAACGCATTCTCTGCTCATTCATTCGGCGCACACGGGACTGCCTTCCCGCAAACTGCGCCGCTACAAATGCAACTGCTGAGACCGAAATGGTAGTGACTATGAGAGGCCAATCCAAGCCGTCAACATTGGCCACACCAAAGCCAAGTTTGCCTTTAAGCAGAACCCAGAGCATGATTAAACCATAGCAGCCCATTGAAACGAGGCTCCACCAGAAGGCGGCCTGTCGCTCGTCATCGGCGCCCTTTTTGTATCCACCAGCAACACTGTCATTGGTCGCCAAGCCATGGAGTTTCTTGATAGAAGCATGCATTTCGGCGATGCTCTTTGATTTGTCTGTGATATTGTCTTTGTAGGTTGTGAAAGACTTTCCCAACTCTTGATCATGTCTATTGGTGGTTTCTATTCGATCTTTCTCAGACGCGGATTTAAACTCGCGGAGGGCTTCATCATACTCTTTCCCACGCTCGATTTGAGCCTCGGAATATTCCTCAGCCCTAGCTGTCTGCGCTTCTGTAAATTCTGATTGCCAAGTTGAAATCTGGCTTTCCGTAGCCTCTTGAAGGTTTTCAAGCGAGGTCGAAATTTCAGATGTTTTGGCTTCTAAATCAGAGATCTCTGTTGCTTTTTCCTCAGAGACTTTCTCAAATTCGTTTTTCGTTTTCTCTATGGTTTCGCGGAATTTATCATAGGCCGCTTCAACTCTTCGAATTATCTTCATGCTTTCTTGAGGTCTGATTGTGCCTGCAATTTGAAAAATGGTCGGAATTTGAGACGTGAATTGGTCGTTTGCTTGCGTTAGATGCTGCACGTTTTTATTTGACACGTAGTTTGAGATTTGAGCCACCACGTGCTGATTGAGGTGGTTGGCCACGTTGTTTAGCAAAGCGTCTGGGGATAGTTCCGGGTCTATCCCATCCAAAATATTCTTGAGAAAATTGAAAGCCTTCACCAAGCGTCGATGTTCGCTAGCGGCATTGCTGTCCATTTCGTCTGTTTCAAAACCGAGTGCTTCCAACGCACTTTCGACTGTCTTGTGAATTGTAAGGCCGTCGAAATTGTCTGCCCAACGCGACATCTGGAAATTCCTGTATCCAAAATCTGTTGCCGTTAGATGTAGTGCAGTCGCGAGCCTTTTGCCAGATGTTGCAATGCCCGCCATCTGCGCACCATCGATATTGGCGCACACTGCAACATCCGATAAAATTGACTCAACCCCGCCATTCGCCCATCCGGTTGTCGTGTCGCACCCGTGGCGATAACCTGGAAAGCCAAGGGCGGAACCATCCGGCGTACTCTGCGGTGCCATTCTCGCAGAGCCAGCGGGCAGCAAACCGGGTGGTTTGAGACCGGCGGATCGGGCCGGTCTCCGAAAGCCATACCGGGGCGCCTAGGCGCCCCGGCGGCAATTCACGGGCGTTTCAGGCCCAGGCTGTCGAGCAGGTTGGCGGCTTCGGCCTCCCAGCGGGTGCGCATCTCGGCATTGCCCGTGCGGCGCAGGCCCATGGCGCGCAGCGCCTCGGTCCGCCCGGCGCTGCCGGTGCCAAAGCTGGCGGCGACGCGCGGCCACCAGTAATCGGCCGAGGCTTGCAGGGCCCCGGCACCGCCGTCTTCGACCAGCTTTGCCGCGCCTTCCAGCGCCAGCTCGCCATGCCGGGTCTCGATCGGGGCGATGGCGCGGAACGCCTCGGCCAGCGGCTGATACGAGATCATGGTGAAATCGGCCAGCTGCACCACCACGGCGCGTGCCATCAACAGGTTCATCATCACCGCGTCGGCCCAGCCCTGGATCGGGTAGTTGAACACCGCCAGTCGCATGTCCTGCTCGGTCCGGGCGGCGCCGATATCGGCGTCGCGCTCCAGCCGTGCGGTCCAGGGGTGGTGGTTGGCATAGCGCTGGGTATCGGCCCCGAACTCACCCATGATCCGCAGCACGCGGTCGGCATTGTCGGTCTTTTCCAGCACGATCTTGGCGGCGGCGATGCGCTCCTTGATGCCCGGCCCCTGGTTGATGATATCGGCAAACCCCGCCGCACCGGCCAGTTCGCTGTCCACGAAGGTGGCCATCAGCTTCATCAGCTCGGCGCGATAGCGCGCGGGCACGTTGGTTGGGTTGGTCAGCATCCCGCCAGCGGCGAGATAGCTGTCGATCGTCATATCTTCGGCCATGTCTCTCTCCTCACTGGTCGTAGTCGACAACGACATTGTCGGTCAGCGGATAGGCCTGACAGCTGAGCACATAGCCCTTCTCGACCTCGTAATCCTCAAGCGCGTGGTTGGCGACCATTTCGACCTCGCCTTCCAGCACCCTACAGCGACATGTTGAACAAACTCCTGCCTTGCAGGCATAAGGCGCATCCAGGCTGTTTTGCAGGGCCGCATCCAGGATCGACAGGTCCTTGGGCATGTCGAAACTCTGGGTCGAGCCGTCCAGCGTGACGGCGGCGCGGGTCTGGTTGGCACCTGTTGCCGCCTCGGTCGAGACCGCCTTGCGCTTGGCCCGGCCCGGCTGGGCACTGGCAAAGAGTTCGAACTTGATCTGCGCATCGTTCAGCCCGTGCGAGCGAAGTGCTGCGGCAATGCCCAGCATCATCGGCTCAGGCCCGCAGATAAACGCGGTGTCGACATGCTGGATGTCGATCCAGTGCTCGAACAGCTGGCCGCATTTCTCTTCGGTCACCAGACCGGTGAACAGCTCGATCTCCTGCGCATCCGTTTCCAGGATATGCAGCACGTTGAACCGGCCCATGTAGAGGTTCTTGAGATCCTCCAGCTCCTCGCGGAACATGATCGTGTTCACGCCCTTGTTGGCATAGACCAGCGTGAACTGCGACCGGGGCTCGCGCGCCAGCGTCGTCTTGATGATCGACAGCACCGGCGTGATGCCCGAGCCGCCGGCAAAGCCCAGATACTGTTTCTCGGCACCGGGATCGAGAGGGGTGTGAAAGCCCCCCATCGGCGGCATCGCCTGAACAGTATCGCCCACCTTCAGCTCTTCGTTGGCCCAGGTCGAGAAGGCGCCGCCATCGACGCGCTTGATCCCGATCTGGAGCACGCCGTCATCCTTGCCCGAACAGATCGAGTAGGAGCGGCGCAGTTCCTCGCCCTCGAACTCGCGACGAAAGGTCAGGTATTGGCCTTGGGTGAAATCGAATTCGCTGGCCGCGCCATTGGCGGGTTTCAGCGTGACCACGACAGCGTCGCGGATCGTCTTGTGGATGTCGGTGACTTCCAGATCGTGAAAGCGTGCCATCCGGTCCTCCTCAGATACATTTGAAATAGTCGAAGGGTTCCAGGCAGTCGGTACAGCGCCAATGGGCCTTGCACGGGGTCGAGCCGAACTGGCTCACCTTTTCGACCGCCTTGCTGCCGCAGCGCGGACAGCGTTCGGGGCCGCCGGCGGGGCGGGGCGGGGCGATGCCGTATTCCTCCAGCTTCACCTTGCCCTTGTCGCTCAGCCAGTCGGTGGTCCAGGCGGGGGATATCTGGGTCTTGACCCGGATATCCCGGATACCCCGGTCGCGCAGCGCGGTCTCGATATCCATCGAGATGATCGAGGTCGCGGGGCAGCCCGAATAGGTGGGGGTGACGGTCACGGTCAGTGTCTCCCCCTCCCAGGCGACATCGCGCACGATGCCCAGATCGACGACCGAGATCACGGGGATCTCGGGGTCTGGAACGGCGTCGAGCCAATCCCAGACCTGCTGTTCCGACGGTTGTGCCATGGGCTTACCAGCGTGCGCCGGGATAGGCGCGTTGCAGCCATTGCATGCTGGTCAAGAGATGGCCCAGATGCTCGGTATGCATGCGTCCGTCGCGGCCGCCCTTGTGGGCGAAACCCGATTTCGGGATGCTCAGTGTCGCCTCGGCCATGACCTCGGCCATGATCGCGTCGTAATCGGCGCGCAGGCTGGCCGGATCGGGAGCAATGCCCGCCGCAACCATCTCTGCATCCACCGCGTCGCCGGTGAACAGCTCGCCCACGTAAGGCCAGAGGTAATCCAGCGCCTCTTGCATGCGCGTATGGCTTTCCTCGGTGCCGTCGCCCAGGCCGATCACCGTGTCGCGCGAGCGTTCCACGTGATAGGTGACCTCTTTCACCGCCTTTTCGGCGATGGCGGCCACACGTTCGTCCGTGGAGCCCTTGAGCCGCTCAAGCATCAGCTTGTGCCAGCTGTCGAACAGGAACTGGCGCATCAGGGTGCGGCCGAAATCGCCGTTCGGCACCTCGACCAGCAGCGCGTTGCGGAAATCCCAGGCGTCGCGGAGAAAGGCCAGGTCGTCGGCGCTCTTGCCTTCGCCCTGAACTTCGCCGGCGAGGGCCAGCCACATCTGCGTCTGGCCGATCAGGTCCAGCGCCGTGTTGGCCAACGCAATATCCTCCTCCAGCACCGGTGCGTGACCGCACCACTCGCTGACCCGGTGGCCAAGGACCAGGGTGTTGTCACCCATCCTGAGCAAGAATTGCAGGAATGCTTCGTCGCGGGTCATTACATGGCCCCCACTTCTTCGGGAATGTCGAAGAAGGTCGGGTGACGATAGACCTTGCTCTCGCTGGGCTCGTAGAGCGGGCCCTTGTCGCTGGGCGAGCTGGCGGCGACATGCTGTGCCTCGACCACCCAGATGCTGACGCCTTCGTTGCGGCGGGTATAGACGTCGCGGGCGTTCTTGATCGCCATTGCCGCGTCGGGGGCGTGCAGGCTGCCCACATGGCGGTGGCTCATGCCGTGCTGGCCGCGGATAAAGATTTCCCACAGTGGCCATTCGTTTTTCATCAGTCGATCTCCTCCTGACTGGGCGCGGGACAAGAACCCGGTGGCAATACCCCGGAGCCGCGCGCTGCGATGCTTTGCGTTTTGTCTTCGGTCTTACTCGGCCGCCATGCGGGCGGCCGCTTTCTTGCGGGAATGGGCCAGCAAGCCGTCGCGCACCCATTGGCCGTCGTCCCAGGCCTTGCGGCGGGCCGCCAGGCGGTCGGTGTTGCAGGGGCCGTTGCCCTTGATCACGTTGAAGAATTCCGACCAGTCCGGGTCCGAGAAATCGTAATGGCCGCGCTCTTCGTTCCATTTGATGCCGGGGTCGGGCAGGTCCAGACCCAGATACAGGATCTGCGGCACCGTCTGATCCACGAACTGCTGGCGCAGCTCGTCGTTAGACTTCACCTTGATCTTCCAGGCCATCGACTGTTCCGAGTGGGTCGACTCGCTGTCATTGGGGCCGAACATCATGATCGCCGGGAACCACAGGCGGTTGACCGCGTCCTGTGCCATCTTCTTCTGCTCGGGCGTGCCAAAGGCCATCGCCATGATCGCGTGATAACCCTGCCGCGCGTGAAAGCTCTCTTCCTTGCAGATGCGGATCATCGCCCGGCTGTAAGGCCCGTAAGAGGTGCGCTGCAACGCCACCTGGTTGACGATGGCGGCGCCATCGACCAGCCAGCCCACCGCACCGATATCGGCCCAGTTCAGCGTCGGATAGTTGAAGATCGAGGAATACTTCATCCGACCTTCGTGCAGCAGGTTGATCAGCTCGTCCCGGCTTTCGCCCAGGGTCTCGGCAGCAGAGTAGAGGTAGAGCCCGTGGCCCGCCTCGTCCTGCACCTTGGCCAGCAGGATCGCCTTGCGCTCCAGCGTCGGCGCGCGGGTGATCCAGTTGCCTTCGGGCAGCTGGCCGACAACCTCGGAATGGGCGTGCTGGCCGATCTGGCGGATCAGGGTGCGGCGGTAATCGTCCGGCATCCAGTCCTTGGGCTCGATCTTGATGTTATTGTCGATCTTGTCCTGGAACGCGCGTTCCTCGTCGGACATGTCCTCGCGGGACTTCACACCATCGCTGGCGGTCTTGATCATCTGCGCATACATTCGGGTTCTCCTCCCTTACACACGTTCCAGGATCAGGGCGGCGCCCTGACCAACTCCGACGCACATGGTGCAGAGCGCATAGCGTCCGCCGGTGCGTTTCAACTGATAGGCCGCGGTCATCACCAGACGCGCGCCCGACATGCCCAGCGGGTGGCCGATGGCGATGGCGCCGCCGTTGGGGTTCACATGCGGCGCATCGTCGGCAACCCCCAGCGCCCGCAGGGTGGCAAGTCCCTGCGAAGCGAAGGCTTCGTTCAACTCTATCACATCCATCTGCTCGATGGTGAGCCCCGCGCGTGCAAGTACCTTGCGGCTGGCGGGAACCGGCCCGATGCCCATCACGCGCGGCTCGACGCCTGCGACCGACATACCCACCACGCGGGCGATGGGGGTCAGGCCGTTCTTGGTGGCCGTAGCCTCGTTGGCCATCAGGATTGCAGCGGCACCGTCATTGACGCCCGAGGCATTGCCTGCGGTCACACTCTTGTCGGGGCCGTTCACACCCTTCAGCTTGCCCAACTGCTCGGCGCTGGTGCCGGGGCGGGGGTGTTCGTCTGTATCCACCACGATGGCATCGCCCTTGCGCTGGGGGATGGTCACGGGAGTGATCTCATCGCTAAAGACACCGGCAGCATGGGCAGCCGCCCAGCGGGCCTGGCTGCGGGCGGCAAATGCGTCCTGATCGGCGCGCGAGATGTCGTAATCCTCGGCCACGTTGTCGGCGGTTTGCGGCATCGAGTCGGTGCCGTACATCTCGTGCATTTTCTTGTTGATGAAACGCCAGCCGATGGTGGTGTCATAGACCGCGTTATCGCGGGTAAAGGCGCTGGTGGCCTTGGGCATCACGAAAGGGGCCCGGCTCATGCTCTCGACACCGCCGGCAACGACCATGTCGTAATCGCCGGCCTTGATGGCGCGCGCGGCCATGCCGACCGCGTCCATGCCGCTGGCGCAGAGGCGGTTCACCGTGGTGCCGGGCACGTCGACCGGAAGCCCGGCCAGCAGAGCGGCCATACGCGCAACGTTGCGGTTGCTTTCACCGGCCTGGTTGGCATCGCCATAGATCACATCGTCAAGGCTGGCCCAGTCCACCTGCGGGTTGCGCGCGACCAGGGCGGCCAGTGGCACGGCGGCCAGATCGTCGGTGCGTACCTGGCTCAGGGCGCCACCATAGCGTCCGATCGGGGTGCGCTGCGCGTCGCAGATGAATGCGTCCATGGTCATGTTCTCTCCGTCTCCTCCGCCACTATTAGGTGACCGCTTGGTCGGGTAATACGTGGGAAAATGATTCGCGGCAAGATAAATGTAACGAAAAACCCATCCCTGGAAAAAAACGGTAACATGAGTGGGCTTGAAAAGGAAAAGGGCCCGGTGACCGGGCCCTTGCGATGAAGTTGCGCCGGATCAGATTTGTCCGGCTTCTTCCAGAACCTTGCGCGCCACCCGGAAACACTCCAGCGCCTGCGGTACCCCGCAGTAGATGCCGACAATATGGATGATGGCCCGGATCTCGTCCTTGCTCACCCCGTTGTTCAGTGCGCCCCGGCAATGGATTTCCCATTCGTGCATCTTGCCGAGAGCGCCTATCATGGCAAGGTTCATCATCGAGCGGGTCTTGGGCTCGATCACATCGTCACCCCAGCCGAACCCCCAGCACCAGGCGGTCATCGCCTCTTGAAACGGGCGGGTGAAATCATCGGCGGCGGCAAGATTGCGTTCGACGTAGTCCGCGCCAAGCGTTCCTTTGCGTTGCGCCAGACCTTTGAGGAACAGGTCCTCATCAAAAATCCCGGACATTCAGTTCCTCCAAACGGTATCTATCAAGCGCCGACCCCAAAATTTTAGAAAATTTTAGGGCAAATTTTTCGAAAAATTTGCCCGCTCAACCCTCGACCGCCTCGCGCATCCAGTGTTGCAGCTTGGCGATCGAATGTTCCGACATTACGCCGCAGGCGGGGTCCAGCACCAGCGGGCCAGGCCGGTAGCCACGCGATTTCAACCCGCGATGCACCGACTCGACCAGCCGGATATCCTCCGCGACCGTGGTCTGCCGGTCCTGTATCGCCAGCCGCCGGATCACCACGTCATCGACGCCGCCGACCGTGTACCAGCCGCGCCAGACAGTGCAGCGGTCCACTTCCGTGGCCCGCCAGTGATAGGTGTTCAGCACATTGCCCGGATAGCATTGGAACGAGAACATCGGCCACAGGAACCACGACCGGTAGTCGCCCGCATGCGGCACGCTCAGGTCGATGGGATAGGTCATCCGGTCCAGGCTCTGGCATTCGGTCACATGGCGCAGGACATAGCCGGTCGGCGAGGGCTGGATGTCATAGGTTTCGGGTTTGACGACGCCGGTGGCAAAGGTCGGGTGGTTGGTCGGGCAATGATAGCATTCCGAGTAGTTCTCGACCGAGACTTTCCAGTTGCAGGCTTCCGGGATCTCGACCCATTCCAGCGGTTCCAGCGTATCCACATGCGGCACAAAATCTGCCAGTTCGTCACGCACGCCGGGATACCATTCGTCCATCGGGGCGGCATCGTCGTCGAGATTAACGAAGATGAACCCGTGGAACAGTTCGGTCCGCACCGGGGTCAGACAGATCTCGGACCGCTCGAACCCTGGAACCGCCTTGGTGTTCGGCCCGGCGCGCAATTCGCCGGTCAGCTCATAGGTCCAGGCGTGATAGGGGCAGACTACCACGCGGGTATTGCCGCTACCGGTGACCATCTCATGCGCCCGGTGCTGGCAGACGTTGTAGAATGTCCGCAGCGCGCCGTCGCGCCCGCGAATGCAGAACAGGTTCTCGCCCGCGATCTCGAAGGCAAAGTAATCTCCAGCGTTCCGAACCTGGCTGACATGACCGGCAAATTGCCACGTCCGCGCCAGAAGCCCCTGCTTCTCCTGAGCATATATCGCCGGGTCGGTGTAATAGCGCGCGTCCAGCGAGCGCGTGAGCGGTGCGGTCATTCACGATCCTCTGCATAAAGGCCAAGCCGGTGGCGGCGCAGGTGAAACTTCTCGACCCGTTCGACGATCTCGTCGCTGGCCGAAGCGATGACGAAGGACAGAAGCGTCTCGAGCAGGGCGATGGTGGAAACCGATGATGGAAAGAACTGTGGCGTATCGGCGGCCACTACAAAGGGGTGATCGGCCATCATGATGACCGGGCTGGCGCGGCTGTCCGAGATGCCGATGATGGTCAGCCCCTGATCTCGGGCCAGTTTCACCGCCTCGATCACCTCGGTTCGGTAAGGTTTGCAGGTCATCGCGATCAGCACGTCCTGGCCATCAGCCCAGGCCAGATCATCGACCGCGTTCGATCCGGGCTGCGGGATGGCGTGAAACTGCTTCATGCCGGTCGAGGCGAGATAGGTGAAATTGCGCGCATTGGCATTCATGACGCCGACACCCAGGGTAAACACCTGCCGGCTGGTCCAGATCACCTCGGCCGCAGCGCGCAGCGCCTCGGCGTCGATCCCGGCAAAGGTCTCCTCGATATTGCGGATCGCGGAACCCACCATATCGGCATAAAGCCCGCCCAACGCGCCGGATCGGCCGATATCCTGCAACCAGCGCGCCCGGTCGGGAAAGCTTGCCGTGCCCCGCCGGATCGCGTCGCGGAAGGGGGCGCGGAAATCCTCGTACCCGTCAAAGCCCACCTGTCGCGCCATGCGGACAAAGGTGTTGGGCTTCACATTGGCCGCCTCGGCAATCTCGCGCACGGTGGACACCCCCACGTCGGCCGGGTTTTCCAGCACATAACGGGCGGCCTTCTGCGCCTCTGGCGTCAGGGCGTCCCATTCTTCGGTCAGGCGGTCCAGAACCGCTGTTGATACATTTGTGTCATTCATGATTGACGATGGTACAAATGTGACATTAGCCTGTCGAGAGAAATCGCGACTCGTGAAGTGGAAAATTCATGTCCCAGCAGAACCTGCCCACCCATGCGCGTGTGGTCATTGTCGGCGGCGGTGTCATGGGGGTGGGCCTGGCCTATCACCTGGCGCATGAAGGGTGGGGCGGTGATACCGTCCTGTTGGAAAAGGCCGAGCTGACCAGCGGCAGCACCTGGCACGCGGCCGGACAGATCACCCATTCCACCAGCTCGTTCGGCCTGGGCAAATGCGTCGATTACAACATCGGCCTCTATTCCGGCAAGCTTGAGGCCGAGACCGGGCAGGCGGTGACCTGGCATGGCTGCGGTTCGTTCCGGCTGGCCTATACGCAAGACGAGATGGACTGGCTGCGCCATACGCTGTCGGTGGGCACCGCGCTGGGCTTCAATATCGAACTGGTCGGGCCGGAGCGGGTAGCGCAACTGCACCCGTTCTACAATCTCGACGGCGTGCTGGGTGCGCTACACACACCAGATGACGGGCATGTGGACCCGACAAACGTGACCATGGCGATGGCGGCGGGGGCGCGGGCCAAGGGCGTGCGCATCTTCCGCCACACCCGCGCCACCAACATCACGCAAGCGCCGAACGGCGAATGGGTGGTCGAGACCGAAAAGGGCACGATCACCTGCGAACACGTGGTCAACGCGGGTGGCACCTATGCCCGCCAGATGGGCGAATGGTCGGGCCTGCAACTTCCGATGACCTCGATGACGCACCACTATTTCGTGACCGAACCGGTGCCCGAGTTCCAGTCGCTGGACCGCGAATTGCCGGTCATCCGCGATGACCGCAAGGTTTCGGGCTATATCCGGATGGAGCAGAAGCGCGGCCTGATCGGCATCTACGAAAAGACCAACCCCAATGCTGTCTGGATCGACGAATGCCCCTGGGATTACGAAAACTGGTTGTTCGATGCCGATTACGACCGCGTCATGCCCTGGCTCGAAGAGAGCCTGAACCGCATGCCGATCTTTGCCAATCTGGGTATCCAGCGCGAGGTGCATGGCGCCATCAGCCACCCGCCCGATGGCAACCCGCTCATTGGCCCGGCGCCGGGGGTGCGCAACTACTGGTGCTGTTGCGGCACTCAGATCGGCATCGGCTGGGGGCCGGGGCTCAGCCGTGAATTGGCGCGCTGGATCGTGCATGGCGCCGCCGACATCTCGATGCGCGAGTTCGACCCGCGCCGGTTTGGCACCTATGCCACTAAGGACTGGCAGGTGGTGAAGGCCAAGGAAGACTATTGCCTGCGCCACGAGATCCCGTTTCCGCATTTCAACCGCCTTGCCGGGCGCCCGGTGAAACCCTCACCGCTTTATGACCGACTCAAGGCCAAGGGCGCGGTGTACGAAGAGGTTTATGGCCACGAACGCCCGCGCTGGTTCGCGAGCGGGATCGAGCAGCGCGATTACTACGGCTTTGGCCGCACGCCAGTGCATGACATGGTCGCGACCGAATGCGCCGCCGTGCGCAGCGCCGCCGGGATCATGGATATCTCGGCCTTTGCCAAGGTCGAGGTCTCGGGCCCGGATGCGGGCGCGCTGCTCGACCGCCTCTGCGCCAACCGCCTGCCGCAAAAGGTGGGCGGCGTCGCGCTCACCCATATGCTGAACCGGCATGGCCGGATCGAGCTGGAAACAACCGTGGTGAAGCTGGCCGAAGACCGGTTCTACCTCGTCTGCGCCGCCTTCTTCGAACAACGCCTGCTGGATCACCTGGCCGCGCATCGCGGCGCGGAGAAGTTCACGGTCCGCAATCTCTCTACCGACTGGGCCGCGCTGGCCCTGAACGGCCCCCGCGCGCGCGATATCCTGGCCACCTGCACCGATGCCGACCTGTCGAACGCGCACTTCAAATGGCTGACCGCGCAGCAGATCACCGTTGCGGGCCACAGCCTCTGGGCCATGCGCATGTCTTATTCCGGTGAACTCGGGTGGGAGTTGCACATCCCCCGCGACCATGCGCTTGCGGTCTATGACGCGGTCTGGGCGGCGGGCGAGGGCCATGGCCTGACCGATTATGGCAGCTTCGCGATGAACGCGCTCCGCATGGAAAAGGCGTTCAAGGGCGCGGGCGAGTTGACCAACGAGGTGACGCTGGCCGAGGCCGACGTGCTGCGCTTTGCCCGCACCGACAAGGAGTATCTGGGCCGGGACAAGACGCTGAACGTGGGCAACCTGCCTTGGGTCTGCGCCTATCTCGAGATCGAACCCGACGACCGCCACGACGGCAACGGCGGCGAGGCGGTACGGCTCCACGGCAAGGTGATAGGCTCCACGGCTTCGGTGGCCTACGGTCACACCGTCGGCAAGATCCTGGCCTTTGCCTATGTCAAACCTCATGCGAATGTGCCGGGAACCGAGGTCGAGGTGATCATTGCCGGATCCCCCCGCAAGGGCCGCATCCTCGGCGCGCCCGCCTATGATCCCGACAGCCTGCGCCCCCGGGCCGATCTCCAGACGGAACCGGCGCAATGATCGGGCCTGATCCTTCATCTCGCTGCAAATACTCCCGCCGGAGGCATCCGACCTTACCGCCCGGCGCTCCCCTTGCGCAAAAGCCGCATCGCCGTCCAACGCGTATTGCTGTGGATCGCGCAACGTCTCTTTTCCAGCAGATGGCGGCGCTGGGAAAACCTGTGGCGGTGTGCCCATGACACGTATCACCCGGATAGCGCTCTGGCATGTGCCGCTGACCAGCCATACCACCTATTACATGGCCGATGGCAAGACCTGTGACACGGTCGAAACAGTGGTTCTGGAGCTTGATACCGATACCGGCCTGACGGGCTGGGGCGAGGTCTGCCCGATCCCGCATTACCTGCCCGCTTACGCGCGCGGCGTCGCGCCCGCGCTGATCGAACTGGCCCCGGTCCTGCTGGGCGCCGACCCGGTTGGCCCCGAGGCGCTGATGGCAACGGCCGACCGGCACCTGCCGGGGCATCCCTATGCCAAATCGGCCATCGACATCGCACTCTGGGACCTGACCGGGCAGGCCGCAAACCTGCCGCTCCATGCCCTGTTTGGCGGGCGGCAGGCCGGGACCATGCCGCTTTACCACTCGATCACCTGCGTCGCGCCCGAGGAGATGGCCCGGATCGCCCGCGAAGCTCTGGCAGAGGGCATCACCCAGTTCCAGGTCAAACTGGGCGCCGATGGCGATTGGCAGGCTGATGTGGCGCGCCTCAGGCTGGTGCGCGAGGCGGTTGGGCCGGGCCCGCTGGTCTATGGAGACTGGAATTGTGGCGCCACCTCGCTGGAGGCCATCCGTGTGGGTCGCGCGGTGGCGCATCTCGACATCATGCTGGAGCAGCCCTGCGCCACGATCGAGGATTGCGCCCGTGTGCGCGCCGCAACCGGCCTGCCCATGAAACTGGACGAAACCGCCCATGACACCGGCAGCCTGCTCAAAGGGTACGCGCTGGGCTGCATGGATGCGGTGGCGCTGAAACTGTCCAAGTTCGGCGGCCTCTCCGCCACTCGCCGGGCGCGCGACCTGTGCCTGTATCTGGGGGCGAAGATGTGCATCGAGGATACCTGGGGCAGCGACATCACCACCGCCGCTCTGCTGCATCTGGGGGCCGCCACCGATCCCGCGCGTCTGCTCAATGTCTGCGACCTGTCAGGCTATGTCGTGCCCCGCCTTGCGCCGGATGCGCCGCTGCGCAGCGCTGGCCGCATCGCCCCGCCCGACGGTGCGGGACTTGGCATCGCGCCCGACCGCGACAGCCTCGGCGCACCCGACCTGATCCTGGACTAGGAGATATTCATGCTCACCACGCTCAGCCAATCCGATTGGGCCGCCCGCGCCCGCGCCGTCCTGCCCGGCGGCGGTTTTGGCAATTTCGACCCCACGCTCTTTATTCGCGAGGGCCAGGGCAGCCGGGTTTGGGACGAGGACGGCAAGGAATATGTCGACCTGCTGATCGGTTCCGGTCCCATGCTGCTGGGCCATGGCCACCCCGAGGTGCTGGAGGCCGTGGCCGAACAGTTGCCGCGCGGCATGACCTTCTTTGCCAACAACGCTGCTGGCGTGGAACTGGCCGAGGAAATCTGTCGCGCCGTGCCTTGCGCCGAGCAGATCCGCTATGTCTCCTCGGGCGGCGAGGCCGACATGTACGCCATCCGCCTGGCCCGCGCCTTTACCGGGCGTGACCGGATCGTCAAGTTCGAGGGCGGTTATCACGGCATGAGTGCCGAGGCGCAGATGAGCCTTGCGCCCGCCCGCATGGTGAACTTTCCGCAAGCGGTGCCCGACAGCGCCGGTATCCCCGAAAGCGTGCGTGCCGAGATGCTGATCGCGCCGTTCAACGACCCCGACTATATCCGCTCGCTGCTGGCCGAGCATGGGCATAAGGTCGCCGCGATCATCGTCGAGCCGTTGCAGCGAATCATCCCGCCCGAACCGGGGTTCCTGCAATTGTTGCGCGAGGAGGCCGACAAATACGGCATCGTGCTGATCTTTGACGAGATCGTCACCGGCTTTCGCTTGGCTTATGGCGGTGCGCAGGAGGTTTATGGCGTGCGTCCCGACATCGCCACATTAGGCAAGATCATCGGCGGCGGCTTTCCCCTGGCGGCCATCGCAGGACGCGCCGACATAATGGCGCATTTCGACAAGGCCGCCGTAGGCGCAGACAAATGGCTGATGCAGCTGGGCACCCTGTCGGGCAATCCTGTGGCAGCGGTCGCGGGGCTGAAAACGATGGAAATCCTGCGCCGCGACGGCCAGTACGACCACCTGCGCGACAATGGTCGGCGGCTGATGGCCATGGCTTCGGCCGCACTGACGTCGCAAGGGGTGGCCCACCGTGTGGTGGGCGATCCTACGCTCTTCGAGGTGGTGTTCACCAGGGGAGGGGTGCGCGACTATCGCGACGTGTTCGGCGCCGATACCGCGCGCGGAACGCAGTTCAACAAGGTGCTGATGCAGGAGGGGCTGTTCAAGTCGCCGGGCAAGACCTATCCGTCATTGGCCCTGACCGAGGATGACTTTGCCGTGGCCGAGGCCGCCTATGCCAAGGCGGCCGCAGCGATTGCTCAAAGCTGAGGGGCGGGTCTGGATCAGACCCACTCACCCATCACACGGCGGATGATGTCCTCGCGGCGCATGCCACGCGCGGCCAGTTCTGCATCGCTGAGCGCGGACAGGGCATTGATCTGGCGCACCTTGGCGTTAGCCTCGCCAACGCGCACCAACGCGTCGAAGATGCCGGTGAAAATGTCGGCGACCACGCCAGGCAGGGCAGTCAGCGAGCGGGAGTGAGTGGTGGAAACGGCCATGGTGTCCTCGAAACGGAAAGATCTGTGTTGGCCAATATTTATGCTGCGTGTGCAGCATGGACCACCGCCGACAGGACATAGCTGCCGTGCAGATTCCGCAAATCTGTATTTTGCAGGCCGCTTTTGCCCACTGCTCCTCACCTGATTTGACAGAATGTCGCACCCGTGCCATGCTGATACTCCAAAACCTCGGAAAATCAAGGTTTTGGACATGGTATAGGCCTGACTAAGGGGAGGGAGGCCGGAATGAAATTCATGATACTCGCGGGTATTCTCGCGGCAGTCGGCGGTATGGCACAGGCAGCGCCAAGCGTTGAGCGGGGGGAATATCTGGTTCAGGGGCCGATGGGCTGCGGCAATTGCCACACGCCACTGGGGCCACAGGGGCTGGACATGAGCATGGATCTTGCGGGGCGCGTCGTCGAGGACAACGAGCATTTCACCGCGATATCCGCCAATATCACACCGGCAGGTCGTGTCTCGGGCTGGAGCGATGCCGAACTTGCCCGCGCCATCCGCGAATGCATCCGGCCGGACGGGTCGCTGATCGGGCCGCCGATGCCCTGCGCCGTCTATCGCGGCATCGGGGACGAGGATCTGGCCTCGGTGGTGATGTATCTGCGCACTGTACCCGGGGTGCAGAACGATCCGGGACAGTCCACCTATAACATCCCGTTGCCACCGGCCTATGGCCCACCCATAGACAGCGTCACCGCGCCCGAGCGGGCGGCGACCGCCGAATACGGTGCCTACCTGGCGGGTCCCATCGCCCATTGCGTCGAATGCCATTCACCGATCGGGCCGCAGGGACCGATGATGGATGCGGCGCATCTTGGCTCGGGCGGCTATGAATTCGTCGGTCCATGGGGCAGTGTCACTGGCCCGAACATCACCAGCCATGCCGACGGGCTGGCCGGTTACACCGATGACGAGATCAAGACCATCGTGACCAAAGGCATGCGCCCCGGCAACGCTCCGATGATGCCGCCGATGCCCTATCCCTATTTCTCGCGGTTCACCGAGACGGATCTGGACGCGCTGGTGGCCTATCTACGGGTGATGCCGCCGCTGCCGGGTAACTGAGCAAACAACAGGACCGCCGTCCACAGGGCGGCTGTCCCCTCAGGCCTTGAACGCGTCGTCCACCGGCACCTGCAATCCGGTGACGATGCCATTGGTCTGCATCGCCATACCGATCACCGACAGCAACTCGCCATGCTGCGCTTGGGTCATGCCCTTGGCGCGGGCGGCGGCCGTGTGGGAATGCACGCAGTATTCACAGCCATTGGCGGTGGAGGCGGCGATATAGATCATCTCCTTGATCAGCGGGTCCAGCGTGCCGGGGCCCATCACCACCTTCAGCCTCTCCCACGTAGCCCGCAGCAGCGCCGGGTCATGCGCCAGGGCACGCCAGAAATTGTTGACGTAATCGGTGCCACGGGTGGCGCGGATGTCGTCGAAGACGGCCAGCGCCTCGGCGCTGGCCTCCTCGTCACTCAGCAGAGGGACAGTCGCCATGGATCAGACCATGGCGAAGATGCGGGCAGGCCCGCCCGAGCCGCCGCGATGATTGGGCGCGCCCACGATCAGCGTCGCACCGCTGGCGGGCACCTTTTCGAGATTGGCGAGATTCTCGATGCCATAACGGTTGGTCGGCAGCCAGGCGTAATGGGTTGCGAAATCGGCCGACGGGCCGTGATCGAGCGACAGCGTATCCACCGCCATGGCCACGGCACCTGTTTCCTCGATCAGCATCTGCGCCGCCTCGACATGGAAGCCGGGGAAATGCATCTTGCCTTCGCTATCGGCATTGCGGAAGCCGGGACCGCCGGTCTTGCCGCCCCAGCCCGAATGCATCGCCACACAGGCACCATCCGGGATCGGGCCATTGGCGCTGATCCAGGCCTTGAGGTCATCCGGCGTCACCTGGGCATCGGCATCGGCCGCCGCCTTCTCGTGAATATGCACCACACAGAGTGGGCAGATCAGGTTGGCCAGCGGGATCTCGTCCACCGACTGGCCATCGGCCGAGAAATGCAGCGGCGCGTCGACATGGGTACCGGTGTGTTCGTTCACACTGAGCGTGAACAGGTTGAACCCGTGTTCCTTGAAATTGAAATTCTGGGTGGCCTCGATCCCGGGCGCCCCGAAATAGGTCGGAAACTCGGCGTCATAGATATGGGTCATGTCGACCACGCCGCCATGGCCGGCCGCCATCGCCGCAGGCGCCGTGGCGGTTCCCAGTGCCGCTCCGGCCGCCACGGCGGCGCTGGCCTTGAACAGGTCCCGGCGGGACAGCATCCGCTCCTTGACCGCGTTCATCACGCAAATGTCACACATTATCGTCTCCCTGATTTGCAGTTTCTGCCGCGATAGGTCCTTCCTGCCTGCGGGCAGCGTAACACAGTTGTGTCGAAATCCAGCCATGTCTTTGGTGCGTATCGCAAAACCGGTTCACATCCGCGCGCGCCGCGGCGTTGCGCGGCCCGCAGGCAGCGCGTAACCTGCGGGCCGATGCGGGAGGCATGAGCGATGGCGGGACAGACGGAGCAGGTGATCAACGGGGTGCTCGAGGATATCGAGCACGGACGGTTGGGCCCCGGCGACGTGCTGGAGGAGCCTGCGCTGATCGACCGACACGGCGTGTCGCGCACCCCGGTGCGCGAGGCCTTCATCCAGCTCGAAACCCTGGGCCTCATTCGGCGGTTGCCGCGCAAGGGGGCAGTGGTGTTCAAGCCGACGCTGGAGGAGTTCCTGGCCATTCTCGAGGTCCATGCCCGGCTCGAAGGGCTGGCGGCGGGGCTTGCGGCGCGGCGGATGAACGCCACGCAGGCGGCAGAGCTGGAGGCGGTGGTCGCCGCCTGCGAGGCGCACGCCCGCGACAAGGGTGATGGCGACCCGTTCGGCTATTACCGGCTGAACCTGAAGTTCCACGAAACCGTCGCGCTGGGGTCGGGCAACCCCTATCTGGTCGAGATGATCAAGACCCATGCGCGCAAGCTGCTGGCCTATTACCGGGCGCGTTACAGCTATCCGGGCTCGATCCCCGCCTCGGCCCGTGAGCATCGCCAGATCGCGACGCTGATCTTCGAGCGGCGGCGGGAAGAGGCCGAAACCGCGATGGCCCGGCATGTGCAGTTCGACCAGGTCACGGTGATGGATCTGCTGGCGGCACTGGGGTGATCCGGCCCTTACCGTCGCGGCGGCCGCGAGGGCAGGATTTGAGTATTTTTTACCAGAAAGAAGCAGCAGGGGTGGCGTGCGTCAGGCCGGGCGCGCCTGTTCGAAAAAGCGCGCGATGCTTTCGGCAAAGGCATCCATGTCCGAGCGTTGGGCGAGCGACGCCACTGCCTGCGCATACACCGCCGCACCCATGTCGCCTGCCAGTTCCTTGGTCAGGGCGGTGATGAAGTCGTGCGTCATCTCGGGGTGGTGCTGGGTGGTGTAGATGCGATTGCCGAGCGCGAAGCCCGAGACCGGGCAATCGGGGCCCTGCATGATCGGGCGGGCGTCCGGGGGCAGGGCGGTCACCTGCTCCACATGACTGCCATAAAGCCTGACCTCGTCGGGCAGGTCGCGGGCCCAGTCGGGCCGGTCCAGCATGCGGTTTCGTGTCAGCCCATGCACCCAGCCGCCCGGGTTGCGCCCGATCTGCCCCCCCAGCGCCAGCGCGATCGCCTGATGCCCGAAACAGGCGCCGAACATCGGGATCCGGCGCGCATACAGATCGCGGATCAGTTCCAGTAGCCGCGCGATCCAGGGCGCCGCGCCTAGCACCGATGACGGACTGCCGGTGATCATCGCGCCGTCGATGCCATCGAGCGTCTCTGGGAACTGCCCGTCCTTGACCGCATAGACCGAAGCCGTCCAACCGGGCCGCACGCGCTGGATCAGGGCGGTGAATTTCTCCCCGTCCTTTGGGTGGGCCTGGGCAAAGGCGCTTTCATCCGTATTGGTCATCAGGATCGCCAAGTGCATGATCTTCCCCAAGAGATTTTCGTTTACATATTTATGGCTTTTTATAATATACACATGTTAACGGAGCGAGGAAAGGTAAAATCATGACGGTCTGGACCCCCACGGACGACGGCTATGCCGATCTGACCAGCCATGACGCCTTTGCCGTGGGGGCGCCGCACAACACCTTTTACCGCCTGCGCCGCGAGGATCCGCTGCACTGGACCGAATATGCCGATGGTCAGGATTTCTGGTCGGTCACCCGCCATGCCGACATTGCCGAGATGAACAAGAACACTGCGGTGTTCTCTTCGGCCCGTGGCATCCGGATGGAGGATCAGAGCTATGAGGAATACCTGGCCCGCCGCACCTTTCAGGAGACCGACCCGCCCGAGCACAGCCAGACCCGGATGAAGCTGATGAAGGCGTTCTCGCGCACCACCATGGCGCAGTACGAGGACGACATCCGGGCGATCTGCGTCGATATTCTGGACGAGGTGCTGGACAAGGGCACGTTCGACGCCACCAAGGAGATCGCCCGGCAATTGCCGATGCGGATGCTGGGCCGCATCGTCGGCCTGCCCGATGCCGATCTGCCCTGGCTGGTGGAAAGGGGTGACGCGCTGATCGCCAATACCGATCCCGATTTCACCACCCATGTGCTCGACAAGCTCGACACCGACGAATTTCGCATGATGCCCTTCAACTCGCCCGCCGGGGCCGAGCTTTATCTCTATGCCAAGAACCTGATGGAGCAGAAGGACAAGGCCGGCGATACCTCGGGCGTGCTGCACATGATTCTGCAACCGTCCAAGGATGGCTCGGTCATCAGCGATACCGAGTTCCGCAACTTCTTTTGCCTGGTGGTGGCGGCGGGCAACGACACCACGCGCTATTCCATCGCCGCCGGGATTCAGGCCATGTGTCACCAGCCCGAGCTGCTGGAACAGATGCGGGCGGGTGGCGACATCTGGGAGACCGCCCCGGACGAGATCATCCGCTGGGCCACGCCTGCGCTCTATTTCCGGCGTACCGCGCTTCGGGATCACGAGATGCATGGCAAGACGATCCGGGCAGGCGACAAGGTGCTTTACTGGTGGGCCTCGGCCAATCGGGACGAGACGGTGCTCGACGATCCGTTCCGGGTGAACCTCTACCGCAATCCGAACCGGCATCTGAGTTTCGGTCAGGGTGGCCCGCATGTCTGCCTGGGCATGTGGCTGGCCCGGCTCGAGGTCAAAGTGCTGTTCCAGGAGCTGGCCAAGCGGTTAAGCTCTATCGAACCGGCCGGACCGCACAAGTTCCTGCGCTCGAACTTCGTGGGCGGGATCAAGGAACTGCCGGTCACCGTCCGCCGCGCCTGACACCGGACCAAACAGGCTCAACAGGGAGGAGCCCCGACATGAAAGACAGATTGCGCGCGATGTTCTGCGACCATCTCAGCGTGATGCGGGGCAAATACCTGCCCAACTCCAAGATCGCCGACAGTTCAACCCGGTTCTGTCGCTCGACCTTTGGCGTGCATTACGACCGCGACCTGCTGGACGCGCCCGGCGCGATGATGAAGCAAGGCCTGCCGGATATGGAGCTGAAATGGGTCCATGACGATATCCGCGACAGCTGGCATACTGGCACCAAGGTGGTGCTGGGCGATCTCTATGACGATCAGGACCAGCCGCTGCCGCTCTGCCCGCGCGGGGCACTGAAACGGGCGGTGGCCGATTGGCAGGCGCGCGGGCTCAACCCCAAGGTGGGGATCGAGCTGGAATGTTTCGCGCTTCAGGCCGATGATAACGGGCGGCTGGTGCCCTATGACGCGCCGGGCGGCGTGGTTTATGGCACCGGTCCCTTTGCCGATCCGCTGCGGTTCAACGACCGGATCTGGGCGATGGCCGAGGAGATGGGATTCTCCCTCGACATGATCACCGCCGAGTTCGACAGCCCGCAGTTCGAGTATACGCTGACCTTTGACGATGCGCTCAAGGCGGTGGACGATATCGTGCTGTTCCGCTTGATGGCGCGCGAGATCGCGCTGGAATACGGCATCGTGCTGACCTTCATGCCGAAACCGATCGCCGAGGCGGGCGGCTCGGGCATGCATATCAACTTCTCCTTCCAGGACGAGACCGGCGCCAATGCGCTGTCCTCCGGCCCGCGCGGCGGGCCCGAGCATATGAACGATCTGGCGCGTGGGTGCCTGGCGGGGCTGTTGCACCATCACAAGGGGCTGGCGGGGCTGATCGCGCCAACCGCCAATTCCTACATGCGGCTGCAACCGGGCTCGCTCTCGGGGTACTGGCAGAACTGGGGCGGCGATCACCGCAACGTCACCACCCGCATCAGCTCCGAAGGTGGCGCCAAGGCGCGGCTGGAGCACCGGATGGCCGATGCCTCCTCGAACCCCTATACCGCCGTGGCCGCCGTGTTGCAGGCGGCAAGGCTGGGGGTCGAGAACGGCCATACGCTGCCGCCGATGGAGACCGGCGATGGGTTCGACAGCACCGATGCCAGGGAGGGCACCGCCATCGACCTGGCCGGCGCGGTGCGCGATCTGGAGCGTGACACCGCGCTGGCCCAGGCCGTTGGCGCCGAGCTGGTCGCCAACCATGTGTTCATGAAAGCCAAGGAAGTGCGCAAGACCCGCGATCTCGAAGGCGATGCGCTGCGCGATTTCTATGTCTACTTCATCTGAGGAGCTTGCCATGCGCGTGACCTGGAAACTGGCCGACGGCCGCGAAATCGCGGCCGAGGTCGCCCCCGGCCTGTCGCTGATGGAGGCGGCGCAGGCCAATAACGTGCCCGGCGTGATCGGCGAATGCGGCGGCTGCCTGAGCTGCGCCACCTGCCACGTGGTGGTGGATCCGGCCTGGGCCGAGCGGACCGGCGTGCCGGGCGAGTTCGAAGACGCGATGCTGGACATCACCGCCGCCGAGCGTCAGCCGCGAAGCCGCCTGAGTTGCCAGATCGAGGCGCATCACGATCTGGACGGGCTGGTGCTGCATGTGCCCGAGGCCTGAGGCCAGGTGGTGAGCGCCGGGGGCGCTGCCCCCGGACCCCCGGAGTATTTTCAACCAGAAAGAAGCAGGAGCGCGCCCGGATCAGTCCAACTGCTCCGCGAAATGGTCGAGGAGCTTGTGCTTGAGGATCTTGCCGGTGGGGGCCGCGGGCAGGTCTGTGGCGATCACGATCTGGCTGGGGCGCTTGTACCCCGCCAACCGTTCGGCGGCAAAGGCGCGCAATTCGTCAGGGTCGGGCGCCGCACCGGGCGCGACCTGGACAAAGGCCACCACCTTTTCGTCCCCCGCCACCATGCGCCCCACCACGGCCGACTGGATCACCTGCGGATGGTCGTTCAGCGCCGCCTCGACCTCGGGCGGGTAGACGTTGAAACCGCCGTGGATGATCAGCTCCTTGCTGCGCCCGGCGATATGCAGGTTGCCTTCGGCATCATAGCGGCCCAGGTCGCCGGTGCGGAACCAGCCGTCTTGTAACGTGGCCTCGGTCGCCTGCGGGTTGCGGTAATAGCCCTTCATCACATGCGGGCCGCGGGTCAGCACCTCGCCCACCCCATCGCCGCCGCCGGGCACAGCCTCGTCCAGCCGTACCTCGACCTGCGGCAGCGGCTTTCCGACCGAGATATCCGGCAGGCCGATCGGGTTGCGTGTGGCCGACACACCGGCGGTGGTCTCGGTCAGGCCATAGCCGTTTTGCAGGGCGACGCCATAGAACGCCTCGGCCTTGCGTTTCCACGCAGGGTCGAGCGGCGCCGCGCCCGAGGAGGTATAGCGCAGCGTGCCGCCCGGCAGGTGATCATACCCCTGTTCGCGGGCGTATTGCATCAACAGCGCATGCATCTGCGGCACGGCGGAAAACAGTGTCACGCCCGAGGTCAGCGCCGCATAGCTGCGCGCGGCGGTGAAGCGCGCATCGAGCCGCACGGGGGCGCCGATACAGGTGGCCGCCGTCACCACCGAGGCGAGGCCAAACACATGGGTGACCGGCAGAACGCCATAGATCACGTCGTCCGGCGTCATGCCGCGCAACTCGGCCGAGCTGCGGCCGCCGAAGCGCAGGTTGCCATGGGTCAACATCACCCCCTTGGGCGTGCCGGTGGTGCCGGTGGTGAACAGCATCACCGCCACATCGCTCAGCACCGGATCGGGGTTGCTGGGGTGGGGGGTCGCCAGATGCATCCGGCCAAAGGCGCCCTCGACCGGGCGCGCGTCCAGACGCGCGGCATGGGCGGCGGCATCCGCCGATATGTCCGAGGCGCAGAGGATCGCGGCGGGTTCGGTATGGGCGATGATCTTGTCCACCTCGGGCCCGGTCTGGCGCGCGTTGATCGGCACCGCGCAGGCCCCCAGCCGCGAGGCGGCAAAGAGCGCGGCCACCACCGCACAGCAATTCTCGGCCAGGATCATCACCCGGTCGTTGGCCTGCACGCCCTGGGCGGCGAGCACATCCACCAGCGCCGAAATGGCGCGGTCCAGATCGCCATAGCGCCAGTCCGCGCCGCCACTGTCGGAAAACGCGGGCGCGTCGGGGCGGCTGGCGATCTGCGCGCCGGGGTAGTCGTGCCATTTCTCCATCGCCTGATCCCCTGTTGCCCGGTCAGAACCGGGGCTTGCGCTTGTCCAGAAAGGCCGCGATCCCTTCGGCAGCCTCGTCCCCGCCCGCCGCGCGCGCCATGGCGTCGCGCTCGGCATCCAGTTGCTGTGCCTCCGAGACCTCATAGGCCTGGGCCACCAGCCGCCGGATCACGCCTTGCGCGCCGCGCGGTCCCTGCGCCAGCGCATCGGCCAGCACATGGGCCTGCGCTTCGGCCTCACCCGGCGCGGCCAATTGATTGACCACGCCCAGATCGGCCATGCGCGCAGCACTGACAGGTCGGGCCAGCAGGCACATCTCCATCGCCAGTTGCCGGGGCAGCATTCGCGCCAAGGCCGAGGTCAGCCCGGCATCGGGCACCAGTCCCGCCTTGACATAGGCGGCGGTGAATTTCGCACCCTCGGCTGCCACCAACAGGTCGCAGGCCAGCGCCAACGAGGCACCGGCGCCCGCGGCGCCGCCCTCGACCGCCGCAATCACCGGCACCGGACAGGCGCGAATGGCGCGGATCAGGTCGTGCAACAGATCGACCTTGCCGCGCCGCTCCGGCTCGCTCAGCTTGCGCCGCTCGATCAGCACGTTCAGGTCGCCGCCCGCGCAAAAGAACCCGCCTTCGGACGACAGGATCACCGCGCGAATGCGCGGTTCCATCGCCTTCTCCATCGCCTGCCCGATCGCGGCATAAAGATCGGGCGACAGCGCGCCGCGCCGGGCGCTGTTCAGGTTGACGACAACCAGCCGGTCGCCCCGGTCATCCACGCGCGCCAGCGTCATGACTTCTTCCTCAGGCTGCCGCGTTTGAACACGCCCGCCGCCGTGGCCAGCAGGCGACCGTCCTCGTCGCGCAACTCGCCGTTCACATAGGCCAGCGTGCGGCCATTGCCCGACGGGATCCCCACCGCCGTCACCCGGCCGCCCCGTGCGGCCGCCACGAACTGCACGTTGAGCGAGACGGTCACCACCGGGATCGGATCTTCGGGCCGGAACATGGCCGATGCGGTCTGGCCACAGGCCACGTCCAACAGCATCGACACCAGCCCGCCATGCAGGATGCCGTGATAGTTCAGATGCTGCGGACCAAGGTCCAGATGACAGGCCCGGCTGACGCCGGCCCGGTCATGGTCCAACTCATAACCCACCATCGACTGGCAGCCGGATTTCTCGCGTGTCCAGGACGCGGGCAGGTCAGGCGGCACTGAGGGCAATGAACCGCTCCAGATGGTAATCGGCATCTCCGAACCGGTGATCTGCCATCACGATGCGCTTGGCGATATGGGCCAGCTCGTATTCCTGCGTCATGGCGATGCCGCCATGCATCTGGATCGCCTCTTCGGCCACCAACCGACCCACCCGCGCGATCAGATTGCGTGCGGCGGCGATCTGGCGGTCGCGGTCGGCACTGTCGAGGTGCCCGCTCGCGTTGATCAGGGCCGAGCGCGCCTGTTCCAGCTCGATCAGCATGTCGGCGAACCGGTGTTGCAGCGCCTGGAAGGTGCCGATGGGGCGACCGAACTGCTTGCGCGTCATCAGATAGCCGCGCGTCAGTTCCACCGCGCTTTGCATCGCACCCACGCATTCGGCACAAAGCGCCACATTGGCGGCGGCAATCGCGTCCATCAGCGGCGCCAGCCCGGCCCCCGCCGCACCCAGCCGCGCCGACTGCGGCAGGCGCACAGTGTCCAGAGTCACCTCGGCGGCGCGTCCCCCGGCCAGCATCGGATAGCCATGCAGCGCCAGCCCCGGCGTGCCTGCAGGCACCAGGAACAGCGAGATTCCATCGAGGTCGAAGATCCCGCCGCTTTCGCGGGCCGAGACGATCAGGTGGCCAGCAGCTTCGGCATTCGCCACGACCGCCTTGCGCCCGTTCAGCACGATCTCGTCGCCATCGGCCCGGGCCGTGGTCTCCACCCGTGTCAGGTCATAGCGGCTGGCCGGTTCGCCATGGGCCAGCGCCAGATGCGCAGCCCCGCCGATGATCTCCTCCAGCAGCCCGCGCTGGGTATCGTCCCCCAGCGCCGCGATCAGCCGCCCGCCCAGAATGGCGGTATCCAGCATCGGCTCGACCACGCCCGCGCGGCCCAACTCCTCGAACACGGTGGCGATGTCGAAACCGGCGCCGCCAAACCCGCCGTCCTCTTCAGAAAACAGCGCCCCGATCACGCCCAGTTCCGCCAGACCGGCCCAGATATCCGCGCTCATGCCGCTGTCGCTGTCCAGAATCGTGTTGCGGACGGATGTTGTGTAACGATCTGCCAGATAGCGGCGCAGGGTGTCCTGCAACATCTGGCGTTCTTCGGTCAGGTTGAAATCCATATCCCTCAGCCCCCCATCTTGACCTTGGCGATGATCCCGCGCTGGATCTCGTTCGACCCGCCAAAGATCGACAGTTTGCGGTTGTTGAAATAATGCGCCGCCACCGGCCCGGCATAGTCGGGGCCAATGGGCGCGTTGTCGCCCTCGACCGCTTCCGAGGCGAAGGGCATCGCATAAGGCCCCACCGCGCGGCGGGTCAGGTCGTTGATCTCCTGCCGGATGATGGTGCCCTTGACCTTGAGCATCGAGCTTTCCACCCCCGGCGCCTGGCCGCTGGCGGCCTGGCTGATGATGCGCATGTTGGTGGTGGCCATCGCCATCAGGTCAATCTCGATCTGGGCCAGACGGGCGGCGAAATGCGGGTTCTCGATCAGCGGGCGGCCGTTGGCCGTCTCGATCCGGGCGATACGCTTGACCGCATCCAGCCCCGCCTGGCTGAACCCCACGCCCGCGATATTGGTGCGCTCATGGGTCAGCAGGTACTTGGCATAGGTCCAGCCCTTGTTCTCTTCACCCACCAGATTTTCCACCGGCACCCGCACGTCGTCAAAGAAGACCTCGTTCACCTCGGGCGTGCCATCCAGCAGCACGATGGGGCGCACGGTGATGCCCGGCGTGGTCATGTCGATCAGCAGGAAACTGATCCCCTCCTGCTGCTTGGCTTCCGGGTCGGTGCGCACCAGGCAAAAGATCCAGTTGGCGTATTGGCCTAGCGTGGTCCATGTCTTCTGCCCGTTGACGACATAGTGGTCACCGTCCCGCACTGCTCGGGTTTTCAGCGAGGCCAGGTCGGACCCGGCGCCGGGCTCGGAATAGCCCTGACACCACCAGTCGTCGCCCGACAGGATGCGCGGCAGGTAATGGTCCTGCTGTTCCTTGGTGCCGAATTTCTGCAACACCGGCGCCAGCATCGACAGGCCAAAGGGGACGATGCGGGGCGCATAGGCGGCGGCGCATTCCTCTTCAAAGATATGCCGCTGCACCGCGTTCCACTCGGCGCCGCCAAATTCGCGCGGCCAGTTATAGGCCAACCACCCCCGTGCATTCAGCGTGGCATGCCATTTCTCATGGCCTTCCTTGCCCAGGCTGATGCCGCGCCGCACCTTGTCCGACACTTCCGCCGGCAGGTTCTCGGCCAGAAAGGAGCGCACCTCGGCGCGAAACGCCTTTTCCTCGTCGCTGTAATTCAGGTCCATTTCTGCTTTCCTCCCTTGCCGCCGGGTTCCGGCGGCTCAGCCCGGCGCCCCGCGCCGGGCCGCGTCCGGGCGGGCCTCGATGGCCCGCGCGGACGCATTCCCCTGCTCAGAAGATCTCGAAAAGCCCGGCCGCGCCCATGCCGCCGCCGATGCACATGCTGACCACGCCCAGCTTGGCGCCGCGCCGCTTGCCTTCCAGCATCAGATGCCCGGTCATCCGCGCCCCGGTCATGCCGAACGGGTGACCGATTGCGATCGAGCCGCCGTTCACATTGTATTTCTCCGGGTCGATGCCCAGCTTGTCGCGGCTATAGAGACACTGGCTGGCAAAGGCCTCGTTCAACTCCCACAGGTCGATATCGTCGACCTTCAGCCCGTGCCGCTCCAGCAGGCGCGGCACCGCAAACACAGGCCCGATGCCCATCTCATCCGGTTCGCAACCCGCGACGCAGAACCCCTTGAACGCACCCAGCGGTTCCAGCCCCCGGCGCTCGGCCTCTTTTGCCTCCATCAGCACCAGTGCCGCGGCGCCGTCGCTCAGTTGCGAGGCATTGCCCGCGGTGACGAAATTGCCCGCGCCCCGCACCGGCTCCAGCCCCGCCAGCCCTTCGAGCGTGGTCGAGGGGCGGTTGCATTCATCGCGGTCCACGGTGACCTCGTGCATCGAGATTTCTCCGCTTTCCTTGTCTTTGACCGCCATCTTGGTAACCATCGGCACGATCTCGTCGGCGAACTTGCCCTCGGCCTGCGCCGCCGCAATGCGCTGCTGGCTGCGCAGCGAATACTCGTCCTGGTATTCGCGGCTGAGGCCATAGCGCTGCGCCACGATATCCGCCGTCTCGATCATCGCCATGTAGATGGCGGGCTTGTGCTCCTGAATCCAGGCTTCCTGGGCAGAGCGCGCCTTGGGCTGCACCATCGAGATGCTCTCGACCCCCCCTGCCACCATCGGGCCGGATCCGCCCTCGGTGATTGCCTGCGCCGCCAGGGCAACGGTTTGCAGGCCAGACGAGCAGAACCGGTTCACCGTCATGCCAGAGGCCGTCACCGGCAGGCCTGCGCGAATGGCGATCTGGCGGCCGATATTGCTGCCGGTCTCGCCCTCGGGGAAACCGCAGCCGATGATGCAATCCTCGATCTCCGAGCCATCCAGCCCGGCGCAGGACACCGCCGCCTGAACCGCATGACCCCCCATGGTGGCCCCGTGGGTCACGTTGAACGACCCGCGAAAGGATTTCGCCAGCCCGGTCCGGGCGGTGGATACGATTACGGCTTGTTTCATTACACGGCTTCCTTGTTCAGATCGTCGAAAGAGCGGCCCTCGGCCACCAGTTGTTCCAAAAGCGGCGCGGGTTGCCAGAAATAGGCATCCTCCGCCGCCCAGCGTTTGATATCGGCCAGCAATTCGGGCAAGCCCTGCAAGTCGGCCCATTTCAGCGGCCCGCCGCGATAGCGCGGAAAGCCGTAGCCGTAGAGCAGGGTCACATCCACGTCGAGCGGCCGGCGCGCGATGCCCTCGCCCACCACCTTGGCCGCCTCGTTGACCATCGCCGCCATGTACCGGCGCACGATTTCGTCCTTGCTGAACGCGCGCGGGGTAATCCCCTGCTGGGCGCGTTCCCCCTCGATCAGCGGCATCACTTCGGGGTTGGGCACCCGCGCCTTGGCACCGGCGGCATAGTCGTAATAGCCCTTGCCGGTCTTCTGACCGAAATGACCTGCCTCGCACAGCTTGTCGGCATAGGCGCTGTCACGGGCGCGCGGGTCCAGCCCTTCGGCCCGCTTGCGCTTGCGCACCGCCCAGCCGATATCCAACCCGGCTAGGTCGGCCACGGCAAAGGGCCCCATGGCAAATCCGAACTCTTCCAGCGCGTCGTCGATTTCATAGGGCGATGCCCCGTCCAGGATCATGTGATCGGCACAGGTGCGATAGACCGACAGGATGCGGTTGCCGATGAACCCGTCACAGACCCCGGCCCGGACCGAGACTTTGCCCAGCCGCTTGCCAAGCGCAAAACCGGTGGCCGCCACATCGGGCGCGGTCTGGTCGGCAATCACGACCTCCAAAAGCTTCATCACATGCGCGGGCGAAAAGAAATGCAGGCCCAGCACATCCTGCGGACGGCTCGTCACCGCCGCGATCTGGTTGATGTCGAGATACGAGGTGTTCGAGGCCAGCACCGCGCCCTGTTTGCACACGGCATCAAGCTTGGTGAACACCTGCTTCTTGACCTCCATGTCCTCGAACACTGCCTCGATCACCAGATCGGCCTCCGAAAGCGCCGCGTAATCGGTGGCCAGCGTCAGCGCCTTGGTGGTCAGGTTGTCGAACTGCTGCGATGTCAGCTTGCCACGCTTCAAGGCGCCCGACAGGTTGCCCTCGATCCGGCCCTTTGCGGCCTCGGCGGCCTCGGGCGTCATCTCCAGCATGGTCACCGTCAGCCCCGACAAGAGCGCGGCGGTGGCGATGCCCGCCCCCATGGTGCCGCCGCCGATGACCCCGATCGCGGCCAGCGGGCGTGGCGCCACGCCGTCCAGTTCCGGCAGCTTGCCCACCGCGCGGTCGGCGAAAAAGGCATGGATCAGCCCCTCGCGCTGGTCCGAGTTCATGAGGTCCATGAACAAGTCACGCTCGCGCTTCAGCCCGGCGGCAAAGCTCTCGGCCTCGCACGCCGCCTGCACCGCGCGCACCGCGGTAGCGGGCGACAACTGGCCACGGCCCTTCTTCAGCACGGCGGCATAGACCGCGTCGAAATCGACCGGCGCGGGCGCGGGCATCTCGCTGACAGGACGGCGCGGCGCGCCTTCGTCCAGGAGCTCGCGCACATAGGCCAGCCCGATCTCGCGCGGATCGCCCTCGACGACCCGGTCGATAACGCCCAGTTTCAGCGCCTCGTCTGCACGCACATGGCGGCCCGTGGTGATCATGTCGAGCGCCGCCTCAACCCCCGCCACACGCGGCAGCCGCTGGGTGCCACCTGCGCCTGGCAGAATGCCCAGATGCACCTCGGGCAGCCCGACCTTTGCCGTGGGAACGGCGATCCGATAATGGGTGCCAAGCGCCACCTCCAACCCGCCACCCAGCGCGGTGCCATGAATGGCCGACACGACAAGCAGCGGCGAGGCTTCGATCCGGTTGCACAGCTCGGGCAGGTGCGGCTCTTTCGGCGGTTTGCCGAATTCGCGGATATCGGCCCCGGCGAAATAGGTCCGTCCGGTGCCATAGATCAGGACCGCGCGGGCGCCCTCGGCCTCGGCGCGCGCCATGCCATCGGCCAGCCCCTGCCGCACCGCATGACCCAGCGCGTTGACCGGCGGGTTGTTGGCGGCCAGAATGGCGATATCTCCATGAAGTTCGTAACCGATGGCCTCGGACATGGGTCCTGCCTCCTCCCTGTTTCAACCTGCGGAACGGCATTCCGCGTTGGCCGCAGGGTGATCCGCCAGCCTGTCGAGATCAAGGGGAAAGGCGCAAAGCGACGCAGGGTCCGATTTGGGTTCGCCGCCACCCGAGGGAGAGAGCGGGCGGCAGCGGCCAGGCTTAGAACAGGTCCTTGAACTTGCTCAGGCGTTTTGCGTGGCGGGCCCGGACCCTCTTGAACCGGTCCTTCAGGAAAATCTGCCTGCGCCGTCCCAGCATGTTGCCGAACCGGTGCGACGATTTCTGCACGCCGCGCTCGGCCGCGCGCAGATCGGCCCGCTCGCGGATCACCCGCCGGAAATGCGAGGCCAGCACCAGCAGGATCGCCACGAACAGCAGGAACGCCACCGGACGGTCGATGAAATCGAGCGGCTCCTTCACCCGCGCCATTCCGGCACGCAGCTTGACCTCCATGATGCCGCCCAGGACCATGCCCAGGATGATCGGGACCGAGGGCAGCGACAGGCGCTTGAGGATATAGCCCAATACCCCGAACAGCGCCGCCATCACGCAGTCGGTCGCCGAATTGCGCAGCGAATAGACCCCCACAAAGCTGAGCGTCAGGATGCAGACCCCCAGGAACCGGTTGGGGATGCGCACCACCTGGATCAGCGACTTGGTGGCAAAGAGCAGAAAGATCAGGACCAGAATGTTCAGGATCAGCAGGGCGATATAAAGCGCCACCACAAACGGCATGTCGTTCTGGAACAGGCCCGGCCCCGGCACCACGTTATGCACGTAGAACACGCTCAGCATCATCGCCGTCAGCGCCTCGCCCGGAATACCCAAGGCCAACAGCGGCACCATCGCGGCGGCGGGCACGGCGTTATTTGCGGTCTCGGCAGCGATCAGCCCCTCGGACGAGCCATTGCCGAAGTCCTGCGGCCGCTTCGAGGTGCGTTGCGCATAGGTATAGGACATGAACTGTGCGGTGAACTCGCCCACGCCGGGGATCATCCCCATCATCACGCCGAAACTGGCCGACACGGTCGCCACGCGCGGGTGGCGGCCCAATTCGCGCAGGCCCTGGAACAGGCCGCCGCGCAGCCGCGTCATGCGGATCTTCTCGTCCTCGGATGTCAGCAGGACAAAGGCCTGGCTCAGCGCGAACAGGCCCAGCACCACCACGATCAGGTTGATGCCGCTCGACAGGAACGGTTGGTCAAAGGTGTAGCGCGAGGTGTATTTCACCGGTTCCAGCCCAATCGACTGGATGAATATGCCAAACGCTGCCAAGGCACCGGCGATCAGCGACTGACCGCGATGGGCTACAATCACCAGGATGATACCTAACAGCGCGGCAAGAAAGATCTCGCGGCTGCCGAACAGCGGCGCCACCTTGGCCAGCACCGGCGCGAACAGGATCAGACAGATGACCGAGAACATGCCGCCAAAGAAACTGGCGGAATAGGCCAGGCTCAGCGCCCGGCGCGGCTCGCCCCGCGCGGTCATCGGATACCCGTCATAGGTGGTCAGCGCGTTCACCGCGGTGCCGGGTGTGTTGATCAGGATCGCCGGTATGGCGCCGCCATACATGGAACTGCCATAGATACCCAGGAGCACGGTCAGCCCCACGATGGGATCCATGGAAAAGGTGGCGGGCAACAGGATGGCGATGGCGACGGCGGGGCCGACACCGGGAATGGCACCGATCAGGACACCGCCGACCGATCCGGCCAGGAGTGCCAGCGCCACGTCCCAGCGCATCAGGATTTCAAGGGCGGATTGAAGGAGTTCCATCAGAGATACAGGATAAAGAAGCTGCGCAGCGCGCCGGGAAGATATTCATAGATCGCGGCACCGGGGATCTTGACGCTCAGGAACCCCTTGAACAGCACCACGACCGCGACGGCAAAGCCCACCGAAAGCCACAGCATCCTGGGTTGCCGATAGCCCATGCGCCAGGTCAGGAGCGGCATGAACGCCATGGTGACAGGCAGGTAGCCGATCAGCGGTACCAGGACGACATAGGCCATGAACCAGACCGCGAATTCCAGCACCTGCGCCCATTTGCGCAGCTCGGTCACGTCACAGCGGGTGATCCGCCGCCAGGGCATCAGGTACAGATGCACGCCCCCCAGCAGCACCATGCCGCCCAGACCCACCGCAGGCCAGAACCGGGGCTGGGCGAACAGCTTGGATTTCTCGACCCATTTCGTCTGGCTGCCGATCTGGCTCAGCAACAGGATCGAGACCGCGACAAAGAACAGGGCAAAGATCAGCTGGCCGCGCCGGGGTCCGACGAAGCGGCGTTCGCGTTCAGTGGGCATGGGGAAGGGTTCCGACGAAAGGGACCGGGGCAGGGCGCCCCGGTCCGGACAGGGTTATTCCAGCAGGCCGCCGATACGGGCCATGGTGGCGATGTCATTCTCGATGCGCGCGGCGCTGTCGCCCGCGTCCTGCCAATAGACCAGCGCGCCGGTCTCCTTGGCGACGGTCTGGGCACGCTCGCTCATCATCGATTCCTTGGCGACGGCGACGATCTTGTCGCGCACGTCCTGCGGCGTGTCCTTGGTCACGAAGAGGCCATTCCACAGCGCGATGTTCAGATCGGCATCCAGTTCGCCGATGGCAGGTGCATCCGGCACCAGCGGGATGCGCTGGTCGGTGATCGAGGTCAGCACCTTGACGCTGTCGAGACAGGGCAGGATCAGCTGCAGCGTGGTGTTGATCACATCTGCGTCGCCCGAGGCCAGCGTGTTGCAGTCGAGCGCGTCAAAGGCCGCGTCCGAGCCCCATTCGAAACCGGCATTCTTGGCGAATGCCTTGGTCACCTGCGTCGGCGTCAGCACATCGCCGAAATGGCCCAGCGCGACTTCGTTGGATTTGGCGTATTCGGCCAGCTCCGCCATGCTGCTATAGGGCGCGTCGCCCGAGGTGGCGATGACAAAGGGATAGGTCAGGAAGATCCCCAGCGGGTCGAATTTCGCGGGCGTCAGCGGCGCGATGTCGATCTGGTGGCCCATCACCGGCACCCCGATCACGAAAGATCCGATGGTATAGCCGTCGGCAGGGGCATTGGCGACCTCGATGGCGCCCGGGAAGGGGCCGCCGCCGCCGCCCGGCTTGTTCACCACCGCCGCCGCGACACCGTATTTGTTCTGGAAATCCTCGGCGATCATGCGGGTCAGCACGTCTTCCAGGTCACCCGGCGGCCAGGGCACGATGAAGTTCACCGGCTTCTCGGGGTATTCGGCCATCGCCGCTCCGGCGGTCAGCGCGACGGCCGCAGTGGCCAGCGCGCCTGAAATCTTGGTCTTGATCGTCATTTGGTCCTCCCAGTTCCTATCTTTATATCTGTCGGTTCATTATGTGAACCTGTGGTTTAAATACAGATTGACAGGCCGGACTACCATCTGTCAACTGTTTCTGCGAAAAGGCGCCCTGAATTTGTGGGGTTGCCCGGATCGCGGGCAGGACAGGGGCGGAAAACGGCGGATGGGTACGGTAACCAAGGCATTGTCACTGTTGGGGTTGTTCAGTCACACCCGGCTCGAAATGGGCCTGAGCGAATTGACCCGCCTGTCCGGCATGAACAAGGCCACCGTCTACCGGATGATGAGTGAATTGCAGGCCGCCGGATTCGTGGAACAGCTCGACGGCGACCGCGCTTACCGACTGGGGGCCGAACTCCTGCGCCTGGCCGCGCTGCGAGAGGCGGCGGTGCCGCTGCTGTCGGTCTCGCGCGAGGTGCTGCGCCACCTTTGCGAGGTGACGGGTGAAACCTCGCATATGTCCTTGCAGCGCGACGGCCGCCTGACCACGCTGACCCATGCCTACAGTAGCCGACACGGCACCCGCGTGGCGATGGAGGATGCCGAGGTCCTGTCGTTCCACGCCACCGGTTCGGGCCTGGCCTATCTCGCCTTCGCCGCGCCGGGCTTCGCCGACGAGGTGCTGGCCGGTCCGCTGACCCGCCATACGCCCGAGACCGAAACCGACCCCGACCGCCTGCGCGCGGCGCTGGACGAGGCGCGCCGAACCGGTATCGCGGAATCGGTGGGCGGGTTCGAGGCGGATGTGCATTCTCATGCAGCGCCGATATTCGGCCCTGACCAGATCCCGATCGGCGCCCTGGCTGTGGCCGCCCCGGTGTCGCGCATGACGCCCGAGCTCAAGGCGCTGATCCGGGCCGAGATCAAGTCCTCGGCTTTGGCGCTGACCCAGCGCATCGGTGGCTTCTGCCCGGCGACTTACCCGGCCTGATTGCGAAGACAGGTCCAGACAGTGCGGGTCGACTTCTCCTCGACCCGCTGAAACCCCGCCTCGGTCAGGATCGCCTTGCATTCCCGCATGCCTTCGACGCCATAGGCCTCGGGGTGAAACTCCAGCACCACGGCGCGGAACTGACCCAGGTCGGCATGGCGCAATAGTTCCAGCTCGCCGCCCTCAATATCCATGATCAGAACGGTCGCGCCGGTCTCGGCGCAAACCGCCGCAAAATCGGCGGTGGGCACCTCGACCAAGGTCGAGGGCCGTCCGGCGGGGTTGAGCAGCGACGAGCCCAGATAGCTGCTGCGCACGTGAAACGGCATGCTCTCGGGCCGGTCCGGCGCGCTGATCAGGATCTGGTTGCGCAGGGAAATCCGGTCGCCCAGACCGTTCAGCGCATAAAGCGCCTCGATCTCGGGCACCAGTTCGGGATTGGCCTCGAACGAGGTCACCGCCTGCGGACCTGCGTTCTGTGCCACCACGGCGCCGACGATACCAAGGCCCGCGCCAATCTCCAGCACCCGGTCCTCGGCGCAGGTGACATGCAGCGCGCCCGCGATCTCCTGCCCCTCATAGCGGGCGGCATTGATCCGATCGATCCTTGTGTCGTTGAGAAATCGGGATGCGGGCACCTTGACCCCCAGACATTCAGCGGCGACGGAAACTTTATCGGGCACTGCCTTGCCTCACTTGTTATCTTGCTCGGCCCGTATCCTGAGCAGCGGGCAGCAAAAAGGCAAGGCCCGACCGGCAGCGCCCGCAGCAAGGCCGGACGCTTCCGGCGGGAGTATTATTGACCAGAAAGAAACCTGACGCGGATAAAAGTGACCGGGAAGGGCGCCTAGCGATAGATCGCGGCATAGCGCGGCGCAAAGAAACGGACGAAAGTCTTGACCTCGGGCCGGGTCCAGGCCTGGGGCGAGACCAGCAACAGATGCGGCAGCGAAAGCTCCTCGATCGGCCCGAAACAGCGGACATAGGCGGGATCGTCGCCCACCAGGCGCAGGTTGACTAGGCCCAGCCCGTGCCCGGCGCGGATCGCGGCATGGACAAGGTCGATCTCGGAATGGGTCTGCACGATCTGTTCCGGCGCGACATGCCGGGCCAGCCAGTCATGCAGGCGCGGTGGTACCCCCTGCCGTTTGAAGCTGATGAAGCGATGTCCGTGCAGCGCCTCGGGCGATGCGGGCAGACCGTGTTTCTCGGCATAGGAGGGGGCGCCGAACAGACCCCATTGCGCGGTGCTGATCCGGCGGCAGATCAGATCCGGGTCAGGGTCGCTAAGCGCCAGCCGCAGCGCGATATCGGCCTCGCCGGTTTTGAGATCCAGCACGCGGACATCCGGCAGGAATTCAAAGGCAATGTCGGGATGCGCCTGCGCATAGGTGCTGAAGATGGCGTGAACGCGCGGCGACAGGTTGCCGCCATAGGCGGTGATCCGGATCGGGCGCGGATGCGCCAGGGCGGCGGCCTGCTCGGCCAGGGTATCGACCGCCGCCTCGACCGCCTCGGCCAGCGACAGGAGTCTTTGGGCTGCCTGGGTCGGGTGAAAGCCGCGCGTGTCGCGGTCGAACAGGATCAGCCCGGTCTCATGTTCCAGCGCATCTATCCGACGCGCCACCGTCGGCTGCGCCAGGCCCAACTGGCGGGCAGCGGCCAGGGTCGATCCCTGCCGCATGACGGCGAGGAAGACAGGCAGGTTGGACCAGTCGCGCAATCCGCTCTTCATTTTTGTAGAACAGCACAAAATCGCGCCGGATACCAGCAGAGGGGCAGGGCGGGCTATCCTGATCCCGTCTTCCGCATCGCAAGGTTCAGGTCCATGATCATCTCCAGCCTTCCCTTCCCCTTTTTCGGAAACCCTCTTTCGGATTGGTTCCGGCGCCCGACGGAAACCGGCCGGTCAAAACCGGACAGCGTTCAGGCGCAGCGGTCCCGCAGGGAGTTTCTTGATGAGATGCTGACCCGGTCGCCGGACTCGTTTTCCAGCGCCTACGATATCGAGGCGGCAATGCTGATGTTCCCCGACCGTTTTTGACGGTTCCGCCCAGGGTGTTCTCCCGCGCCCGCGCAGGCCCGGCTGTGCCGGACCCGCTGGCGGCTTTGGGCCGCGCGCCGCGCGGATGCGCGGCGCCGGGCCCAACGGGAGGAGATGTTTTCGCCAGAAAACTTCGACGACGGGCGGGAGCGCCCGCCGGCCTGAAAGGGTCAGGCCCAGACGCCCTCGGCGGCGGCGCGGATTTCGCGGATGTTCTGTCCATAGACGCCCGGATTGTCGACCGAACCGCCGCGGAACACCGCCGAGCCCGCCACCAGCACATCGGCCCCGGCCTGCGCCACCAGCGGCGCGGTTTTCGGGTCCACACCGCCGTCGATCTCGATATGCACCGGCCGGTCGCCGATCATCTCACGCAGGCGCGCGATCTTGGCGGTCATGTCGATGAACTTCTGGCCGCCAAAGCCGGGGTTCACCGTCATCACGCAGATGAGGTCGGTGAGATCCAGCAGATGTGCCACCGCCTCGGCCGGGGTGCCGGGGTTCAGCGCCACGCCCGCCTTCATCCCCGCGCCGCGGATCGCCTGAAGCGTGCGGTGAATATGTGGTCCGGCCTCGATATGCGCGGTCAGGACATCGGCACCCGCGTCGGCATAGGCGTCGATATAGGGATCGACCGGCGCAATCATCAGATGCACGTCCATCACCGTCTTTACATGCGGGCGGAACGCCTTGACCGCCATGGGGCCAAAGGTCAGGTTCGGCACGAAATGGCCGTCCATCACGTCCACATGCACCCAATCGGCGCCCTCTGCCTCGATGGCGCGGATCTCGGCGCCGAAATTGGCGAAATCGGCGGACAGGATCGACGGGGCGATCTTGATCTTGCGGTCAAAGCTCATGGCGGCCTCACGGTGGAAACAGAGTCGCCCGCCCTATACAGGCTCCCGCCCCCGTTGGGTAGGGTCAGCTCAGACCCGCCTCGGCCCGGCCCTCGGCCGTCTTCAGCGAGAAATCGGCCCCCCGATGCGCATCGCCCCCCAAACCGCAGAGATAGGCCAGCGCGCGCGCGACCCAATCGGCCGGTATATGCGCCGAAGGGTCCAGCCGGCTGACCGGGTTGATCCCCGAGGCGCGGATCTGCACCTGCATCCCGGTCGCAACCGTTCCGGGGCTCAGCCCGATCACCCGGATGCCCCGGTCGCGATACTCACGGTCGGCGCAGCGGGTCAGCGCCAGCACCGCCGCCTTGGTGGCGCAATAATGGCTCCACCCCTCCAGCGCCGAGGTGGCCGCGCCCGAGGACAGGTTCAGCACCGTACCGCCCCCGGCGGCCAGCATCCCCGGCAGCACCGCGCGCAGCCCGTGATAGACGCCCTTGAGGTTCACATCCACCACCCGGTCCCAGTTCTTTGGGTCGCTGTCGGCCAGCCGGGCAATCGGGTCGATCAGCCCGGCATTGTTGACCAGCACGTGGATCGGGCCAAACCGCGCCTCTGTCGCTGCAACCGCCGCCGCGACCGCCGCCCAGTCGCCCATGTCACAGGGCAGGGCCATCGCCTGATCGCCAATATCGCCCACCAGCGCCGCCAGCGCCGCGCCATCGCGCGCCAGCAGCGCCACCCGCGCGCCAAGGCCCGCGAAATGGCGTGCCGTGGCGGCGCCGATACCCCGGCTTGCGCCGGTGATCACCACGGTCTGTCCTGTCAGATCGGTCATGTCTCTTCTCCTGCTATGCCGGACGGACACTAGGCGGGCGAATGATGCGGAAAAATGCTGTCTTTCCCATCATATTCGTGCAAAATCTACATGAATGGACACGGATACCCTGAAAACCCTCCTGCTGATCGCGCGGCATGGCAGTCTTGCCGGTGCCGCCCGCGTGCTCGACACCGACCCCTCGGCGCTCTCGCGCCTGCTTTCCGGGGCCGAGGACAGGTTGGGCTTTCGCCTGTTCCACCGCAGCACAAGGCGGCTGTCGGTCACCGAGGCGGGGCAGGACTACCTGACCCGGATCGAACCGCTGGTCGAGGCGCTTGAGGCCGCCCGCGATGAGGCAGCCGGGGCCGACCGCGCGCCGCGCGGCCCTGTGCGGCTCACCACTTCCACCGCTTTCGGACAGGTCTGCGTACTACCGCATCTGCCCGCCTTGCGCCGGGCCTGTCCCGAGATCACGCTGGAACTCCTGCTCGATGACGCGCCCCGCGATCTGGTGGCCGAGTGCATCGACCTGGCCCTGCGTCTGGCCCCCGCACCACGCGGCGACCTGATCTCGACCCGGCTGATGCGGACCCGTTACCATGTCTGCGCCGCCCCCGGCTATCTGGCGCAGCACGGCACCCCGGACCATCCCACGGGCCTTTCCCGGCACGATTGCCTGCGCATGGCCTTGCCTGAATACCGCACCCGCTGGCTGTTCCGCGACACCCGGGGAGAGACCGAAGAGGTGCCCATCGACGGCACCCTGATCCTGTCCGGAGCGCTGGCGCTGCGCGAGGCGGCGCTCCTCGGTCTCGGGCCCGCGCTCTTGGCCAACTGGCTGGCGGCCGAGGCGTTGGCAAGCGGTGCGCTGGTCGATCTTTTCCCTGGCCATCAGGTCACCGCGACCGGCTTCGACACCGGCGTCTGGGCTCTTTACCCCGACCGGGCACATCTGCCCGCCCGCACCCGCGCGGTTCTGGATTTTTTGCGCCAGAACCTTGGGCGCGGGACGGGGCGCGTTACAAAACTTTCACCCCCCTGACATATCGGCTTCGTCTGGCGGGCTTAGCACGCCCCCTCAACAAGACCGGGGGAAAGACGTGCTGCGGATCGAAAAACTGACCAAGCGTTTCGGCGACAATATAGCGGTGAATGCCGCGACGCTGGACGTGGACAAGCCCTGCATGATCGGCATCATCGGCCGCTCGGGCGCGGGGAAATCGACGCTGTTGCGGATGATCAACCGGCTGAGTGACGCCAGCGACGGCCGCATCCTGTTTCAGGGTCGCGACATCACCCGCCTGCGCGGCGTCGAAAAACGCGCCTGGCAGGCGCAGTGCGCGATGATCTTTCAACAGTTCAACCTGGTGCCGCGCATGGATGTGGTCTCGAACGTGCTGCACGGCACGCTCAACCGCCGCTCGACGCTGGCCACCATGTTCAACCTCTATCCGACCGAGGATATCCACCGCGCCATCGACATTCTCGACCGGCTCGGCATCGCCGCCCATGCGGCCAAGCGGGCCGAGGCGCTGTCGGGCGGCCAGCAACAGCGGGTCGCCATCGCCCGCGCCCTGATGCAGGACCCGGCGATCATCCTGGCCGACGAACCCATCGCCTCGCTCGACCCGATGAACGCGCAGGTGGTCATGCAGTCCCTGCGCCGCATCCACGAGGAGGACGGCCGCACCGTCATCGCCAACCTGCATACGCTCGATACCGCGCGCCGCTATTGCGACCGCGTCGTCGGCATGCGCGACGGGCGCATCGTGTTCGACGGCTTGCCCGAGCAGCTCACCACCGGCGTCGCGCGCGAGATCTATGGCGCCGATGCCAGCTTTTCCGAGGCCGCGACCTCGACCGAGATCGACACGCTCGATGCGGCGCAGGACGCCCTCTATCGGGCCGAGGCCGCGATCTGACCTTATCCACCGCAATCCCGGCCTTGGGATGGGCCGGATCAACCAACCGGAGAGACCAAAGATGAAAAAGCTTGTTGCCGTTCTGGCGGCCACCACCGCCCTTGCCACCCCGGCGCTGGCGCAGGAGATCACCGAATTCCGCATCGGCATTCTCGGCGGTGAAAACGCCCAGGACCGTCTGAATTCGAACGAATGCCTGCGCGAAAAGGCCGAGAATCTGCTGGGCGTCGAGACCAAGCTGTTCGCCCCCGCTGACTATAACGGCGTCATTCAGGGCCTCTTGGGCGGCACCATCGACATGGCCTGGCTGGGCGCCTCGGGCTATGCCAAGACCTATCTCAGCGACCCCGAAGCGGTCGAGCCGATCCTGGTCAAGGTCAACAATGACGGCGGCTACGGCTATTACTCGATCGGGTTCGCCCGCAAGGACAGCGGCATCACCTCGCTGGCGGACATGAAGGGCAAGGTCTTTGGCTTTGGCGATCCCAACTCGACCAGCGGCTTCCTGATCCCCTCGATCGAGATCCCGCAGGAAACCGGCGCCACCATGACCTCGGGCGATTACTTCGCCGAGGTCAAGTTCACCGGTGGCCACGAGCAGACCATCGTCGCGGTCGGCAATGGCGAGGTTGACGGCGGCGTCACCTGGGCCGACGGTTTGGGCGCATGGGAAGACGGGTTCAACTCGGGCGCCCTGCGCAAGGCGGTCGATGCCGGTCTGGTCGACATGAACGACCTGGTGCAGATCTGGCAGTCGAAACCCATCCCCGAAGGCCCGTTTGTCGTCCGCAAGGCGCTGCCTGCCGATGTCAAGGTCAAGATGACCGGCCTCCTGGCCTCGCTCAAGTCGATGGACGAGGAGTGCGCCTATGGCGTGCTCCAGGGCGATGCCAAGGGCTTCATGCCGATCACCCATGAGGCCTACGAGGTGATCATCGAGGCGCGCAAGCTCAAGTCGAACTGATCCGGGTTCATTACTTCAGGCGGGGTCCGCGCCAAGCGGACCCCGTTCCTGCATCGGGAGCATTCCATGACAGACCTGACCGCCGGGCAAGGCGACCTGGCACGCATCCGCGAAGACTACACCGCGCTGACCCGGCGCAAACGGGTCTATGGCGGTATCCTCCTGATCCTCTTCGTGTCCTTGATGGCGGCCGGGTTCCGCACTGCCGACGACCGCAACGCCGGCGGGTTCGTCGACGGCTGGCGGCGCATCCTCGATTACCCGGCCGAGGTGCTGTCCGAGGCGCTGGAGAAATCGGCGCAACTGCCCGCCCATCTGGTGCATTTCCTGCCCGCGCTGGTCGAGACGCTGAACATCGCCGCCGCCGCCACCCTGTTGGGCACCCTGGGCGGCACCGTTCTGGCGCTCCTCTCGACGCGCGGTCTTGCCTATTGGCCGCGCCTCATCCCGCTGTTTCGCCGCATCGCCGATATCTGCCGCGCGGTGCCCGAGATCGTTATCGCGCTGGTGCTGATCTTCGTCCTTGGCGGCGGCCCGGTGCCCGCGATGATCGCCATCGCCATCCACACCGCCGGGGCGCTGGGCAAGCTTTTCTCCGAGGTTGCCGAGAATGTCTCGCTGAAACCGGTCGAGGGGCTGGAATCCACCGGCGCCAACTGGGCGCAGCGGATGTATCTGGGCGTCATCCCGCAGGTCGGCCCCAACTTCGTCAGCTACGCGCTCTTGCGGTTCGAGATCAACATCCGCGCCTCGGCCATCCTCGGCTTTGTCGGGGCGGGCGGCATCGGCTACGAACTGCGCAATGCCATGTCCTGGGGGCAGGGACGCTACGACGAGGCGGCGGCGATCTTCCTTCTTCTTTTTGTCACCATCGTCGCGGTGGATCAGCTCTCGGACCGCCTGCGCGCCCGGCTGACCCATGGCGCCCGGGCAGGAGCCACGACATGAGCACCGCCACCACCGATCTGGACCTGATCCACCTGAAACATCAGGCCGACCGTCTTTTCACTCGCAAGCGGCTGCTGGGCTTTGGCCTGCCTGCGCTGGTGCTGGCCTATCTGGCCTATATCGTTTTCGCCTTCGACGTGCCGGGGCTGGCGGCGCGGGCAAACTGGGAAAACGGCCGCACGCTGATCGCCGACAGCTACAGCTACAAGACCCATGTCACCCGCGACAACCGCACGGGCGCGGTGTCCGTCGCGGTCGAGGGCGAGCGCAAGGGCACATGGCCCGAAGGGCAGGCGCCTGACTGGGTCAGGCTGGGCGAGACCACGGTGATCGACCTCACGGGCGGCCATGTCGTCCGCTTTGGCCCCGAGACGGTGGAATACGACATTCCCGGTTATGGCACCCTGCGCGCCACACCGACCCGCACACAGGGCGTGGTCACCGAACTGCCGCCGGGCGATCTGCCCGACTGGATCAACCAGTCGAAAAACCGCATCACCGTCACCACCGAGGCCGGGCGCCTGACCGTGACCCGCAACCGGTCCGAAGTCTTCCGCTACTTCGCCGGGTGGGAACTGTTCTGGTTCACCCTCGACAGCCCCTATCACGGTCTGTCCCCCGCCGACCTGGCCCGCCGCGCGGCACAGGGCGAGGCGGGCGCGATCTGGCACGATTTCTGGAACAATACCATGTGGCGGCACGGCGACGTGGCCTGGGCCATTGGCGAGACCATCCTGATGGCTTTTCTCGGCACATTTGGTGCCGCCATCATCGCCCTGCCACTGGCCTTTCTTGCCGCGCGCAACTTCAACTCGCTGGCGCCGGTCCGCTTTGCGGTGCGCCGCGTCTTCGACTTCGTGCGCGGAGTTGACGCGCTGATCTGGACCGTGGTGCTGGCCCGCGCCTTCGGCCCCGGCCCGCTGACCGGCGCGCTGGCGATCCTGGTCACCGACAGCGGCACCTTCGGCAAGATCTTCTCCGAGGCGCTGGAAAACGTCGATGCCAAGCAGATCGAGGGCGTGCAATCCACCGGCGCCAATGCCGCGCAGCGCTACCGCTTTGGCGTGATCCCGCAGATCACCCCGGTGCTGCTCAGCCAGGTGCTCTATTTCCTCGAATCCAACACCCGCAGCGCCACCATCATCGGCGCCATCACCGGCGGCGGCATCGGCCTTCTCCTGACCCAGGCGATCATCACCCAGAAGGACTGGGAAGAGGTCGCCTATTACATCCTGCTCATCGTGCTAATGGTCATGCTGATGGACTGGTTTTCGGGCTGGCTGCGCGCCCGCCTGATCCGGGGCCAGACGGCAAAGCCGCGCAAACCGCGCGGCAAACCTGAACCCGAACCGTTCTTCCTGCCGTGAACCGCCGGAGTGCCCGCAACATAGCCCGTCTCAGCGCCGACACCCCCTATCTGCATCCCGGTTGCCAGATCACCGGCAGCCGCTTTGGCGCCTATGTCGAGATCGGCGCCGATACCCGCCTGACCAACACCACATGGGGCGATTACAGCTATTGCGACCGCACCTGCGACATCGCCAATGCCCGCATCGGCAAGTTCGCCAATATCGCCAGCTTCACCCGCATCGGTGCCACCGATCATCCGATGGAAAAGGCCTCGCTGCACCATTTCCTCTATCGCTCGGCCGATTACTGGGACGATGCCGAGCGCGATGCCGACTGGTTCGCCCATCGCGCCGGTCGCATCGCCACCATCGGCCATGATACCTGGATCGGTCATGCCGCGATCATCAAGCCCGAGGTCACCATCGGCCATGGCGCAGTCGTCGGCTCGGGCAGTGTCGTGACCAGGGATGTGGCGCCCTATACGATTGTCGGCGGCAATTCCGCGCGACTGATCCGCCGCCGTTTCCCCGAGGATGTAACCGAACGAATGATGGCGCTGGCCTGGTGGGACTGGGACCATGCCCGCCTGCGCGCCGCGCTGCCCGATTTCCGCAGCCTGCGGGCCGAGGCATTTCTGGAGAAATACGCCTGATCCGCTGACGCGGGCCGCTCTCACAAACGCGTGACCTGCGCCCGCTATTGCGGCACACTCGGATCAACGCCCCGTGCGGCGCGTCCATCCGGGAGAGACATGCTCAGACCCTTCATCTCGTCGCGCACGCTGCATGGCCTTGACGCAGGGCTGGCGCAGAATATCGGTCGCGCCACCGCCCGGCGCGCACTGGCGGAATGCGACCTGCCCGCCGACGCACTCGACAATCCACGCTTTTATGTCTGCCAACTGAAGGTAATGCGTTACCTCGACCGAATTTCCCGGCTATCCGGCGATGACAATGCGCTGTTTGCGCTGGGACCGTTCGCCAGTGTTGGCAGCTACGGGCTTTTCGGCGACTACGTAACCTCAGCTACCACCTTTGGCGAGGCCCTGCGCCTGACCCGCGATCTGATGCAGTATCACGTCTCGCTGGACCGGCTGTCCATGGGGCAAACCTGCGAAGGGTTCCGCATCACCTATCACGCCGCCATCCGAAACGCCGAAAGCTATTGGCACTACGCCCCGCTTGCCTTGGGCGTCGTCCTCAGCATCGCGGCCCCCTACATCGGCAACCGCTACCGCCGGGCCGTGTTGCTGAACCTCCCGAAACCGCGCAAAGTCGCGCCTTACGAGGCGTACTTCGGCTGTGATGTTCTGTTCGATCAGCCCGAACTGGTTCTGCTATTGGAGCCCGAGGCCGAATATGCCCGGCGGCCCCGCCCCTTGACCAGCGCCGTTACGCTGGCCGATGTCGCGCGCGACGCCTTTGGCTCGGCGCCACAGACCCTTGTCGAGACGGTCCGGGCGCTGGTGCGTGCGAATCTGACGGATGACCCCGGTATTGACCGGATAGCGCAACAGCTCGACATGTCCACCCGCACGCTTCGCCGCCGTATCGAGGAACAGGGGACCAGTTTCCGCGATCTTGCCCGCGCGGTGCGGGTGGAAATGGCGCAGGATCTGATCCTGGGTTCGGGGCTGGATCTGGCCGAAATCTCGCAACGGGTCGGCTATTCCCACAGCTCCCATCTGGGTCGCGCCTTTCGCCAGGTCACCGGCATGACCCCATCCGAGGCGCGGGCGGTGCGACCTGACGGGTGATCCGATTGAACTTGGCTGGAAATGGTTACCGGTTGAGGCGCTTTGGTGGCTAGTCTTTCGCCAAACGCAAAGGGAGTACGTTTATGCCGTTTTCCAAACTGGCCATCGCCGCTGCACTGACTTGTATCGGGGCCGCAACAGCGGTGTTTGCCGAAACCGTGCCGGTTACCGTCGACAATTTCGCGCGTGCTGAAACCAACGAGATCATGAAATCTTATGTCGATGCAGTCGGCATCGGAGAATGGGCCCACAACCGGGTGCGGACGCCGCTGGATCAACAGCCGGTGGTGCGGATGAACCGTGACACGCTTTACTCCGCTGCGGTGGTCGACATGAGCACCCCGGTCACCATCGTCAAACCCGACAGCGACCGCTTTCAGTCGATGCTGCTGATCAACGAAGACCATTCGATGATGCCGGCCGTGCACGAGGACGGCACCTTCACCATTCCGCCTTCGCTGGTTGGCACCCGCTATCTGATTGTGGTGATCCGAACCTTTGTCAATCCCAACGACCCCGAGGACGTCAAGGCCGCCAACGCGCTCCAGGACCAGTTGCAGATCGTCCAGCCCGACAAGGGATCATTCGAGATCCCCGACTGGGAACCCGAAAGCCTGGCCCGCGTCCGCGACGCGATCAAGGTGCTGGGCAGCACCCGCACCGACACCAACCCCTATTTCGGGCAAAAGAGGCTCTTGAACCCGCTCTATCACCTGATCGGCACCGCTCTCGGCTGGGGCGGCAACCCGCCCGAAGCCGCAGTCTACAAAACGGTCTTCATCGAGCAAAACGACGGAACGCCCTATACCGTTACGGTCAAGGACGTTCCGGTCGACGGCTTCTGGTCGATCACCGTTTATAATGCCGAGGGCTTCATGGAACCCAACGACCTTGGTGTGAACTCCTATAACAACGTCACCGCAACGCACAACCAGGACGGTGGCTATACGATCAATTTCGGTGGCTGCGAGGACGGGCGCATCAACTGCATCCCGATCATGCCGGGGTGGAACGCGGTAATCCGCCAGTACCAGCCCCGCCCCGAACTCATCGACGGCAGCTGGCAGTTCCCCGATTTCCAGCCTGCGGGCTGATCCGGCGCACCCCGTGGCGCTTGCTTCGGGGTGCCTCATATGCGACGCTTGGAATGGAACGCCATCGCTTCCCCGGAGACGATCATGAAACCACTGCCTTCCACAGCTTTTGCGCTGGCTCTCGCGGCGGCAACGCCGCTCGCGGCCCAACAATCCAACTGGCAATACGAGGCGACGGTCTATCTCTTCACCGCCGAGACCGAGACCGGCGTCACCACGCCGACCGGCACCATCGAGGGCACGCTCAGTTTCAAGGACGCGCTCGACAATCTCGACTTCGCCTTCATGGGCGCGTTCGGCGCCAGCAACGGCCAGTGGAGCTTTCTGGCCGATTACATGATGACTGACATCTCCTTTGGCAATCCGACGCCCGGCGGTGCCTTTTCGGGCATCAATACGGCGGCCAAGACGCAGGTGCTGAACGCCTATGCCGCCTACCGCGTGCACCAGACGCCCGATCTCGCCGTCGACCTTGCCGCCGGTCTGCGCTGGTTCGACACCCGCACCACGCTGACCGCACTGCCAGGGATCCTGCCGGGGCGTACCGTTGTGGCCAATGACAACTGGGTCGATCCGGTGATCGGCCTGCGCGCCCAGGTCCGGATGTCCGACAAGTGGAGCGGCATCGCCTTCTTCGACTATGGCGGCTTCCAGAGCGACAGCGAAAGCTGGCAGGCGCTGCTCACCGCCGACTACCAGTTGAACGACAACTGGCGGCTGCGGTTCGGTTATCGCTATCTGTCGGTCGATCACACGCTGTCGAACGGCAACGACTACTCGTTCACCCAGTCCGGCCCGGTCTTCGGCGCCACCTACCGGTTCTGACCCGGCTTGGCGCCGCCGCCCGGCTGCCGTAAGAACGGTGTTTTCAGCCGGAGACCGACATGACCAGCGACTGGATTGCCCTCGACTGGACCACCACGCGCCGCCGCCTCTGGGTGATGCGCGGCCGCGACGTGCTGGACGAGGCCGTCGATGACGGCCCGCGCCCCGCCGATGCCGCCTCGATCCTCGCACTTGTGGCCGGACGGCACGCGGGGCAGGGGGTGCCGGTCTTAGCCTGTGGTCCGCTTGGCCCGGTGCGCGACACCGTGCCCTGCATCCCGCTTGCGGGCAGCCTCTGGCAGATCGACCTCGGCGACCCGCGCGTGGCGCTGCATGCGGTGCCGGGGCTGAGACAGGCGCAGCCCGCCGACATGATGCAGGGCGACGAAACCCGCGTTGCCGGGTTCCTGGCGCTCAACCCCGGCTGGGACGGGGTGATCTGCCTGGTGGGCGAAACCAGCCGCTGGGTGCATGTCAGCGCCGGCGAAGTCGTCAGTTTCCGCAGCTTCCTGTTCGGCGCGCTGATCTCGGCGGTGACCGCCGGCACCCAGCTCGGCCGCTGGCTCACCACCTCCGATCTCGACGGCGCCGCCTTTACCGACGCGGTCGCCGACGGGCTCTCGCGCCCCGAACAGGTGCTGGCGCGGCTCTGGTCCGCCCATGCCGACGCCACGCTCAGCGCCCTGCCGCCCGAGGTGGCGCGGGCGCGGATCCTCGGTGGCCTGATCGGGGCCGAGCTGGCGGCCACGCGCCCCTTCTGGCTGGGTCAGCAACTGGCGGTGCTGGGTGAAGGAGAGATGCCGCGCCTGCATGCCGACGCGCTGGCCGCCCAAGGGGCGCCCGCCACCCTGGGCGACGCCCCCCGCATGACCCGCGAAGGGCTGATTGCCGCATGGAAGTCGCTGGCGTCTTGAGCCCCGGCAGCGATAGGGGCAAGAGAGACAGATAACCGTCACAAAGGGCGACAGATGAGCTTTACCACCGAAATCGAAGTCCGGTTCAAGCATTGCGATCCGGCGGGCATCGTGTTCTTTCCGCGTTACTTCGAGATGATCAACGACGTGGTCGAAGACTGGTTCGCCACCGATCTGGGTCTGCCGTTTCACGAGTTGGTCAAGGAAAACGGTGCTCCCACGGCGCAGATCCAGGCCACGTTCACCGCGCCCTCGCTGCATGGCGATCTGCTCACTTTTCGGCTGACGCCCACCCGGATCGGCAATTCCAGCCTCGATTACGAGCTGACCGCTCATTGCGGCGACGAGTTGCGCCTGCGGGCCAACGCCACGCTGGTGCATGTGGCCCGGCTGGGCCGCTCGCTGGCCTGGCCCCAGGCCATCCGCGAGCAGGTCTCGGCTCAGATCGCCAGCGCCTGAGCCACCAGCCCCGGCAGGTCGGCAAAGGCGTCAAAGGCGGCCCGGTGCGGCAGCGCCGAGACCGAGCTCTTGCGATAGCCTTCGGTGAAGAGCAGGAACGGTACGCCCGCATTCTGCGCGGTCTCGGCATCCACCTCGCTGTCGCCGACATAAAGACGCGGCAGATTCGGCAGGGCGGCAAAACTGGCGTGTAGCATGCCCGGTTCCGGCTTGCGCGTCGGCAGGCTGTCGCCGCCGATCACCACGTCAAAGAACCGCGCCAGCCCCAGATCGGCCAGCACCTGCCGCGCTGGTCCCTCGGGTTTGTTGGTGCAGATCCCCAGCGCCGCGCCGTCCCCGGCAAGCCGTTCCAGCGCCGCGACCACCCCGGGATAGGGTACTGTCAGGCTGGAGTTCGAGCGGTTGTATTCCTCCAGCGTCGCAGCCGACAACTCTTCATGCCGCCCCATGTCGAGCCCAACATGCCCGATCACCTGCACCACCAGGTTCGGCAACCCCTTACCGACGAACGAGGTCACCGTCGCCAGGTCGAGCGGCCTGTGCCCCTCGGCCGCCAGCATCCGGTTGACGGCGGCGGTGATGTCCGGGGCGCTGTCGATCAGCGTGCCGTCCAGGTCGAAAACGATGGCTGCGGTCATGGCATTCTCCGGCTGGGTTTGCCGATCCCTGCCTGCTTGGTCCGCGTTGCGCAACCCTTATGTGCGATCCTCGCGGGCCGCACATGCCTCCGGCGGGAGTACTTTGGACCAGAAAGAAGCCACAAGCCGTTACTGCTTCTTTCTGGTGGAATATACTCCGGGGGGTCTGGGGGGCGGGCCCCCCAGCGGCCCGTGCGGGATCAGCGGGTGCCCAGCAGGCGGGCCGCCTCGGCTTTCGCGCGCTGGGCCGAGGCGATGCGCACGGGGCCGTAACCGCGGATCTCGTCGGCGGATTCGAGCGCCGCAAGCGCCGTGTCGGGGTCTGTACAAAACGGCACATTCGCCATCAGATCGCTGTACCAAACGGTCAATTCGCGGTGCAATCTGGCCTCGGCGTGATAGCCGAACGGATTGAGCAGCGACCCGCGCAGCCCCTTCATCCGCGCAAGCCCGCGCAAGACAGGCGTCATCCAGGGCCCGAAAGCGCGCTTTGCCGGCCAGCCGCGGGCATCGGTTTTCCGGCTCAGAAGCGGCGGTGCCATGTGGTATTTCACCGTGAATTCGCCCTCGAAATTGTCGGTCAGTTCGCGGGTGAAATCCGTTGAGGTCATCAGCCGGGCCACTTCGAATTCGTCCTTATAGGCCAATAGCTTGAAGAGGTTGCGTGCGGCTGCACGCAGCATCTCGTCGCTGGCCTGCGGCATCGCCGTGCGAAAGCTCTGCAACTGGTCGGTGTAGCGCTTGGCATAGGCCGCGTCCTGATACTCGGCCAGAAACGCGGCGCGGCGGGTAACCATCTGATCATACGTCTCTTTTTGCGGCTCGGCCTCGCGATACCCGTGCAGTCGCGCCGGGTCCGAGGCCATCGCCCGCCCCACCGCAAAGGCCAGACGGTTCTTTTCTACCGCCACGCCATTGAGCAGGATCGCCTGACCCAGCGCGGTCAGGCTGACCGGCACCAACCCCTGCTGCCAGGCGTAGCCCAGCATCATGACATTGGCGAAAACCGCGTCTCCCAGGAGTGTTTCCGCGGCCTCGTTGGCATTGAAACCATTGACATTTTCCAGCCCGACCACGGCGCGGATGGCGGTCTCGCGGGCGTCGATCTTGAGTTGCGCATCGCGATGCAGAACCAGATCTCCGGTGGGCATCTCGGCCCGGTTCAGCACCACCCGCGTGCCGCTCCGATAATGCGCCGAGGCCTTGGGCGCGGAACTGACCACCATGTCACAGCCGATCACCGCATCCGCGCCACCGGCGTCGATGCGCACCTGATGCAACGCGTCCGGGCGGGCGCCAAGGCGTATGTAGCTGAGAACAGTGCCGAATTTCTGCGCAAACCCGGTGAAATCCAGAACCGAGGCGCCCAGCCCCTCGAGATGGGCGGCCATGGTGATCAGCGCGCCCACGGTGACGACGCCAGTGCCGCCGACCCCAGTGACCAGCAGGTCAAAGGGGTCGGAGAGTGCGGGCAGGGTGGGCATGGGCAGGCCGCTTTCCAGCTGCTCCAGATCCAGCTTGACTGCGCGCTTGCGTCGGGTCGCGCCCTCGACGGTGACGAAGCTGGGGCAAAACCCGTTCAGGCAGGAGAAATCCTTGTTGCAGGAGCTGAGGTTGATCTTGCGCTTGCGCCCCAGCGGCGTCTCGCGCGGCTCGACGCTGAGACAGTTCGAAGCGACCGAACAGTCGCCGCAGCCCTCGCAGACCAGATCGTTGATCCAGGCGAACCGGGCCGGGTCCTCGATTTTGCCGCGCTTGCGGCGGCGGCGTTTCTCGGTGGCGCAGGTCTGTTCATAGATCAGCACGGAAACGCCCTTGATCTCGCGCAACTCCTTTTGCACCGGCATCAGCTCGGCCCGATCGTGAAAGGTGGTGCCCGTAGGGAAATCGGCGCGGTCGAATTTTGCGATATCGTCCGAGACCAGCGCAATGCGCGCGACCCCTTCGGCGCGGCAGGTCTGGGCGATTCCCGAGACGCTGACCGGCCCGTCGACCGGCTGCCCGCCGGTCATCGCCACGGCGTCGTTATAGAGGATCTTGTAGGTGATATTGGTGCCCGCCGCGACCGCCTGCCGGATCGCGAGAGAGCCCGAGTGGTACCAGGTGCCTTCGCCCAGGTTCTGGAAAATATGCTTGCCGCCATTGAACTTGCTGGCCACCACATGCGGCACGCCCTCACCGCCCATCTGGGCGTATCCGTCGGTGTCGCGGTTCATCCAACTGGCCATCACGTGGCAGCCGATACCGCTGTTGGCGCGCGAGCCTTCGGGCACCTTGGTCGAGGTATTGTGCGGGCAGCCCGAGCAGAAATAGGGGGTGCGGGTGGCGCCGGGCACCGCGATCACGGGCGGCGGTGTTTCGGTCAGCGCGCGGGCCCGGGCGGGCAGGTTTTCCTCGGGAAAGAACGCATCCAGACGCGCGGCCACCACGGGGGCCAGCATCAGCGGGCTCAGCTCGCCGGTCCAGGGGATCAGGGGCTCGCCCTGTTCGTCGTATTTACCGACCATCCGGTGCGGTTTGTCGCCCGGCCAGTCATAGAAGTACTCCTTGAACTGACTCTCGATGATGCCGCGCTTTTCCTCGACCACAAGCACCTCCTGCTTGCCGCGCACAAAGCGCAGGGCGTTGCGGCGGGCCAGCGGCCAGACCATGCCGACCTTGTAGATGTCGATGCCAAGCGCACGGCATTTGTCCTCGTTCAGACCCAGAAGGCGCAGCGCCTCCATCAGGTCGAGATGCCCCTTGCCGGTGGTGACAAAGCCGAAGCGCGCGTTGGGCAGGTCATAGATGCGCCGGTCGATCGGGTTTTCCTCGGCAAAGGCGCGCACGGCGCGCAGCTTGGCCTGAATGCGGGTCTCGATCTCGGGGCTGGGCAGGTCGGCGCGACGGATGTGCAGGCCACCGGCGGGCAGGTCGATCTGGGGCAGGGTGAACTGACGATCCAGGCGCAACTCGACCGAGCGGCCGCTTTCCACCGTTTCGCTGATCGCCTTGAACCCGACCCAGGTGCCCGAAAAGCGCGACAGCGCCAGGCCGTATTCGCCGAATTCCAGATACTCTTCGACCGAGGCGGGGTTCAGAGTCGGCATGAACCATGCCATGAAGGCGACGTCGGACTGGTGCGGCATCGAGCTGGAGACGCAGCCGTGGTCGTCGCCCGCCACCACCAGCACACCGCCCTTGGGCGCGCTGCCATAGGCGTTGCCGTGTTTCAGCGCATCGCCCGAACGATCCACCCCCGGCCCCTTGCCGTACCACATCGAAAAGATGCCCTCGTACCGGCAATCGGGGTCCAGCACCGCCTGTTGCGCGCCCAGTACGGCGGTGGCGCCCAGATCCTCGTTCACGGCGGGCATGAAGGTGATGCGGTCCTGCTCCAGCCGTGCCTTGGCGCGCCACATCTCCAGATCCAGCCCGCCCAGCGGCGAGCCCCGATAGCCAGACACGAAACCGGCCGTGTTCAGCCCGGCGGCGCGGTCGCGGCGGGCCTGATCCATCATGATCCGCACCAGCGCCTGGGTTCCGGTCAAAAACACCCGGCCGGTGATCCGGTTGTAACGATCATCCAGCGCATAGCTGCGCAGGGCGGGGGCGGGATGGGTCATCGCGAAATCCTGAAAGAGAGAGGCAGGCGGTAGAATAAACCCGTCATTTTGAAAATTCTTGCCAAAATGAACTACATATTCTCGACATGGTGGTTTTTTCTTCCGATTGTTAACAAAATGACGAAAGGAATAACCATTGATGCATCTAGACGACCGGGATCGCCGCATTCTGACTCTGTTGCAACAAGACAGCCGAATCTCGAATTCCGACCTTGCCGAAGCGGTTGGCATGTCAGCCTCGGCGCTTTGGCGCAGGGTTCGGGCATTGGAAGATGCGGGGGTAATCGAACGTTATGGTGCGGTGGTAAACACGACCGAAATGGGTTTGACCTTTGAGGCGATTGTTCACGTTCACCTGACCCGGCACGACCCGGATCGCATTGTAGAGTTCATCCGTGCGATAGACACCTGTCCGGAAGTACAAGATTGTTATGCCACAACCGGACAGGCTGATTACCACCTGCGGGTCCTGTGCCGTGACCTTGCGGCCTACAACGTGTTTCTCGAAGGGTTTTTGTTCCGACTGCCCGCAGTGGCCAGTGCGCAGACCAATGTTGTCTTGCGAACAATCAAACGGAACCGACCGGTTGCGGTTTGACGATTTAACCTTTCCGGTCCCATGACAGGTCTGGGGCACGAATGAGCAAAGGGAATTCTGGCGCCTAGTTTGTGAGCCGGAAAGGGGACCTTAACCTTCGCGAGAAACTTCTTCGGGGCGTGTCGCGTCGAAAAACTGGTGTTGTGCTGGGGGTTGCGCTTCTGGATCTGGTGAAATGGACGGTTTCACGTATGAATACACGCGACGCGGGAACCACAAATTGTCTGCTGGACTGACGAGGGCGCCGATACTTACAAAAAGCCGGAACTGCAATCAGCGTGGAACACTTGGCAACCGCAAGACCACGGCTGCCCGCGTGTCGAAGTGCGTGATCAAAGCGCGAAACCGGTCCAAGCCCATGCCATGGCTATATAGGTCAACTGGTGCAGAAACTGGTCAAATCCCATCGCGTGCCAGTATCTAGCCTGATTGGGTTGCAACGCTTTTCGGTCTGAATAGAAACCCTTGCCAAAATCAATGTGGAAATGCGCCAGCCATTCTAAGACGACGATAAAGCCGATGAAACCTAACGGTGCCCCAAGCAGGACGAAAACAATAATGGAACCTAGGGCATGGACCGAAGCGTGCTGCGCCCGGCCCATATGCCAGTAGCTGCACCGCCCGGCTAGCATCTTGGGTGTTTGAAGGAAGAAGTCGGCAAACATGTGCTTTACCTGCAAAAGGCAAAGCAGCACCAAAACCGTGCCGATCGTCACTGGCAACAGACCGTCCTCCATTTCATCCCCGAGGAGAAGCTTAGCGCAATATTCCCGCGCTGCAAAATGAACTCGTTCACACTTCGCGTCGCTTTTTTCTCGGCGAAATCCGTTGCAAGTCCAATGGCTGGCGCGTTACCCTTAAGGAATGCTCGCGGCGGATGCGCCCTGTCGCGGCAAGTTTTGCGACGCTTTCTGGGGGGCGGAGCCATAGATCGTACATTGTTCCAATTTATTTGGAAGCACTCAAAACGCGACCAATTGATTTTGTTGGCCGTGACGTCAACCTTGTTTCCGCTTTTGTATCTGACGCTGGAACTGCCCAAACGGATCATCAACGATGCTATTGGCGCGGCGTCTTCGACGATCGAGGTCTGGGGCTATACCTTCGATCAGGTTACCTATCTGGCCATCCTCTGCGCGGCATTCCTGATATCTGTGTTGGCCCACGGGCTGATGAAGATGAAGATCAACACGATGAAAGGCGTGATGTCCGAACGGATGCTGCGCCGTTTCCGGTATCTGTTGATCACACGGATTCTAAGGTTCCCTCAGCCCTATTTCGAACGTGTCAGTCAGGGTGAACTGGTGTCGATGGTCACCGCCGAGAGCGAGCCGATGGGCGGGTTGATGGGGGATATGATCAGCCAGCCGGTCCTTCAGGCCGGCCAGATGATCACCATTTTGTCGTTTCTCTTTCTGCAAAGCTTCTGGTTCGGGTTGGCGGCCGTTGCGCTGATCCCGTTGCAGGCCTGGCTGATTCCGCGCATGCAACGACAGATCAACCTGCTCAACAAGAAACGCATACAAGAGGTCCGTATCCTGGCCGCCCAGATCGGTGAAAACGCCTCGGGTGCCGCAACGCTCCGGGCCAATGCCGGTTGGCCGTGGCGGATGAGCATGCTCAGCTATCAGCTGGGTCGTCTCTATCTGATCCGATTCGATATTTACCAAAAGAAGTTCTTCATGAAATTCGTGAACAACTTCATTGGCCAACTCACGCCGTTCTTCTTCTATTCGATCGGCGGCTTTCTTGTTCTCCAGGGGCAAGTGTCGCTTGGGGCTCTCGTCGCCGCGCTGGCCGCCTACAAGGATCTTTCGAGCCCGTGGAAGGAATTGCTGGCCTACTACAATCAGGCGCAGGACATGTCCTTGCGCTGGGATGTCATCCTGGATCGATTTGCCCCGCCGGGAATGGTTGACGAAGACAAGTTCACCGGCTTTCCCGAAGAGCGCCCGCGCCTGACGGGGGATATCGTGCTCGACAAGGTTTCCGTTCGCGATGGGGACGGAAACCTTGTGCTCGACGATCTGGATGTCACCTTGCCGGGGGGCAAGGTCATCGGGATCGCGGCGCCCAGCGAACAGGACCGGCGGGCTTTGTCGGAATTGCTGACACGAGAAGTTCTGCCGGCCAGCGGCAAGGTCCTGATCGGCGAAAACAACCTATCCAATCTTCACCAGATGGTGGTCGCATCGCGCATCGGGCATGCTACGTCGCGTCCGATCCTGTTTCAGGGAACCTTTGGCGACAACGTGATGATGCCCATGCGGGTGCGGCCGCAGAGCGACTCCGAGGATCCTCGGTTCCATGACGAAACCCTGCGGGCGGGTAACAGCCCTGATGCCTATCACAGCGAATGGCTGGAGCCCGGGCTGGCAGGTTTTGACGATGCCGCAAGATTGCGGGAATGGTGGCTGAAACTCGTCGAAGGTCTTGGATCGGGGGCCGCGCTGTTCCGGCGCGGGGCCGAGCAGATATTCTTGGAGAAAGATCATCCAGATCTCGCGGCCCGACTGGTCGCGCTGCGTCCGATTGTGCAAGAGGCCGTCGAAAGGGCGGGATTGGGTGGGCAAGCCTATCTTTTCGATCCCGAGCAGTACAACCCGGCCCTGCCGGTGGCTGAGAACCTGCTGTTTGCCACGCCGCGTGAACCCTTCACGCCCGAGGTTCTGGCGGGGCAGACGGATTTTCTGGCCCAGATCAGGGATCTGGGTCTGGACGAGACACTTGTCGGTCTGACCCAAGATGTCATCGACATGCTGCGTCAGATCTTTGGTATCGACGGGACAGACCATCCGCTGTTCCGCAAGCTGAATCTTGAGGCCCGCACCTATGAGACAGCCTTGGCCCTGGTTGAAAAGACACGCGCAGAAGGCGCCAAGGCGCTGGACGACACTCAGCTCGCCAGTTTGCTGGCGGTTCCATTCAGGATATCGGCCGATCAGATCGGGCCGGCCTTCTCGAACGAGATCAAGGCGCGAATTCTCGAGCTACGCAAGACACATTCTGCCCAATTGATGAACAGCCTTGATGACGTGTTTTCTCCACTGGACCCGGACAGTTTCGCGCCGGGGCTGAACGTGCTGGAGAACGCCCTGTTCGGCAAGGTCAGCGAAGTGGGAGGCGCAAGGGCGGACGAGTTGCGCAAACTGATCGCGGACGTGCTGGCGGACCACGGCGTGCAGCCCTTAGTGATCGAGTTGATTTATGATGTCCCGGTGGCCTTGGGCGGGCAGAATGTACCGGCGATCTTTGCAGAGCCGCTTGCGTTTACCCGCGCGACGATCAAACGCCCCGATATCCTGGTTCTGGATCAGGCCTTGGCAAGTTACGACATGCAGACCCAGATCGCCGTCTATCGTAACCTGCGCGCGCTCTTGCCGGAAACGACGATCATCTATTTGAACGACGGGTTCCAGAATCCTGCAGTCTTCGATTTCTTCATCGAAGTGCAACGGGGCAGGATCGTGACGGAAGAGGTTCCGCAAAAGCAGGAAGAAGACAGTGTCGCCTCGGCCGACCTGACCCGGAAGTTGCGGGCGCTGGAACAGACGCCGCTGTTCTCCGGTCTCGACCGGCGGCAACTTCGGCTGCTGGCCTTTGGTGCGCGCTGGTACAGCGCCAAGGCGGGCGAGGTGGTGTTCCTGAAGGACGATGAACCGACCGATGGCGCCTATATGATGATTGAGGGTGAGGCTGGTCTTTATCTCCCGCGTGAGGGGCAAGAGGATCAGCTGATCGCCACCGTCGGGCCGGGCCGGCTGGTGGGCGAACTCGGCTTGATCCGCAAGGTGCCGCGCGCGCTGAGCATGGTGGCGGAAACCGACATAACCTGTCTGCGCATCGGCGAGGAAGAGTTCTTGGCAGTGGTCGAGAATGACGCCGCGACCGCGTTCAAGCTGTTGCAGGTGGTGGCGGGCTACGTATCGAACTAAGGGCGAAGGGGCGGAGTCACTGCCCGGCCAGCCCCATTTGACGCACGGCGAGGTCCCTCATGATCTCTTCGGAGCCACCGCCTATCGCCATCACCTTGACCTCGCGCCAGACCCGTTCCACCGGGTTGCCCACCAGATACCCGGCGCCACCGAAGATTTGCATGCCCTCAGAGGCCACGAATTCCAGTGCCTTGGTCGATTGTACCTTGGCCTTGGCAATCTCGGCGCTGGGCATCAGACCTTGGTTCATCGTCCAGCAGATGCGCTCCAGATAAGCTTCGGTCATGTCGATGCGCGCTGACATCTCGGCAAACTTGTGGGCAATGACTTGATGTTCGATCAGCCGCTTGGCAAAGGTCTTGCGTTCGCGCGCCCAATCCAGCGCGGCGTCATAGCAGACGCGCATCATGCCCAAGCCGCCGGCGGTCATGGCAAGGCGTTCATAGTTGAAGTTGTTCATGATTGCGATGAAACCCTTGTTCTCCGGTCCGATCAGCGCCTCGGCGGGGACGCGGCAATCGTCGAAATGCAGCATGGCCTGCGTCGAACAGTGCCAGCCCATCTTGCCGCCCAACGGGGTGCGGGTGAAACCGGGCGTACCCGCCTCGATCAGGAAGAGCGAGATACCGCCAAGGCCCGGCCCCCCGGTGCGGGCGCCCACCACGAACCACCGGGCGTCCATGCCCCCGGTGATGTAGGCCTTGGCCCCGTTCAGTACCCATCCATCTGCCACTCGTTCAGCCCGCGTGGTCAGGTTGGCCACGTCCGAGCCGCCTCCCGGTTCGGTAATCGCCAGCGCCGAGTTCATCCGCCCCTGTACGATCTCGGGCAGGATGGTGCGGCGGAACTCTTCGGGCGCGAACCGGACCATCGGGCCGATCGAGATCGACCGCCCGCCTACTGCCGCCGCAACGCCCGAGGCGCCACAGCCAAAAGCCAGTTCGGCATAGTCGGCCCGCATGAAGGCGTCATCGAATCCTAATCCGCCGTATTCCTCGGGCACGCCAAAACCAAACACGCCCATCTCCCCAAGCTTTTGGTGCAAGCTCCAGGGGACGGCCTGCGCGGCCTCCCAATCTTCGACATGGGGTTTCACTTCGGCATCGAAGAAACGTTTGAGCGTGCTGCGATAGGCCTCGCGCTCGGGTGTCATGAAGGGAGAAGGGCAGGTCATGGCATGTCCTTTGCGGGCAGGGGGATCAGTTGGGTTTCCATCAGGCCTGCGAACCGATCCACCATGCGCGCGAGGTAGGCCGGATCCGATACAAACTTGTCATGCAGGACCAGGCCGCGCAGGAAGTTCCGCGTCATGCTCCACAAAAGCTCCGCATCGTCCGGATCTTTGCCCGATCCGCGATAGGCCCGGTTGATCGAGCCGCGGCTTTGTGCGTCCCAATCGTGCAGGCGTTGCTCAAGCAGGTGATAAAGCTCCTTGTCGGTCCGGCAGGCTACAAGGATTTCAACCATCGCGCGCCCGCCGGCCGAGTTCACCACCTGACCCCAGGCGCGGGTGATCAGCGCGCGCACCGGTTCGGGTTGATCGGCGCTGGCGGCGCGGCGTTCGACCGGTCCCAGAGCGTTGGCCAAGAGCTCCATCGCGGTCGCCGCGACCAGCGCCTGCCGGGTCGGAAAGTGGTGGGTGATCGCCCCGCGCGACACGCCCGCCTTGGCCTGGATGCGGGCAAAGGTGGTTTCGGCATAGCCGAGCCGGTCGAGACAAGTGATCGTGGCACGAACAATCCTGGCCTGCATCGCCTTCGAGCGCTGATCTTGGGGGGTGGGTTTGTCGCTGTCGCTCATGTTCCGTCACGTCACGGGTTTTTTCGTTGACCAAAGCTTCGGTCGAAGGCAGCTTAAAAACAGAACGGGCGGTCTGTAAAGAGCCCATCGGGATGACGGGGAAAGGACGTGGCGTGACAGGTGTGTTGAGGATTGGCGGCGCCAGTGGGTTTTGGGGGGAGGCGCCTCATGCCACGGCGCAACTTCTTGATGCCGGGGTTGATGTGCTGGTTTACGACTACCTGGCCGAGATCACCATGTCGATCATGGCGCGGGCACGGCTGAAGGACCCCGCGCAGGGATACGCCAGTGATTTCGTGACCGAGGCGATGGGACGGAACCTGACCGCGATCGCCTTGGGCGGCGTGCGGGTTCTGTCGAACGCCGGGGGCGTCAACCCGGCTGCTTGTGCTGCGGCCCTGAGGGAGAAGATTGCCGCGGCGGGGTTGCCGCTCAAGGTGGCGGTGGTCGAAGGCGACGACCTGATGTCGCGCCTTGCCGAGTTTTCCGACTGTACCGAGATGTTCACCGGGGCGGCGATGCCTCCTGCGGAGCGCATCGCCTCGATGAATGCCTATATCGGCGCAGGCCCGATCGTGGCCGCGCTGCGGGCCGGGGCCGATATCGTCATCACCGGGCGTTGTGCGGACAGCGCGCTGACGCTGGCGGCCTGTATCCATCATTTTGATTGGGACATGCACGCGCACGACCTGTTGGCGGCGGGCTCGCTTGCCGGGCACTTGCTGGAATGCGGCGCGCAGTCCACTGGCGGCAACTTTACCGATTGGGAAGCTGCGGGGGATATTGCGCGGATCGGCTATCCGATCGCCGAGGTTTCGGCGGATGGCGGCTTTGTCGTGACTAAGCCGGACGGAACGACCGGTATCGTTTCGCCCGCGTCGGTGGGCGAACAGATGCTCTATGAAATCGGCGATCCGCGCGCTTACCTGCTGCCGGATGTGGTTTGCGATTTCACCGGCGTGACGCTTGCGCAGGATGGGACCGACCGGGTCCGAGTCTTGGGCGCGCGGGGGCAGGCCCCGACCGGGCGGCTCAAAGTCTCGGTGACTTGGGCCGACGGATATCGCGGCGGCATGGTGTTCCAGATGACCGGGCGTGCCGCGCGTGACAAGGCGCGCGCTTTCGCACAGGCCGGGTTGGACCGCGCGCGGGCGCGGTTGAATGCGCTTGGCGCACCGGAGTATCGCGAGGTCTGTTTCGAAGCTTTCGGTGGAAGACACGGCGATGCCGGTGCCGAAGAAATCGCGTTCAAGGCCGCCGTTCGGCATGACGATGCGCGGGCGGTGGGGTTGTTTCTCAAGGAACTGGTCGGGGCGGCACTGGCCACGCCGCCGGGGCTTCATTTCTTTACCGGAGGCGGGCGCCCGAAACCGTCGCCGGTGGTCGCGCTGTTCTCATGCCTGATCCCTGCGGCGGCGCTCACCTACAAGATCACCCTGGAGGGGACCGAGGTGGTGTATGATGCGCCGGATCTGCCGCTGCGGGATATTGCCTTGGGGGCTCTGCAAGAGCCGGAGCCTGCTGAAGACGGGGTGGAGATGGATTCACGCCCGCTCGAGGACCTGGTCTGGGCGCGATCCGGAGACAAGGGAGACAGCGCCAATATCGGCGTGATCGCCCGCAACCCGGCGTATATGCCCTATATCTGGGCGGCCCTTGCACCCCAGGCGGTGCAGAGATTTTTCGCCGAAAAATCTCCGGCGGATGTCAGCCGTTATTACTTGCCCGGAACCCATTCGATGAACATCGTGATGTCAGCGGTTCTGGGCGGCGGAGGCGTTGCCAGCCTGCGAAATGACCCGCAGGGCAAGGCCTTTGCCCAGGAACTTCTGTCCCTGCCGGTTGCCATCCCGGCCGGGTTGATCCCGAACGCATGAAGCGGAGAAACCAATGGGCTTTGTCAGCCAAGTTGTGAAAGACAGCGAAACCTATGCCCGCAACCGCGCCGATATGCTGGCGCTGGTCGACCAGTTGCGTGCGCTCGAAGCGCGCCCCGTGGCCCTGTCCGAAGAGCGGCGCGAGCGGATGGAGGCGCGCGGCCAGATCACTCCGCGCGACCGGCTGGCGCGCCTGCTCGACCCCGGGTTGCCGTTTTTGCAACTGCACAGCCTTGCGGGCTACATGGTCGACACCTCCAACCCCGAAAAATCGGTGCCTGGCGCCTCGATAATCGTCGGCATCGGTTTCATTGCCGGGGTGCGCTGCATGATCGTGGTCGACGATAGCGGTATCAAGGCAGGTGCCATGGTCGAAATGTCCGGCGCGGCGTTTCTGAGCGCGCAGGAGATCGCGCTGAAGCAAAAGCTGCCCTTTGTCCATCTGGTCGAAAGCGCGGGCGCCAACCTGATGGAATACCGGGTGGAGTTCTGGGCCAATGGTGGCAAGCTCTTTCGCAATCTTGCCCGGTTGTCTGCTGCGGGCATCCCGAACCTCGCCGTGCTGCACGGGCCGTCAACGGCGGGCGGTGCCTATATGCCGGGGCTGGCCGATTATGTGGTCGGTGTAAAGAAAAACGGCATGGCCGCCCTTGCGGGTGCCGCCCTGGTGCATGCGGCGACGGGCGAGGTGGCGAACGACCGTGAGCTGGGCGGTTCCGAGATGCATGCCCAGACCAGCGGTCTGGTCGAATACCTGGCCGAGGACGATGCCCACGGGGTCGAGATGGCCCGCGAGGTGATTGCCGCGATTGACTGGAACAAGACGCTGCCGCCGCGCCCCGACCGCACATTCGCCGCGCCCAGTTATGATATCGAGGATATCGCGGGGCTGGTGCCGACCGACTATCGCCAGCCCTATGACGTGCGCGAGGTGGTGGCGCGGATTGTGGACGGGTCCGAGTTCCGGGATTTCAAACCGCGCTACGGTGTCTCGACCGTGTGTTTGCAGGCGGCAATCAACGGGATCGCCGTGGGGATCATCGGCAACAACGGGCCAATCGACCCGGCGGGCGCCACCAAGGCGGCGCAGTTCATCCAGCTGTGCGGGCAATCCGACACGCCGCTCGTTTTTCTCAACAACACAACTGGTTACATGGTGGGCACCGCATATGAACAGGCGGGCATGATCAAACACGGTGCCAAGATGATCCAGGCGGTGACTTCGGTCGATGTGCCGCGCATCACGCTCTACATTGGGGCGAGCTTCGGGGCGGGCAACTATGGGATGTCGGGTTATGCCTATGAACCCGATTTCCTCTTCGCCTGGCCCAATGCGACCACCGGTGTCATGGGGGGCGAGCAGGCGGCGGGCACCATGGCGATGGTGGCGCGCGCAGGCGCCAATCGCAAAGGCGAGGAGATCGACGAAGACCGTCTGGCCAAGCAATCGGCGCTGATCGCGGCGCATTTCGACCGGCAGGCGGGCGCGTTCCATACCTCGGGCCGGTGTCTGGATCACGGGGTGATCGACCCGCGTGATACACGGCGGGTGCTCGGCTTTTGCCTTGAAACAGTGCGCGAGGCGCGGGCGCGCCGGGTCAAGCCGGGCAGTTATGGCGTGGCGAGGTTCTGATGCTGCCAGTGTCCGAACACTACGAGTTGGAGCAGACGGGATCCTGGCTGACCGTCTGGCTGAACGAACCGCAGGCACGCAACCCGCTGTCGGCGGCGCGGGTGGGTGACCTGCTGACCCTGTGTGCGGCGTTGCAGGGCAGCGACCTGCGCGGCGTAGTTTTCCGCGGACGCGGCGGTGTGTTTTGCGCGGGGGGCGACCTGAAGGCGTTCCAGGCTGTGATGCAGGGCAAGGCCGGCCATGCCGATGTGGTCGCGCTCAGTCTGCAAGCGGCGGACCTGTTCGATGCCGTGTCCGGGTTGCCTCAGTTCACCGTCATGGCGGTCGAAGGCGCGGCGATGGCGGGCGGCCTGGGCCTTGCCTGTTGCGGCGACATGGTACTGGCGGAGGAAACCGCACGCTTTGCCCTGTCCGAGGTGCGGCTGGGGCTGACACCTGCACAGATTGCACCGTTTGTGGTGGCCCGGCTGGGGATGCGGACGGCACGGCGGCTGATGCTGTCGGGCGAAAGCGTCAGCGGAGAGACTGCGCGCGGTATCGGGCTGGTTGACCGGCTGGTTCCCGCAGGAAGCATGGACGTGGCTTTGGGTGATCTGCGCCGGGCCATGGCCCGGGTCGCACCGCAGGCCGTCACCACGATCAAGCGTCAGCTCTCGGGCCTGCCATACCAGTCACGCGATGAACAACGGCAATCGGCGGCCGAGGGGTTCGCCTCGGCACTGCTCTCGGCAGAGGCGCGCGAGGGCATTGCCGCATTCCTCGAAAAACGCAAACCCCTTTGGGCGGAGGGCTAAGACCATGGCATTCGACACGATACTGGTCGCCAACCGGGGAGAGATCGCGGCGCGGGTAATCCGCACGGCGCGCGCGATGGGATTGCGCACGGTGGCCGTCTACACCAGTGCAGACGCCAGTTCCCCGCATGTGGTCCTGGCCGACGAAAGTGTCTGGATCGGAGCAGGCCCGGTCGGGGACAGCTATCTTGATGCAGGGCGCATTCTCGACGCGGCCCGACGGTCTGGCGCAGGCGCCATCCACCCGGGTTATGGCTTTCTGTCCGAAAACGCGGTTTTTGCACAGGCGGTGGCCGAGGCCGGGATGGTCTTTATCGGGCCCGATGCCCGCGCCATCGCGGCGATGGGCAACAAGGCCGGGGCCAAGCGGATGATGATCGCCGCCGGCGTGCCCTGTGTGCCGGGTTACGAAGGGGCGGAGCAGTCCGACGCCGCCATGACCCGCGCGGCTAAACAGATCGGCTTCCCCCTGATGGTCAAAGCGGCGGCGGGCGGAGGCGGGCGTGGTATGCGTCTGGTCGAACGGCCCGAGGTGCTGGAGCAGACATTGATGCGCGCCCGGTCCGAGGCGCTGGGCGCCTTTGGGTCTGACGAGTTGATCCTTGAAAAGGCCATCATCGAGCCGCGCCATGTCGAGTTTCAGGTGTTTGCCGATGCGCATGGCAACGTGATCCACCTGGGCGAGCGGGATTGCTCGGTCCAGCGTCGCCACCAGAAGGTTGTCGAAGAGGCGCCTTGCCCGGTGATGACGCCAGAGTTGCGGGCCAAGATGGGGGCGGCTGCTGTGGCCGCCGCGCGCGCGGTCGACTATCGCGGGGCTGGCACGGTAGAATTCCTGCTCGACGCCTCGGGCGCGTTCTACTTCCTCGAGATGAACACACGGCTCCAGGTCGAACATCCGGTGACCGAGATGGTGACCGGTCTTGATCTGGTGGAATGGCAGATCCGCGTGGCGCAGGGCGAGGCGCTGCCGCTTGGGCAGGACGATGTGCGGCTCGACGGGTACGCGATCGAAGTGCGGCTCTATGCAGAGGATCCGGCCAACGGCTATTTGCCCGCGACAGGCCCGGTGCTGCGCTGGCAACCGGCGACGGGGGCCGGTGTTCGGGTCGATGCGGGGATCAATGAGGGGCAGGACATCTCGCCCCATTACGACCCGATGCTGGCCAAGATCATCGCCCACGGTCCCACGCGCGAGGTGGCGCGGACCAGGCTCATCCGAGCTGTGAAAGAGACCGTTTTGCTGGGCACCGCAACCAACAGTGCCTTTCTGGCCGATGTTCTGGCGCTGGCGGAGTTCGCGGCGGGTGAAGCCACAACCGGACTTCTGGCGCGCTCCTGGCCGGATGGCTATGCCGGTGCAACGAAGGATCCAGAAATGGTGGCGGTGGCGGTGGCCGTTCTGATGCAACATGACCGTGATACCGCCCTCGCGCTGGCTGGCCACATTGCCACCGACCAGCTGGGTTGGTCGAGCGCGCCGGTGTTGCCGCGCGGACTGATGCTTGCGGTTGCAGACGATATCATCTCCTGCTCTGCTGGCGCCTTTGTCGGGGGCTGGCGGATCGGCGTTGCAGGGGAAGTGTTCGACGTTTCGCTGACCACCATGGGCGCCGGATTGCGTGCCCGGGTTGGCGAGGCGACCCATGACGTGATGGCTCATATCGAGGTTGATACCGTGTTCCTCGCAACCGGTGCACTGCGGTTTTCCGCGCGCCGCCTGCGTCCCGGCGCACGGGAGGACAGCGCACAGGTTGGCGGGCGCGTCACCGCGCCCATGCCCGGGTTGGTACAGTCGGTTGCGGTCGAACCCGACACACGGGTCGGCAAGGGCGACATGCTGGCCGTGCTGGAGGCGATGAAGATGCAACACCAGATCGTTGCCCCTGTCGCGGGTTGTATCAGAACCGTGCATGTCAAGACAGGCCAGAGCCTTGCCGCCGGTGACATCATAATCGAGATCGAGGAAGAGGATACCGCCGAATGAACTCCGCACTTTGCCGCGAACTGGGGATCGAGTTCCCTCTCTTCGCCTTCAGCCATTGCCGCGACGTGGTTGCCGCCGTCAGCCGGGCCGGGGGCATGGGCGTGTTCGGGGCGGTGATGTACACGCCCAAGCAGCTCAGGACGGAACTGGAGTGGATCGACGCCAATTGTGGCGGCAAACCCTATGGCGTCGACCTGATCGTGCCAACCTCGATCCAGCGACGCCGTGCCAGCCTGACCGACGACCAACTGCTCGCCGGGTTGCCGGATGAACATCTGGCCTTTGTCGAGGCAACATTGGCCCAGGCTGGAGTTGGCAGCGACGATCTGGACGAACGCCGCCGGGCGATGCTGCATTTCTCGCATAATCTCGACAGCGGCGGGGCCGAGGAGATGCTGGATATCGCGTTCTCCTTTCCGATCCGCCTGATCGCCAATGCACTGGGCACGCCGCCGCAGATCATGCTGGACCGCGCCCGGGCCGCTGGCGTGCCGGTGGCGGCGCTTGTCGGGTCGAAAAAACACGCCGAGCGGCAAGTGGCCGCCGGTGTCGACATCCTCGTGGCTGCGGGCGGCGAGGCCGGCGGCCACTGCGGCGAAATCTCGACCATGGTGCTGGTGCCCGAGGTGGTTTCGGTCGCGGGCAACACCCCGGTGCTGGCGGCGGGCGGCATCGTCACCGGCCGTCAGATGGCGGCGGCCATGGCCATGGGGGCTTCCGGGGCCTGGTGCGGCTCGGTCTGGCTGACCACTGCCGAGGGAGAGCCAAGCCAGGTGGTCAAGGACAAGATGCTTACGGCTACGTCGTCCGACACGGTGCGGTCACGCTCGCGTACCGGCAAGACCTCGCGCCAGCTGAAATCGGCCTGGACCGAGGCATGGGAGGCGCAGGGCCCCAGCCCGCTGCCGATGCCGTTCCAGTCGCTGATCTCGGAACCAGCGCTGGCCCGGATCGAGAAACTGGCGCAAGGCGGACACCAGGGTGCGGCGGAGCTCGCCACCTATTGGGTCGGGCAGGGGGTCGGGTTGATGAACCAGATGACTTCGACCGCCGAGGTGGTGCAGGAGTTCAAGCGCGACTACCTTGAGGCCGCCGAAAGGCTGATGGCGACACTGGAGGATTAGAAATGGAACAAGCAGGCGATTTCCTGGCCGAAAGCGAGGCGCTGGATGCGGTGCTAGCGGATGTCACCGGCTCGCAGTGGGAGGTGGTGACCCAGTTCAAGGGCTGGACCCTGAACGACGTGCTGGTCCATCTGCATTTCTGGAACCAGATGGCGGACCTGTCGCTGACCGATGAGGTGGCGTTCCAGGCCCGATTGGCGGAAACCTTTGCCGGTATTGGCAAGAACGGTTTCCGCGCCACCGAAAACGCGATGATCACTGAGCGCGGTGCAGACCTGCGCACCGCCTGGCGCGCGCTCTACACCGACATGGGTCGCCGCTGGGCGGATCTCGACCCAAAACGCCGGGTGAAATGGGCAGGCCCCGAGATGTCGGTGCGCTCGTCGATCACCGCACGGCAGATGGAAACCTGGGCGCATGGCCAGGAGGTCTTTGATATCCTGGGCGCCCGGCGGCAAGACGCAGACCGGGTCATGAACATCGTGGTTCTCGGCGTCAACACGTTCGGATGGTCATACAAGGTGCATGGCCGGGCTGTGCCGGAAGCCATGCCCCGGCTGGACCTCACCGCACCGTCCGGCGCGCTGTGGAGTTTCGGCGAACCAGGCGAGAACCGGATTTCCGGCCCCGCCGTGGAATTTGCCCAGGTCGTTGCCCAGACCCGCAACATCGCGGACACGTCCTTGCTGGTCCAGGGGTCCGTTGCGGCCGAGTGGATGTCGATCGCGCAATGCTTCGCCGGTGGCGCTGAAACGCCCCCCGCCAAGGGCGCGCGTCACCAGGTGACGCGCTGACGCAAAAGGACGTTGCGTTGGATTCCCGGAACGCCGCGTCACCCCGATTGGCTTGAATCAGGCATGGGCTTAGCCTGAGCACAAATTCAGATCGGAGAATGATATGTCCCTTTTTTCCAGCACGGCGGCCTGGGTCACAGACGAACATCGCATGTTCGCCGAAGCGGCGGGCCGGTTCCTCGATGACGAACTGGTTCCCAATATCGAGACCTGGGTCGACAATGGCGTGGTCGATCGCGACTTCTGGCGCAAGGCAGGCGAGACCGGGCTGATGGCGGGTGCCATCCCCGAGGAATTCGGCGGTGTCGGCGGCGGCATGGGCTTTGACGCGGTCACCATCTATGAACAGACCTCGCGCGGGGATGCGGGCTGGGGCTATGGCATCCAGTCGATCGTCACGCACTACATCACCGCCTATGGCAGCGAGGAGCAAAAGGCCAAATGGCTGCCGAAGCTCGCTTCGGGAGAGATGGTGGGCGCCATCGCGATGACCGAACCGGGCACCGGCTCGGACCTGCAGGCGGTGCGCACCACCGCCGAGAAGGACGGCAATTCGTACCGGATAAACGGCTCCAAGATATTCATCACCAACGGCCAGACCGCCGATCTGATCATCGTGGTGGCCAAGACCGACAAGACGCTGGGGTCCAAGGGCGTGTCGCTGATCGCGCTCGAAACCGAAGGCGCAGAAGGCTTCCGCCGGGGCCGCAACCTCAAGAAACTCGGGATGAAGGCCAACGACACCGCCGAGCTGTTCTTTGAGGACGTCAAGGTGCCGATGACCAACCTGATCGGCGCGGAAGAGGGGCATGGGTTCTACCAGCTGATGAAACAGCTGCCCTGGGAACGCCTGACCATCGGCATCATGGCGCTGGGCGCCATCGACTTTGCCATCGCCGAGACGGTGAAATACGTGCAGGAGCGCAAGGCCTTTGGTCAGCGGGTGATGGATTTCCAGAACACGCGTTTCAAGCTGGCCGAATGCAAGACCAAGGCCGAGGTGCTGCGCAGTTTCGTCAATGACTGCATCGGTCGGCTGGAGGCCGGGCAACTCGATGCCGCCACCGCCTCGATGGTGAAATATTACGGCTCCGAGGTGCAGAACGAGATCATGCATGAATGCCTGCAACTTTTCGGCGGCTATGGGTTCATGATGGAATACCCGATCGCGCGGCTTTATGCCGATGCGCGGGTTCAGATGATCTATGGCGGCACCAACGAGGTGATGAAGGAACTGATCGCCCGTTCCCTGGACGTCTGACCCGTTCGCAATCAAATTGTGCGCCTGCGGCGCGCTCGATCCTTTGTTGAGGGACGCTGTCCCTCAAACTCCCTGGAGTATTTGCAACCAGAAAGAAGCCAGAGCTGGATTTGCGCTTCTTTCTGGTCTGAAATACTCCGGGGTGAATTGCCCGCAGGGCAAGAGGGGCAGCGCCCCTTTTCTTATGTAAATGCCTCTTGCAGCCATGCCCGGAACGAGGCGAGCGGCGGCGCGATCATGCGCTCCTTTGGCCAGACCAGATAATAGCTCCCCAGGCTCACGGCGGGTCCGTCACAGGCAGTGACAAGCCGCCCGCTGACCAGATCATCGGTGACCAGATAGCTGGGCAGCAGGGCAACGCCCAGCCCGTTGGCCACCGCCGGGATCATGGTCGAGAACTGGTCGAACAGCATACCGCGCAGCCCCGGCGCGGCGAGATCGTGCGCTGCAAACCAGCACTCCCAGGCATCCGGGCGGGTGTCGAGATGCAAAAGCGGAGCCGTGCGCAGCCAGCCGGGGTCGTCGGTGGCTTGCCGCAAGTCAGGAGCGCAGACCGGCAAAACCTCCTCGCGCATGATTTTGAGATAGTCGACTCCGGCCCAGTCGCGCCGCCCGAAATGGATGGCGGCATCGAAGGGTTCACTGGCAAAGTCGAAGGGTTTCAGCCGGGTGCTGAGATTGACCGACACTTCCGGGTGGCGGCGGGCGAAATCCTGCAATCGCGGCGCCAACCAGTGCATACCGAAGGCAGGCAGGATCGACAGGCTGAGCGTGCCGCCGCGAGGATTTGCCTTGAGCTTGAGAGAGGCCTGCGCCAGCTGGGTCAGCGCGGCGCGGGCGGTCTGCACATATTCCTGCGCCGCAGGCGTCAGGTGGAGCCGCACCCGATCGCGTTGGACCAGTTCGACGCCCAGCTGCTCCTCCATCGTCTTCAGCTGGCGGCTGATGGCGCTTTGGGTCAGGGCCAGTTCCTCGGCGGCGGCTGAGGCGCTGCCCAGCCGATCGACGGCCTCCAAAGCCAGCAGGGAGGAGATCGAGGGGAGAAAGCGGCGGGGGGCAATCACTTGAGTTTTCCTCATAGCTTTTGACCGGAATATCACTGGTTTTTTGCATGATCTAGCGCGATCTATTGCGGGAAACTCCTGATGGTGGGGAATGGTTATGAATATCTCCGGTGATACTGGTTTTCGGCGGGCGGGCAGGTTCGATGGGATCGAGCTGTCCGAGATCGTGCAGATCTCGGAACGGGCAGCGCAATTGCGGGCCGCTGGCGCCGATATTGTCGCGCTCAGCACCGGAGAGCCGGATTTTCCGACCCCGAATCATGTGATTGAGACCGCCCATCAGGCTGCGCTGGCAGGGCAAACCCGTTATCCTGCCACTGCGGGTACCCCGGCACTACGCGAGGCCATTGCCACCGAGGCCGGGGTGGAACCTGCCAATGTGATCGTTTCTACCGGGGCCAAACAGGTGCTGGCGGGTGCGTTCCTCGCCACGCTCGACCCGGGAGATGAGGTGATCACCACCGCGCCGTTCTGGACCAGCTATGCCGATATGGTGCGGCTGGCGGGGGGCGTGCCGGTGGTGCTGAACTGTCCGGGTGAACAAGGGTTCAAAATCACGTCCGCGCAGTTGGAGGCGGCGATCACCCCGAGTACGCGCTGGCTCTTGCTCAACACGCCATCGAACCCCACCGGCGCCATCTATTCTCAGGCAGAGTTGCATGCGCTGGGCGCGGTGCTGGAGCGTCACCCGCATGTCTGGGTGATCTCGGACGAGATTTACCAGCATCTGGCCTATGTGCCCTTTACCCCCTTTGTGCAGGCGGTTCCGGCGTTAGCGGATCGCACCCTGATCGTGAACGGCGTGTCCAAGGCCTATTCCATGACCGGTTGGCGCATCGGTTGGGGGATCGGCCCGGCGCCGCTGATCAAAGCGATGGTGGCGGTGCAGGGGCAGATCACCTCGGGCGCCTGTTCCATCGCGCAGGCGGCGGCGCTGGCCGCGCTGACCGGGCCGCAGGACCTGCTGGCCGAGCGGCGGGCCGAGATGCGGTCGCGGCGCGACCTGGTGGTTGCCGGGTTGAATGCGGCGGGGCTAGAGTGTGCGCTGCCGGACGGCGCGTTCTATGTGTTCCCCAAGACACCCGCGCGGATGCCGGTCGATCATGAATTCTGCCACTATCTGCTGGACAAGGCCGGGGTGGCACTGGTGCCGGGGCGGGCCTTTGGCATGTCGGGGCATTTGCGCCTCTCCTTCGCTTATGCGAGGCAGAGCCTGGAAGAGGGGCTTGCCCGTATCGCCCGCGCCGTCGCCGTGTTGTAACAAGGGGCATTGACCCCAAGCATTAAAGAAGGCCGAGCCATGGACCGCGCCCAGATCGTACATGAGAACTTCCTGAGCCGGGTGGCTGCGGGCGACCTGCCCAAGGGCGCGCCGCCGCGCCCGGGCTTGACGCAGGCGCAGGCGGTGTCGCTTTACCGCTCGCAGGTGCTCAGCCGGGCGCTCGACCGGACCAGCCGGGCGATGCAGAAGGCGGGGCAGGGGTTTTACACCATTGGTTCCTCGGGCCATGAGGGGATGGCAGCGGTGGCGCAGGCCCTGCGCCCGACCGACATCGCCTTTCTGCATTATCGCGATGCGGCGTTTCAGATCGCGCGGGCGGAACAGGTGCCGGGTCAGCAGATCGCCTGGGACATGCTGCTCAGCTTTGCCTGCTCAAAGGAGGACCCGACCTCGGGGGGGCGGCACAAGGTGCTGGGGTCCAAGGCGCTGATGATCCCGCCGCAGACCTCGACCATCGCCAGTCACCTGCCCAAGGCGGTGGGCGCGGCCTATAGCCTGGGCGCGGCGCGGCGGCACCCGCCCGAACACCGGCAACTGCCCGAGGACGGGATTGCCATGTGCTCCTTTGGCGATGCCTCGGCCAACCATTCCACGGCGCAGGGCGCGATCAACACGGCGGGCTGGACCAGCGTGCAGTCGATCCCGTTGCCGCTCTTGTTTGTCTGCGAGGATAACGGGATCGGTATTTCGACCAAGACGCCACGGGGCTGGATTCAGGCCTCGATGGAGCATCGGCCCGGCATCCGCTATTTACAGGCCAACGGGCTGGATATCTACGAAACCTATGCGGTGGCGCAAGAGGCCGCCGAGTATGTCCGTACCCGCCGCAAGCCTGCGTTCCTGCATCTGAAAACCGTGCGGCTCTATGGCCATGCCGGGGCGGATGTGCCGACCACCTATCTGACCCGCGCCGAGGTCGAGGCCGAGGAGGCCATGGACCCGCTGCTGCACAGCGTGCGGCTGCTCGCCGAGGACGGCGCGCTGTCGCCTTCGGAGGCGCTGGCGATCTATGAACAGACCTGCGCCCGCACCGACCGCATCGCGGCCGAGGCCGCGACCCGTCCGCATCTGGCCAATGCGGGTGAGGTGGCGGCCAGCCTGATCCCGCCGAAGCGGGACTGCAAACCCACCAATGGCCCCGGCGCCGAGGCGCGGGCCGCCACCTTTGGTGGCGACATGCGCGCCCTGGACGAGCCGCAGCCGATGAGCCGCCTGATCAACTGGGCGCTGACCGATCTGATGCTCGAACATAGCGAGATCGTCTGCATGGGCGAGGATGTGGGCCGCAAAGGGGGCGTCTATGGTGTGACCCAGAAGCTGCAACAACGCTTTGGCCCCGACCGGATGATCGACACGCTTCTGGACGAACAGTCCATCCTGGGGCTGGCCATTGGCATGGGGCATAATGGGTTCCTGCCGATCCCCGAGATCCAGTTCCTCGCCTATTTGCACAATGCCGAGGATCAGATCCGGGGTGAGGCCGCGACGCTGCCGTTCTTCTCGAACGGGCAGTTCACCAACCCGATGGTGCTGCGCATCGCGGGGCTGGGGTATCAGAAGGGGTTTGGTGGGCACTTCCACAATGACAACTCGCTGGCGGTGCTGCGCGACATTCCCGGCGTGATCATCGCCTGCCCCTCGACCGGGGCGGATGCGGCGCAGATGCTGCGCGAATGCGTGCGGCTGGCGCGCGAGGAGCAGCGGGTGGTGGTGTTCCTCGAACCCATCGCGCTCTATCCGATGCGCGATCTGCACGGGGCGCAGGATGGCGGCTGGATGACAACCTATCCCTCGCCCGACCGGCGCATCGCCTTGGGCGAGGTCGGCGTGCATGGCGACGGCACCGATCTGGCCATCGTCACCTATGGCAATGGCCACTACCTGTCGCAGCAGGCACTGCCCGAGATCGAGGCGGCAGGGGTCAAGGCGCGGATCATCGACCTGCGCTGGCTGGCGCCACTGCCCGCCGAGGCGCTGCGCGCGGCCACGCGAGGCTGCAAACACGTGCTGATCGTTGACGAATGCCGCCGCACCGGCAGCCAGTCCGAGGCGCTGATGACTTTATTCTGCGAAGAAAGTCGCGCCCCCGCAACCGCCCGCGTGGTAGCCGAGGATTGCTTCATTGCCACCGGCCCGGCCTACGCCGCCCCGCTACCGTCAAAGGACGGCATCGTGGCCGCCGCGCTGTCCCTGACCGGAGCTGCAAAATGACACGTACCGCTGTCGTGATCTGCCCCGGCCGGGGCACCTATAACAAACCGGAACTGGGTTATCTGCACCGCCACCACGGCGCCCGGATGCAGATGTTCCACGCCTTTGACGCCATCCGGGCCGAAGCGGGGCAGGAGGCGGTGACCACGCTGGACGGGGCCGAGCGGTTTACGGTCGGCAAATACTCGCGCGGCGATGTGGCCTCGCCGCTGATCTATGCCGCCGCGCTGGCCGATGCGCAGGCGCTGGCCGAGGATATCGAGGTGGTTGCCGTCACCGGCAATTCGATGGGCTGGTATATTGCGCTGGCCGCCGCCGGGGCACTGCGTCCGGAAAACGGGTTCCGGGTGGTCAACACTATGGGCACGCTGATGCAGGAACGGTTGATCGGCGGGCAGCTGGTCTATCCTTTCACTGGCGAGGATTGGTCGGACGACCCGGCGCGCAAGGCGGCGCTGCTGGCGGATGTGGCGCGGATCGACGCGATGCCGGGGCATGACCTGGCGCTGTCCATCGATCTGGGGGGCATGCTGGTTCTGGCCGGAAACGAGGCCGGCCTGTCGGCATTCGAGGCTTTGCTACCGGTGGTACAGGAACGCTTTCCGATGCGGCTGGCCAATCACGCGGCTTTTCACACCCGGTTGCAGGCGCCGGTTGCCGCCGAAGGTCGGCAACGGTTGGGCGCCGACCTTTTCATCCAGCCCAGCCGCCCGATGATAGACGGGCGCGGCAAGATCTGGTGGCCCGGCGCCACCGACACCGGGGCGCTGTGGGACTATACGCTGGGCCATCAGGTGACCAAACCTTATGATTTCACCCGCGCCGTGCAGACCGCCGCGCGCGAGTTCGCCCCCGATCTATTCATCGTCACCGGCCCCGGTGCCACTCTCGGCGGTGCTGTGGCGCAATCGCTGGTGCTGGCAAATTGGCGTGGCATGGGCGACAAGGAAGCGTTTCAGGCGCGGCAGGCCGAGGCGCCCTTGCTGGTGGCGATGGGGCGCGACGACCAGCGCGGGCTGGTTTGCGCGGGCTGAGATTTCAAGACCAACATCCCGGCGAACCGGGAAACACGCGGTGAATTATGGCGAAGGTTTCGGAAAACGACAGCAATCTCTGGCACAAGACCTGCACCGAACGTGTCTCGGCGCCGCCGCTGAAAACCGACACAACCGTCGATCTGGTCATTGTCGGGGGTGGGTTCACCGGTGTCTCGGCCGCCCTGCATGCAGCAGAAGCCGGGGCCAGCGTTTGCCTGCTTGAGGCAAGTGAGATCGGATATGGTGGCTCTGGCCGCAATGTCGGGTTGGCCAATGCCGGCCTTTGGCTGCCGCCGGATGACATTTGCGCGCATCTGGGGCAGCAGGCCGGCGACCGGCTGATCGCTTTGCTGGCCGGTGCTCCGGCCTATGTCTATGACCTGATCGCGAGACATGACATCGCGTGTGAACCGATGCGCAATGGCACCCTGCACTGCGCCCATTCCGCTGCCGGTCTGGCCGACTTGCGGAAACGGCACGCGCAGCTTGCCGCGACGGGCGCACCGGTCGCGTTGATTTCGGCTGGGGAAACCGCGAAGCGCACCGGGTCGGATGCGTTCCACGGCGCGCTTTTCGATCCCCGGGCCGGAACCATCCAGCCCTTGGGTTATGTCCGGGGTCTGGCGCGCGCGGCTCAGGCGGCTGGTGCTCAGGTGCACGGCAATAGTCCGGTGGTCGAACTCAGCTATCAAAACGGTACCTGGTCAGCGCGAACCCCGGGGGGCACGGTTCGGGCGCGGGCATTGATCCAGGCCACGAATGCCTATCACCTGGGATTGAACACCCATGTACCGGCCTATGTGCCGGTCCACTACTTCCAGTACGCCACCGCGCCCTTGCCTGACAAGTTGCGGGCAACCATCCTGCCGGGCGGCGAGGGGTGCTGGGATTCAGCTCTGGTCATGTCTTCGTTCCGGATGGACGCGGCGGGGCGCATGATCATCGGGGCCATGGGCGATCTGGGGCACGCCGCGAGTGGCATTCATACCGCCTGGGTGCGCCGCAAGCTGGCGCAGCTGTTCCCGGTGCTGTCGGATCAGCCGTTACAGATGGGCTGGCACGGGCGGATCGCCATGACCTCGGACCATATCCCCAAGATTACACGACCGGGCCCCAATGCGCTGGCGGCGCATGGCTATTCCGGCCGGGGCATCGGCCCCGGAACGCTGTTCGGCAAGGGCATGGCCGAGGCCTTGATCAGCGGCGACGAAGGCAAACTGCCCCTCGCCGCCGTCGAAGACCATGCCGAGCGTATGACGGGCTTGCAGCAGGCTTACTTCGAGACCGGCGCCACGCTGATGCATCTGATCAAGGCGCGGATCGGGTATTGACCGAAGCGTCAGACCGAACGGGTTATGCCGCCATCGACGCGGATGTTCTGCCCGGTGATGTACCCACCGCCCTCTGATGCCAGCAAGGCGATGACCGAGGCGATCTCGTCATAGCTGCGGCCGTAACGCCCCATCGGGATTCGGCTGCGGAACTCTTCCTTTTCCGGAAGGCTGTCGATGAAGCCGGGCAGGATATTGTTCATGCGGATGTTCTGGGCGGCATATCGGTCGGCGTAAAGCTTGCAGAATGCGGCCAGACCGGCCCTGAACACGCCCGAGGTGGGAAAGACCGGATCGGGTTCGAACGCGGCGAAGGTCGAGATATTGATGATCGAGCCGCCCCCCTGCGCCTGCATGACCGGGGTAACCAGCCGGGTCGGGCGCACGGCGTTGAGGAAATAGACCTCCATCCCCCGGTGCCAGTCTTCGTCCGAGAGATCCAGAATGGGTGCGCGTGGCCCGTGTCCGGCCGAGTTCACCAGAACGTCTATCCTGCCCCAGCGCTCCATCGCCGTGTCGACCAGCCGCTGCAAATCGTCGTTCGACTGGTTGGAACCGGTCACGCCCAGCCCTCCCAGGTCGGCCGCCAAGGCCTCACCCTTGCCGGACGAGGACAGGATGCCGACGCGGAAACCGTCGGCGGCCAATCGGCGTGCGGCGTCCGCGCCCATGCCGCTGCCGCCGGCGGTGATCAACGCAACTTTGTCTGTCATAGCCAAACTCCATTTGGACGATGATCCAGCATAGCCAGTTGGACCCCAATGGGCCAAGACTGTTCCGGGTTCCTGGGTCGCGCCTTCTAGCTCTGAAGCCGTGCCGCGATTTCCTCGACCCGGGCACGTAGCCAAAGGTGCGCCGGATCCGAGGCTGAGCGCTGGTGCCAGACCATGTAGATCGACACCGGGGGGCACTGAAACGGCAGCGGGGCGCAGTCCAGGGTCGCCAACGGCCCGCGCTTCATCAGCGCGGTGTCGGTTGAGATCAGAGTGCTGCCTTTGACAAAGGCCGGGATGGCATTGAAATGCGGCAGGATGACTGTTGGGGGGCGGATCTGACTCTGATCCACACCCTGCATGACCGCGCGCGCGGTGCGTCCGTCGGGAAAGCGCACCTCGACATGGTCGGCAGCACAGTACTCTTCCCAACTCCTGGGCGGTTGCCCTTGGGTGGCGTCGTGGAACATCATAAGTGGGCTTGAAAACAGCCGTTTCTGAAAGATGTCTGGCCCGTCCGGCGGCAGAGGTGTCAGCATCAATTGACAGCGGTCGCTGCGCAACAGGGCCGGATCGGGCACGCCCGAAGGGACGAAGCCAAGGCTCAGCCGCACCCCTTCGGCGCGGGCATGGTGCAGCAGTTCGGGAAAAATCAGCTCGCGTTGCAGATCGTTGGCGGCGATGTCGAAATGCATCGCTTCGCCCAGCGGGTCAAAGGGGCGGGCATCGGTCAGCGATTTGATCCCGTCCAGGACCCGCTGCACCGGCTCGCGCAGGGACAGCGCCCGTTCGGTGGGCGTCAGCCCCTGGCCCGAGCGCACGAACAGCGGATCACCCAGCACGACACGCAGCTTGGCCAGCGTATGGCTGACCGCCGATTGAGTCACCCCCAGCCGGTCTGCCGCGCGCGAGACCGAGCTTTCTTCGAGGATGACAAGAAAGCACCGCAGCACCTTGCCGTCGAGATCGGTGAAATCGAAATTTCTCATGAGGTTTATGACTAAACATGAATGGTTTTGCTGTCCATTCCGCGCTACGTCGAAAAGGCAGTCAGGAGGCGCAGGATGGGTATTCGCTTTTTCGCGGACCGGGACCGGCCCGTGCATATGGGTCCCTATCCGCTGGAGCGGCTGGCCCGGCGCGACGGCGCGGCGGAATTGGCTGACGTTCCCGGCATGCCCGCGCTCAACTTTCACCGGCCCGAGCGGCCCGAGTGCATCGTCAACGCGATGGGCGAGTTTCAGGCGATGCTGGATGCGATCCGCAACGGGATCGTTAATCCGGCGCGGGCGGACATCCCAACCGATCCACAAGAGCGCGCCAACCATCTGAAAGCATTCGGGTATTTCAACGACGCTTCAATGATCGGCTGCGGCCCGCTCCCGGCCGAGGCGCTGTTGCCGGTGCCTCGGCGCAACACTGATATCGACCGGCTGGCCGAGGCGCTGCGGACGCGCCAGACCAAGACACTGGCCTCGGGCATCGACGTGATCATGGCGGACCTGAAAGAGAGCATGGAGGCAGATCCCACCGGTATCGACAGCCACCGCCATGCCATAGTGTTTCTCTATGAACACAACCGCGATCCTGCACCGGAGGAGCCGGGAAGCGATTGGATCCTTGATGCGCAGGATCATCGCGCCTGTTTGCTGGCCACAGAAAATGCGGTGGTAATTGCAAATTATATCAGACTGTTAGGGTTCGATGCGCGAGCGCATTCGATGACCTCTACGGATGTGGATCTTGGTCGGCTGGCGGTGGCGGCGGGGTTGGTGACAGCCGAGGAAGGTCAGTTGGTCGCGCCCTGGCTGGGGACTCGTTTCGGTCTGGCGGCGGTGACAACCGAAATGGAGATCACCCACGATGTGGCCCTTGCGCCGATGGGTGCACAACCCTGGTTCAAAACCCGGGGTCCGGCCTGGTGGCTGGGTGCTGGATTCGCAAAAAATGCAATGAACCGAGATGTTTATGCGAAACGGCGCTATGTCGACGGGGAGCATCCCTTCGAAAAGCTGAAGCGCGTCGAAACTCCGACGACCTATATCGACGAGGCCAATGTTGCCCGTGTCCCAAAGCGCGCGGATATGTTCGCGCGGGCGCAATTCGGCGACATGGGCAAGGCGTTGCAAGAGGGGGCGAAGGGCGGCCATTATGTGCGCAAGGCAGCGCCCAGTTTTGCCCAAAGACGCGCACTTGGCGCTTTTGTACTGCTTCAGGATGGCGAAAGTGCCGTTTTGTACAAACAGGAAAGCGCCGCCCGCAACGCCGCCAACCTGAAAGCGGCGAGTTATTTCCTGGGGGTCGATGCGGTCGGGCTCAGCCGCTGCCCGGAGTGGGCGTGGTACAGCCATGACGCTACTGGCGAGGTGATCACCCCGCCGCATGATCAGGCGGTCAGCATGATCATCGACCAGGGATACGAGACGATGGAGGGGTCGAGTGGCGACGACTGGATCGCGGTGGCGCAATCCATGCGCGCCTATCTGCGCTTCTCGCTGCTGGGCGGCGTGATCGCGCAGCAGATCCGCAACCTTGGCTACAAGGCCAAGGCGCATACGGTGATGGATGGCGAGGTGTTGCAGCCGCCCCTTCTACTGCTTTCTGGCCTAGGCGAGGTCAGCCGTATCGGCGAGGTGATCCTGAACCCCTACCTTGGCCCGCGCCTGAAATCCGGCGTGGTGACGACCGACATGCCGATCACCCACGACAAACCCATCGACTTTGGTCTGCAAAAGTTCTGCGAGAGCTGCAACAAATGCGCCCGCGAATGCCCGTCGGGCGCGATCACCGCCGGGCCGAAGCTGATGTTCAACGGCTACGAGATCTGGAAATCCGACAGCCAGAAATGCGCCACCTACCGCATCACCACCCAGGGCGGCGCGATGTGTGGGCGCTGCATGAAGACCTGTCCCTGGAATCTGGAGGGGATATTCGCCGAACGCCCGTTCCGCTGGGCGGCGATGACCATTCCGGCGGCGGCCCCTGCGCTGGCGCGGCTGGACGATGCGGTGGGCCATGGTGGCCTGAATGACGTCAAGAAATGGTGGTGGGACATCGAGTTGCAGGCGGACGGGGCCTATCGGCCCTCGACCCATCCGCTGAACAGGCGCGGCCTGCAAAAGGATCTGGACCTGAAATACGAGGATCAGACGCTGGCCGTCTATCCCGCACCGCTTGCACCGCATCCCTGGCCTTATCCGTTTCCGATGGATCGCGAGGCGGGGATTGCCGCCTATGAGGCGATGGTGACGGCAGACGAATACAGGTCGCGCATGTCGGCAGGGGATATGTCGGTGGTGCACCGCTATTCCGTGCCGGATGCCGAGAGCGCCCCGGTGATCCGCGTGGCGGTCAAGCGGGCCGAGAAGATGACCGGCGATGTGACGAAATACGAGTTCTCGGCGCTCGATGGTGCGCCCTTGCCGGAATGGACGGCAGGGGCGCATCTGGACGTGCTGGTCGCGCCCGAGTTCCTGCGGCAATATTCGATGTCGGGCGATCCGGCTGACCGGACGAAGTATCAGATCGGTGTCTTGCGCGAGGATGAGGGGCGCGGCGGGTCTAAGTTGATGCACCGGATCTTTGCCGAAGGGCGCAAGGTGTTCATCTCGAAACCGATCAACCATTTCGAGCTGGAGGAGGGCGCGACTCGCACCTTCCTGATGGGCGGCGGCATCGGCATCACGCCGATGATCGCCTTTGCCCATCGGTTGCACGCGCTGGGCGCGGAGTTCGAGCTGCATTATTCCGCCTCGACCCGGGCCGGGGCGGGATATCTGGCGGACCTTGCCGACATGCCGTGGGTCGGCCGGGTGCATCTGCATTTCTCGGACGAGGGCACGCGCGCCGATCTCGACACGGTGTTATCAGGCTATCAGCCCGGCTGGCATGTCTATACCTGCGGGCCGGATCGCTACATGGACGGGGTGATGCAAGCCGCCGAGCGGCAGGGGTTCCCCGAAGAGGCGCGGCATCTGGAGTATTTCTCGGTCCCCGAGCAGCCGGATTATGAGAACCATCCCTTTACCCTGAAACTTGCCCGGTCCGGTCGGGTGCTGGAGGTGCCGGCGGACAAGGACGCGGCGCAGGTGCTGAACGAGAGCGGGTTCCATGTCGACGTGAAATGTTCCGACGGGATCTGTGGCGTTTGCAAATGCGGGCTGGTCGCGGGCGAGGTGGAGCATCGCGATTTTGTGCTGTCGAAGAAACAGCGCGAAGAGGCGATCATCCTGTGCCAGTCGCGCGCGGCGGAACCAGATGGGGTGGTCGAAATCGACCTCTGAAGCTCAGGCCGGGTCCGCGATCTTATCGATGAGGTCGAGAAGGTCGGGCGCCGCGGGCCAGTCTAGCAGGGTATCGGCGAGGCCTGCGAGGCGTGGCGCGATATTGGCGGCCAGTTTGGCCTTGATCCGGTCCGCTGCAAGTGGGTTCTGCGGTGCACCAAGCGGATAGGTGCAGGTCGAGGTGAGGATCTGTCCGTCATCCAGGGTGATCACGGCCCGGTCGGGTTCCTCAGGGTCGAAGTTGAGATCCGGCCGCCGGGGGCGGAATGGGTGCACATGGGTGCGGCTGATCAGGGTGACGATCTGGGGGTCGGTCCAGGCGTCGCGCGCGGTATCGGACAGCGTCAGGTCGCCGTGAACCAGGGCCATGGCGCAGGCGAAAGGCAGGCTGAACAGGGCCTCGCCATGGTCGCGGGGCTGGTGGAACGGCAGGATCGCTGCATGCACATCGGGCAAGTGCAGGTCGAGGCGGGCGATACTCTCGGGCCGCAGACCGTCGCGCAGGCCCAGTAAGGCGGTCATCAGGCGGTGCGTGTAGCTGCAATTTGGCCAGGGCTTGAGCGCGATCCCATGTTCGCTCAGCGCCAGCGGCTGGCCAAGCCGGTCGAGCGCGTCGCGCAGGCGCTGCGGGTCGGCACCGCCGGTCAGCGCCGCAAAGCCGCGCGGGTGGTCGAGCGCATGCAACTGGCCTTCGGCCCCGGCCGCAGCCAGATAGGCGCATTCCACGGCGGCTTGCGCTGCAAAACCGGCCTGCAACGGTTTGGCGTTGCTGCCGAACTGGCAGGTGTATCCGGTGGCGCGGCTGATCGCCAGCGCCATCGCATGGGCGCTCTGCCGGGCGTCTAGGCGCATCACGCGGGCGACAGCCGCCGTAGCCCCAAGGGTGCCCAGCGTTGCGGTTGTGTGCCAACCGGCCCCGTAATGTTCAAGGTTCAGCGCTTCGCCAAGCCGGGCGATCACCTCGAACCCGGCAATGTAGGGCGCGATCAGGTCGGCACCCGTCGTCCCGGAGGGGATGCAGGCCAGCAGCGCGGGCAGGACCACCACCGTTGGATGTGTATTCCCTGGCGCTTCCCAATCGTCGAAGTCGAGTGCGTGGCCGGCGGTGGCGTTCAGGAAGGCCGCTTGCGCAGGTGCCGTGCGCTGGCCCGTGCCCAGCACCGCAACACCGCCACCGATTCCCATGGCACGAACCGCAAAGCGGGCCTTTGCGGAGACTGGCATTTCGACGCCTGCGAGGATGCAGCCGAGGCAGTCGGCCACCGCGGCGCGCAGCTGATCGTGCGAGCGGTCGTCTACCGTCAATGCCGCCTCGGCGACAAATGTGCCGAGGCGCGAGAGCGCGGGAAATGATGCATTATTCATGAGCAGCCCCGGTCAGCGATGTGATCCGAGCCTAGGCTAGGCGCTTTGTCCCTTGCGGGGAACGCAGAAAAAGGGAATGCTAATCATTTGTTTTCGGAATGACCGGCGTTCTTTTTCACTCGGTGCAGGCGGCCATCAGGCGATAGACGATCTGAGCCGTGGTGAAATCCCAGGCGGCATTGCCGTCGGGCGCCAGTTCCACCACGTCGAGCCCGACACATCTGCGGCCCTTGAGCGCGTGCTCGACCAGGTGCAGCGCCTGGTAGTAGCCGAGGCCGCCGGGCACTGGTGTGCCGGTGGCGGGCATCTGGCTGGGGTCCAGCCCATCGACATCAAAGCTGACATAGACCAGCTCGGGGAAGTCCTCGGGCAGGTCTATGGTGTGGATGTTGGTGGTGACCAGTTCCTCGGCATCCTTGTAAAACACGCCGTGTCTGGCGCGTTCTTCCATTTCCTGCTGGCAGAGGGCGCGGACGCCGAATTGCGCCAGCCGAATACCCTCCTCGGCGAGCAGGTGCATGACCGAGGCATGGCTGTGTTTCTCGCCCTGATAGGCGATGCGCAGGTCGGCATGGGCGTCGATCTGCACCAGCCCCAGTGGTTGCCCCAGAGCGCGCGCCACGCCTATCACCGCCCCGTAGCTCAGCGAATGTTCGCCCCCCAGCGTGACCGGTACGCGGCCCCCGCGGATGGCGGCCTCAGTCCGCTGTGCCAGACGCTCCATCACCTCGGGCAGCGGACCGTCGCAGTCGAGCGGGGCTTCGGTGAAGATACCCCGTGCGCAGGGCTCGGCGCCGTTGGTGATGCGCTCCAGCTCGTTACTGGCCTCGATGATCGCGGCCGGACCGGCGGCGGTGCCCGAGCCATAAGAGACGGTGCGTTCCAACGGAACGGGGATGATCCGGAAACGAGCGTCCTCGCCGCGCTCGGACGCGGTCAGTTCGCTGTCGAGGAAGATGCTCATGAGAGACGGTCCTTGAAGTCGGAATAGTCGAATTGGCGGATGATGCGCAGCGCGTCGGTCTTGCTGTTCCACAGCGCGATGGTGGGCAGGGGCACACCGTTGAACGTGTTGGTCTTGACCATCGAGTAATGCGCCTGATCGAGAAAGGCAAAGCGCTGGCCGATGGCCAGCGGCTGATCCCAAGTGTAGTCGCCGATCACGTCGCCCGCCAGGCAGGAGGGGCCGCCCAGGCGATAGGTATGGCCGCTCTCGGCCTCGTCCATCAGGGCGGGGCGATAAGGCGCCTCGATCACATCGGGCATGTGGCAGGTGGCCGAGATATCGGTGATGGCGAGGTCCATGCCATTGGTCGGCAGGTCGAGGATTTCACCCACGAGGATACCGGCATCCAGCGCCACCGCCTCGCCGGGTTCGAGATAGACGTCGAGGCCGTGTTTTTCCCGGATGCCCTTGATGAATTGCACCAGCGCGTCGCGGTCGTAATCGGCGCGGGTGATGTGATGACCGCCGCCGAAATTGAGCCATTTGAAGCCGGGCAGATAGTGGGCGAGTTTTGGCTCGACCGCCGCCCAGGTGCGCAGCAAAGGCTGGAACCCCTGTTCACAGAGCGTGTGCATGTGCAGCCCGTCGACCCCTGTTAGCGCCTCGGGCGTCAGCAAACTGACCGGGGTGCCGAGCCGCGAGCAGGGCGCGCAGGGGTCGTATTTGGCGATCTCGCCTTCGGAATGTTCGGGGTTGAACCTGAGACCCACCTGAACGCCCGCCGCCTGGGCGCGGTTCAGGAAACGGTCCTTTTGGGCCGGGCTGTTGAAGATGATGTGGTCGCTGAGCGAGAGGATCTCGTCGATATCCTGCTCCTTGTAGCCAGCGCAGAACGTGGCGACTTCGCCGCCGTATTCCTCGCGCCCCAACCGCGCTTCGTAGATGCCGCTGGCGCAGGTGCCGCCGAGATATTGGCGCACCAGCGGGGCGAGGGCGAACATGGAAAACGCCTTGAGCGCCGAGAGCACATGCGCGCCGGAGCGGTCGGAGATATCCTTGAGTATAGCAAGATTGCGCTCGATGGCGACCTCGTCCACCACGAAACAGGGCGTGGGAACGCGGGACATGTCGAAACGGCGGAAGGCGCCAGCGTCGCCGGCCTGAGTTTGCATCACATCTGCCATATCCGGCGTCTCCCTGAGGCGGAGAGGCCGGGGGGCGCTACCCCCCGGACCCCCCGGGATATTTGAAGCAAGAGGAAAGAGTGGTCTTGCGTTTGCTCAGAACTCGACCGGACCGTCGAGTTCATGGACCTGCCAGGGCAGGCCGTGATTGTTGAGCATGTCCATGAAATCGTCCGGGTCGAGCTGTTCCATGTTCCACACGCCCGGTTCCACCCAGTTGCCCTTGAGCACTTGCGCCGCACCGATCATCGCGGGGACACCGGTGGTGTAGGAAACCGCTTGGCTGCCCACCTCGCGGAAGCATTCCTCGTGGTCGCAGATGTTGTAGATGTAGTAGGTCTTCTCTCCCGAGCCGTCCCTGGCCTGACCCGTGGCGATATCGCCGATGCAGGCCTTGCCCTTGGTTTCCTCGGCCAGCGTGCCGGGATCGGGCAGCAGGGTTTTCAGGAACTGGATCGGGATGATTTCCTTGCCGTCATGCATGACCGGGTCGATGCGGGTCATGCCGACGTTTTCCAGCACGCGTGCATGCATGATGTAAGCGTCGCCAAAGGTCATCCAGAAGCGGGCGCGCTCGATCTCGGGGAAGTGGGTCGAGAGGCTCTCCAGTTCCTCGTGATACATCAGGTACATGTTCTTGGGCCCGATGCCGGGGAAATCGAACTCGACCTTGTGGGTCATGGCGGGCGTGACCTGCCAGGCGCCATTTTCCCAGTGCCGTGCCTCGGCCAGAACCTCGCGCAGGTTGATCTCGGGGTTGAAATTGGTGGCGAATGCCTGATCGTTCGAGCCGCCATTGGCGTCCAGCACGTCGATCTGGCGGATGGTGGCAAGCTTGTGCTTTTTCAGCCAGGTGGCAAAGACCGAGGTCACGCCCGGATCGAAGCCCGAGCCGAGGATGGCGGTAAGGCCCGCTTTCTTGAACTTGTCCTGATAGGCCCATTGCCAGTGGTATTCGAACTTGGCCACATCCTCGGGCTCATAGTTCGCGGTATCGAGGTAATGGCACCCGGCCTCGAGGCAGGCATCCATCAGCTTGAGGTCCTGGTAGGGCAGGGCGAGATTGACGAGGATTTCGGCGCCGGTCTCCTTGATGAGCGCAACGGTGGCGGCCACGTCCATCGCATCGAGCGCGGCGGTCTTGATCGTCACGCCGGTGCGCTCCTTGACCGAGGCGGCGATGGCGTCGCATTTCGCCTTGGTCCGGCTGGCCAGAGTGATTTCGGTGAAGATGTCGGAATTCATGGCCATCTTGTGAACGGCGGCGTGGCTGACGCCACCTGCGCCGACAACGAGTGTTTTGCCCATGGGAAAGTCTCCTCTGGCTGGTGGGTTATTCGTAATAGGTATAGCCGTTGATGCTGTCGCGGTAGGCGCCGATGATCAACTTGCGTTCGCTGGCCTTGAGGCTGCCGTTTGAGATTGCGCCATCGACGAGCTTGCGAAAGGCGGCGACGCAATCGGCAGGGTCGTATTCGACGTATGACAGCACCTCGGAAATGGTATCGCCCTCCTGCTCGTGCAGCAGGTCGAACCCGCCATCAGCGCGCAGGTCGATGGTGACCACGTTGGTATCGCCAAAGAGGTTGTGCAGATCGCCCAAAGTCTCCTGGTAGGCGCCGACGAAGAAGACGCCGAGGTAATAGTCCTGATCATCGGGCAGCGAATGCACTGGCAGTGAGGGCGACACGCCATCGGCGAGGATAAAACGGTCTACCTTGCCGTCGCTGTCGCAAGTGATGTCGGACAGGACCGCGCGGCGGTCGGGTGTCTGGTTCAGCATCTGGAGCGGCACGATCGGGTGCAGCTGGTCGATGGCCCAGACATCGGGCAACGACTGGAACAGTGAAAAGTTGCAGTGGTAGATATCGGCGATCTTTTCCATCTGCGCGTCGAGATCGGTCTCGGCCTCGACCTCGGCCACCATGGTCTTGATCCGGGCCATCAGCGACAGATAGATGCGTTCGGCCCGGGCCATCTGACGCAGGTCCACATAGCCGCGGCGGAAGAGGGCCCGCAATTCGTTGCGATAGAAGGTGGCGTCGTTCCAGCATTCCTGAAGCCGCGCGGGTGTCAGATAGCCGTTCACCGCGGCCAGATCGGCCACCAGATGGTGATCGTCGGGTTCCACACCAGGCGCGGTGGGCGCGTCGTACAGCGTGCTTTCGAGCACGTTGAACACCAGCAATGACGAGGTCGCCACCACTGCTCGGCCGCTTTCGGTGACGATGGTGGGATGCGCGATAACGGCCTCGTCCATCGCATAGGCGACGGTTTCCACCACGTTGGCGCAGTATTCCTCGACCGTGTAGTTGATCGAGTTCTCGGTGGCGCGTTTTTCGCCGGTGTAATCGACACCCATGCCTCCGCCCAGATCCAGGTGGCTGAGCGGCACGCCTTCGGCGCTGAGTTCGGTGAAATAGCGGCAGGCCTCGCCCACGGCGCGGCGCACGTCGTTGACGTCGGGCACCTGGCTGCCCAGATGTGAGTGTTGCAGTTTCAGGCAATGGATCAGCCCGGCATCGCGCAGCTTGTCGACCACGCGCACAAGCTGGTCGGTGTTCATGCCAAAGGACGAGCGGTCGCCCGAGCTTTCCTCCCATTTGCCGCTGATCTGGTTGGTCAGTTTCACCCGCACGCCCAGAAGCGGCTCGATCCCGAGTTCTTTGTAGACCTCGATGACGGTCTCGGCCTCTTTCGGGCTTTCCAACACGATAACGGTGTTGAAGCCCAGTTTGCGGCTGAGGATGGCCAGCCGGATGAACTCGGCATCCTTGACCCCGTTGCAGACGATCAGCGCCTCGGGCGCCAGCTTGTGCGCCAGGGCGATCACCAGTTCGGGTTTCGAGCCGGCCTCAAGCCCGTAATTGTAGCGGTGGCCAAACTCGACAATGCGGTCGATCACCTGCGCCTGCTGGTTCACCTTGATCGGGAACACGCCGCGATAAGCGCCCTTGTAACCCGAGCGGGCGATGGCGTCGGCGAAGCTGTCGTTGATATGGCAGATCTCGTTTTCGAGATAGGAACTGATCCGCAGCAGCATCGGCGCGCGGATTCCGCGCTGTTCGAGGTCGCGCAGAATGTCGGGGAGGCTGACAGTAGCGGCCTCGGGCCGGAGTGGATTGCGGAGCCCGATTTCACCCTCTTCTGTCACCACAATCAGACCCTTGCCCCATTTGTCCACGCCATAGATGGAATGCGGTGCGTCGAGAAGATGTTTCAATCGGGTCGGCCTTTCCTGCGGCTGGGGTCCGGTAACGGGTCGCCGTTTAACGGCGGGGTTCGATTCGTCCAAGGCCAAACTTGCGGCGGTGGCAAAGGGGGCGAGAAACGGGCTTTGGGTCGTTTGCGCCCGAGGCCTTGGTCGGTAGTCGGGCCAGCATAACCAAGGATCGCAACAACTTGAAACCGTTTGTGGTGATTTTCCGGCAAACGGATGGCTGCGGTTTGCGGGCTTACCGGCTGCCTGGTCCCATATGTTCGGCCAGCGAGTCCCGGGCGCCCCGGATATGCTCGGCGGTCAGGGTGGCGGCGCGTTCGGCTTCCCCCTTGGCGCAGGCGTCGAGAATGACCAGATGCTCGCGCCGGGCGCGGTCCATGCCATCGCTCAGCACCAGTTGCGCGCGCAAATAGCGGTCGATCCGGTCCATCGCGTTTTCGATGACCCCCAGGTGATAGGGCAGGGCCGAGGCGCGGTAGAGCGTTTCGTGAAACTCGCGGTTCAGTTCACCATATTGCATCGGGTCGCCGGCGGCGGCGAAGCGTTCCAGACAGGCGCGGGCGGTGTCCAGCACTTCGGTCGTCATATTGGGCACCGCGCGGCGCACCACCTCGGCCTCGACCAGCGCGCGGAAATCGAAGATTTCGGCGGCCTCGGCCATCGATAGGCCCGCCACCACGGCGCCCTTGTAGCGTTCGGTCTTCACCAGACCCTGTTGCTCCAGCATGGTCAGCGCCTCGCGCACGGGAATGCGGCTGGTGTTGAAGCTGCGCGCGATCTCGTCCTGGCGCAGCGGTTCGCCATCGGTCAGGTCGCCTTCGACAATCGCGCGGCGCAGGGCGGCAAAGATGATACTGGCCGCCGAGGCCGAGCGCCCGATGTCAACCGTCTGAAACTTTGCCATTTTCCACGCTGCCCGTTGCTGCCTTGCCCATAGGCTATCGTAAGGGGGTAGAGATGTAAAAATTTTATATTGAATATTGGATCCAATATCCGATACCAAGAGAATATCTCGACTCAGGGCGGGTCCGGTGATCCGCGATGAAAGGACATTCCATGACCCAAACCGTTTTCTCCGGCACGATGCCGGCGCTGATGACCCCCTGCACCCCCGACCGCCGCCCCGATTTCGATGCGCTTGTGCGCAAGGGGCGCGAGATGATTGCCGCGGGCATGTCGGCGGTGGTCTATTGCGGCTCGATGGGGGACTGGCCGCTGTTGACCGATGCCGAGCGGATGGAGGGCGTGGCGCGCCTGACCGGTGCCGGGGTGCCGGTGATCGTTGGTACCGGCGCGGTCAACACCGCCTCGGCCGTCGCCCATGCCCGCCACGCGGCCGAGGTGGGCGCGCGCGGTCTGATGGTGATTCCGCGCGTGTTGTCGCGCGGCAGCTCGATGGCGGCGCAGCGCGCCCATTTCGCGGCGATCCTGTCGGCGGCGCCCGACCTGCCGGCGGTGATCTACAACAGCCCCTATTACGGCTTTGCCACCCGCGCCGACCTGTTCTTTGACCTGCGCCGGGCGCATCCCAACCTGATCGGATTCAAGGAGTTCGGCGGCAAGGCCGACCTGCGTTACGCGGCTGAGGCGATCACCTCGCAGGACGACGGTGTGACGTTGATGGTCGGGGTCGATACCGCCGTCTTTCATGGTTTCGTCAATTGCGGGGCCGAGGGGGCGATCACTGGCATCGGCAACGCGCTGCCGCGCGAGGTGCTGCATCTGGTTGCGCTCTGCCGCCGGGCGGCGACAGGCGATCCGGTGGCGCGGATGCGCGCGCAGGAGCTGGAAGAGGCGCTGGGGGTGCTCTCGTCCTTTGACGAGGGGCCGGACCTGGTCCTTTACTACAAGCACCTGATGGTGCTGAACGGCCAGCCGGAATACAGCCTCCATTTCAACGAGACCGACGTGCTGAGCGACAGCCAGCGCGGCTATGTCGAGCGGCAGTACGCCCTGTTCCGCACCTGGTATGCCGACTGGTCGCGGCAGTTGGACCTGGCGGCCTGAGGCGACGGGAATGGAGTATCGCAATCTTATCGGTGGCGACTGGTTTGCCTGCGGCACGGGCCGCGCAAATGTGAACCCCTCGGATGTGACCGATATCATCGGTCACGCCGCTCAGGCCGGGGAAGGAGAGTTGGACGCTGCCATTGCCGCCGCCCATGCGGCCGCACCGCTTTGGGCCGCATCGACCCCACAACAGCGGTTCGATGCGCTCGATTTCACGGGCGCCGAGCTGTTGGCGCGCAAGGAGGAACTGGGGCGGCTCTTGTCGCGGGAAGAGGGCAAGACGCTGGCCGAAGGGATCGGCGAGGTGGCGCGCGCTGGGCAGATTTTTAAGTTCTTCGCCGGTGAGGCGCTGCGTCAGACCGGCGATAGACTGGCCTCGGTCAGGCCCGGGGTCGAGGTCGAGGTCACCCGCACGCCGGTGGGCGTGGTGGGCCTGATCACCCCCTGGAACTTTCCCATCGCCATCCCGGCCTGGAAAATCGCCCCGGCGCTGGCGCATGGCAATGCGGTGGTGCTGAAACCCGCCGACCTGGTGCCGGGATGCGCCCATGCGCTGGTCGAGATCCTGTCGTGCGCGGGTCTGCCCGCGGGGGTGGTGAACCTGGTGATGGGGCGCGGGTCCGAAATTGGGCCGCGTCTGGTATCGGATGCGCGGGTGGACGCGATTTCCTTTACCGGGTCGGTGCCCACCGGGCGTGGTATCGCGGCGGCCTGTGGTGCGGCGATGAAGAAGGTGCAGCTGGAGATGGGCGGCAAGAACCCGATGGTGGTTCTGGACGATGCCGATCTGGATCTGGCGGTGGCCGCCTGTCTCAATGGCGCGTTCTTTTCGACCGGTCAGCGCTGCACTGCCTCTTCGCGGCTGATCGTGACCGAGGGCGTGCATGACCGTTTCGTGGCGGCGCTGACGGCGGCGATGCGCGATCTGCCGGTGGGCGATGCGCTGGACCCGGCAACCCAGATGGGGCCGGTGGTGGATGCGCGGCAGCTGGAGCAGAACCTAGACTATGTAGAAATCGCGCGGGCCGAGGGCGGTACTGTCACCGGCGGCGAACGGTTGGTTTTGGACAAGGACGGGTTCTATATGGCCCCGGCCCTGATAACCGAAACCACGCCCGACATGCGCATCAACCGCGAAGAGGTGTTCGGCCCCGTCGCCTCGGTCCTCCGCGTGCGGGATTATGACGAGGCTTTGGCGGTGGCAAATGACACCGAATTTGGCCTGTCGGCGGGGATCTGCTCCACCTCGCTGAAACATGCGAGCCATTTCAAGGCCAATGCGCGCGCGGGCATGGTGATGGTCAACCTGCCTACGGCGGGGGTGGACTATCACGTGCCCTTTGGCGGCACCAAGGGGTCGAGCTATGGGGCGCGCGAACAGGGGACCTATGCCGCCGAGTTCTACACCACCGTCAAGACCGCCTATACGCTGCCATGACGCGCGGTGCCGAGGTCGTCGTCATCGGGGCTGGCGTGGTCGGCATCACCTGCGCGCTGGCCCTGCAAGGGGCCGGGTGTGCGGTCACGGTGCTGGACCGCAAGGGGGTCGCGGCCGAGGCGTCGGCGGGCAATGCCGGGGCTTTTGCCTTTGCCGATGTGATCCCGCTGGCGACGCCGGGGATCATGCGCAAGGCGCCGAAATGGCTGCTCGATCCGCTGGGGCCGCTGTCGGTTCCGCCGGGTTACGCCGCGCAGATCGCGCCCTGGATGGTCCGGTTCTGGCGGGCCAGTTGGCGCGACCGCTATGCCAGTGCGCTGGCAGCGCAGGCGGCGCTGATGCGGCTGAGCGCCGAGGCGCTGGATGCACTGATTGTCGAGACCGGCGCGCGGGCGCTGGTGCGCGACGAGGGGCAGTTGCAGCTCTACGAAGGGCAGCGCGCCTTTGAGGCCAGCCTGCCCGGCTGGGAGACCCGCGCCGCCCATGGGGTCGCGTTCCGCCTGCTCGACCGGCCCGAGGCGATTGCCGAGATTCAGCCCGGCCTGTCGCCGCGTTTCACCCATGCCGGGTTCACCCCCGGCTGGCGCAATCTAACCGATCCGGCGCATTGGGTCGCGCATCTGGCGGATGTGTTCCGGGCGCGAGGCGGGCGGATCGAGATCGCCGAGGTCCGCGCGTTGCGGCAAGAGGGCGAGACGGTGACGCTCGACTGTGCCGATCGTGCCCGCCGGGCGGACCGGGCGGTGATCTGCGCCGGGGCCTGGTCGCATCACCTGGCGCGCACGCTGGGCGACCGTATCCCGCTGGAAACCGAGCGCGGCTATAACACCACCCTGCCTGCGGGCGCTTTCGATCTGCGCACGCATCTTACCTTTCCCGATCACGGTTTTGTCGTCTCGCGCATCGGGCAGGGTGTGCGTGTCGGCGGCGCGGTCGAACTGGGCGGGTTGAAACGCCCGCCCAACTGGCGGAGGGCCGCGGTGCTGCTGGACAAGGCGCGCGATTTCCTGCCCGGTCTGCGGGCCGAGGGCGGGACACATTGGATGGGGTTCCGCCCCTCGCTGCCCGACAGCCTGCCGGTGATCGGCACGGCCCCGCGCGCGGATCGCGTCACCTATGCCTTTGGCCACGGCCATCTAGGCTTGACCCAGTCGGCGGGCACGGCGGCGCTGGTCGCAGCGCTTGTCACTGGGGCTGCTCCCCGGATCGACCTTTCCCCCTACGCTGCAACCCGTTTCTGAGGTATCATGACCCAGTTCACCTTTTCCTGTATCGACGGCCATACCTGCGGCAATCCGGTGCGCGTGGTTACCGGCGGCGCGCCACGCCTGGAGGGCGCCACCATGCTGGAGCGCCGGGCGCATTTCCAGGCCGAGTTCGACTGGATCCGCACCGGTCTGATGTTCGAGCCGCGCGGCCATGACCAGATGTCGGGCAGCATCCTCTATCCGCCGACGCGCGAGGATTGCGATGTGGGGGTTCTCTATATCGAGACCTCGGGCTGTCTGCCGATGTGCGGGCATGGCACCATCGGCACGGTGACAACCGCCATCGAACACGGGCTGGTCGCGCCCCGTGTGCCGGGTGTGCTGCGGCTCGACACGCCCGCCGGGCTGGTGGTGGCGGAATACCGGCAAGAGGGGCGGTTTGTCGAAGAGGTGCGGCTGACCAATGTGCCCGCCTATCTGCATGCCTCGGGTCTGAGCGCCCATGTCGAGGGACTGGGCGAGGTCACGGTCGATGTCGCCTATGGCGGCAATTTCTATGCAATCGTCGAGCCGCAGGCGGTGTTCCGCGACATTGCCGATCACCGGGCGCTGGATCTGGTTGGGTGGAGCCCGCGCCTGCGCGCGGCGCTGAACGAGAAGTATGCGTTTGTTCACCCCGAGAAATCCGAGATCCGGGGGCTGTCGCATATCCTGTGGACCGGGCAGCCGACCCAGCCCGGCGCCGATGCCCGCAACGCGGTGTTTTATGGCGACAAGGCGATTGACCGGTCGCCCTGCGGCACCGGAACCTCGGCCCGGATGGCGCAGCTTGCGGCGCGGGGCGCGTTGCGTCCCGGTGATGATTTCGTGCACGAGTCCATCATCGGCTCACTGTTTCATGGCCGGGTCGAGGCCTTGGCAGAGGTGGGCGGCAGGCCGGGTATCATCCCCTCGATTGGCGGCTGGGCGCGGGTGACGGGCTTCAACACCATCTTCATTGACGCGCGCGACCCCTATGCCCATGGTTTCGTCGTGGCCTGAACAGGGAGGCGGGATGGCACACTGCATCGTGGCGGCCGAGGCGTCGGGGCCGGTTCTGGTCTTTGACGAGGGGCTGAGTTTCTGGGGCGGGGTCGATCCCGAGACGGGCCGGGTGATCGATGCACATCACCCGCAACACGGCGCCGCATTGGCCGGTGCAGTGGTGATGATGCCGACAAGCCGGGGCTCCTGCTCGGGCAGTGGCGTGCTGCTGGCGCTGGCGTTGAACGGTCACGCTCCGGCGGCGCTGGTGTTCCGCGAGGGTGAGGATATCTTGACCCTTGGTGCGCTGGTCGCGGCCTGGATGTATGACCGTCCGGTCGCGGTGCTGCGCCTGTCGGCGGCGGAATACGAGGCGCTTGCGAGGGAGCCTTTGGCCGAGGTGACGCCCGAGCGGCTGACGGCAGGGGCGCTGTCGCTGACGCTGGAACCGCTGTCGGGCGAAGCACTGAACCTGAGCGATGCGGATCGCACCATGCTCTCCGAGGCGGCCACGCCGCCGGTGCGGCTGGCGATGCGGATCATCTGCGCCATGGCGGCGGCGCAGGGGGCGGAACGGCTGACCGATGTCAGCCGCGCCCATATCGACGGTTGCATCTATCACAGCGAGGCCAATCTGCGCTTTGCCGAGGATATGGCCGCGATGGGCGGGCGGGTCTGTATTCCCACCACGATGAACGCGATCTCGGTCGATCATGCCAACTGGCGCGCGCAGGGCGTGCCGCCCGCGTTCGGCGGGCCGGCCAGTCGGCTGGCCGATGCCTATCTGCGGATGGGCGCGCGCCCCAGTTTCACCTGCGCGCCCTATCTGCTGGAGGACATACCACAGGCGGGCGAGGCCATCGCCTGGGCCGAGTCGAACGCGGTTGTCTACGCCAACAGCGTTCTGGCCGCGCGGAGCGTGAAACATCCCGATTACCTCGACCTGTGCATGGCGTTGACCGGGCGCGCGCCGCTGGCGGGGGTCTACCTGGATGCCAACCGCAAGGCGCAGGTGGAAATCCGGGTCGAGCGGCCCGAAGGCGCAGACGACGCGTTCTGGCCGCTCCTGGGTTATCTGGCCGGGCGGCGGGCGCCGGACCGTATCCCGCTCTTGACCGGGCTGGAGGACAGCGCGCCGTCCGAGGACGACCTCAAGGCGCTTTGCGCCGCCTTTGGCACCACCTCGGCGGCGGCGATGCTGCATGTGGCGGGGGTGACGCCCGAGGCAGAAGGGGCCCTGGCCGAAGGCGCGGCGTGTATGGCAATCGAACCGGGCGACTTCGCCCGCGCCTGGGCACAGTTCAATCCCGGACCTGGGCGGGTGGAACTGGTCGCCATCGGCAGCCCGCATGCCTCGGCCCATGAATGCCGGATATTGGCCGACCTTCTGGACGGGCGCCGGATCGCCGCAGGGACCGCCGCCATTGTCACGATCGGCCGGGGCGAGCGTGACAAGCTGGCGCGTGACGGGGTACTGGCGCGCCTGCAAACCTCGGGCGTGCAGGTGATTCCGGACCTCTGCTGGTGTTCGGTGACCGAGCCGGTACTGCCACCCGCCACCCGCACCATCATGACCAATTCGGGCAAATACGCCCATTACGGGCCGGGCCTGTCGGGCCGCGCCATGCGGTTCGGCAGCCTTGCGCACTGCGCCGAGGCGGCGCTGACTGGACACGCGCCGGGGCGGCCCGGCTGGATCAACGAACTGGGCAGGACATAATGCGCAGCAGCAAGACCATCCATGTGATCTCGGCCCATGCCGAGGGCGAGGTGGGCGATGTCATCGTTGGCGGTGTCGCGCCGCCGCCGGGCGAGACCCTGTGGGAGCAGCGCAACTGGATCGCGCGCGACGGGCGGCTCAGGAACTTCATGCTGAACGAGCCGCGCGGCGGCGTGTTCCGGCATGTCAACCTGCTGGTGCCGCCCAAGGACCAACGCGCCGCTGCGGCCTTTATCATCATGGAGCCCGAGGACACGCCTCCGATGTCGGGGTCGAACTCGATCTGCGTGGCAACCGTGCTGCTCGACAGCGGGCTGGTCGAGATGGACGAGCCGGTGACCAAACTGGTGCTCGAAGCCCCCGGCGGGCTGGTGCATGTGCGCGCTGAATGCCGGGATGGCAAGGCCGAGCGCATATTCGTGCGCAACCTGCCCTCCTTTGCAGCGCAGCTCGACGTTGCGCTGGATGTGCCCGGTGTTGGGCGGGTGACAGTGGATACGGCCTTTGGCGGTGACAGTTTCGTTGTGGTGCGACCGAAGGATGTGGGGGTCGAGATTGCCCGAGACCGGGCGCGCGACCTGGCCGAGATGGGCATCGCGATCACCAATGCGGCCAATGCGCAGCTGGGCTTTCATCACCCGGAAAACCCGGAATGGCGGCATATCTCCTTTTGCCTCTTCGCGGGCGAGATCGAGCGGCGGGACGGGATCTTGCGCGCCGCCTCTGCCGTGGCGATCCAGCCCGGCAAGATCGACCGTTCGCCCACCGGCACCGCCGTGTCAGCGCGTATGGCGATCCTGCATGCGCGGGGCGAGATGGCCGAGGGGGAACAGTTTGTCGCGACCTCGATCATTGGGTCCGAATTCTCCGGTCGCATTGCCGGGCTGACAAGCGTCGGCGACCGCCCGGCAATCCTTCCCGAGATTTCGGGCCGGGGCTGGATCACCGGGATTCACCAGCACATGCTGGACCCCGGCGACCCCTGGCCTGAAGGGTACCGCTTGCGGGATACCTGGGGTGTGTGATTCTTGTTTTCATTCTGATTTATAAAATTTCATTTAAAATCAATATTAAGAAGGATACTAATAACTTTGTTTTACAAAATGCACGCCCATGTGAAAGCTAAATGACAGTCAGGTGCCGCAGAGCATTTCTGGCATTGCAGACATCAGGGAGGAAAAGATGCGTAGGTATCTTTTGTCCGCAGCCGCGGTTTGCGCCGTGGTCGCGGGGCAGGCAGCCTATGCCGACGAGGCCGCTGCCAAGAAATGGATTGACGAAGAGTTCCAGCCCTCGGTCCTGTCCAAGGACGAACAAATGGCCGAGATGTAATGGTTCATCAAGGCGGCCGAGCCCTATAAGGGCATGGAGATCAACGTGCTGTCCGAGGGTATTCCCACGCACAGCTACGAATCCGAAGTGCTGACCAAGGCCTTCGAGGAAATCACCGGCATCAAGGTGAACCACCAGATCCTGGGCGAGGGCGAGGTCGTTCAGGCCGTGCAGACCCAGATGCAGACCAAGCGGAACCTGTATGACGCCTATGTCAACGATTCCGACCTGATCGGCACCCATTCGCGCCTGCAACTGGCCTATAACCTGACCGGCATGATGGCGGGTGATTTCAAGGACGTGACCAACCCCGGTCTCGACCTGGCTGATTTCATGGGCACGCAGTTCACCACCGGCCCCGATGGTGACCTGTACCAGCTGCCCGATCAGCAGTTCGCCAACCTCTACTGGTTCCGCAAGGACTGGTTCGACCGTGAGGATCTGAAGGCGGCGTTCAAGGCCAAATACGGCTATGAACTGGGCGTTCCGGTCAACTGGTGGGCCTCTGAGGATATCGCCGAGTTCTTCAGCGAGGACGTCAAGGAAATCGACGGCACCGCGATCTATGGCCACATGGATTACGGCAAGCGCGCGCCTGACCTCGGCTGGCGGATGACTGATGCCTGGCTGTCGATGGCCGGTGCCGGATCCAAGGGCGAACCCAACGGTGTGCCGATCGACGAATGGGGTATCCGCATGGAAGCGGGGTCTTGCAACCCGGCGGGCGCCAGCGTGACCCGTGGTGGTGCCGCCAACGGCCCGGCGGCGGTCTATGCGATCCGCAAGTGGGATGAATGGCTGCGCAAATACGCGCCTCCGGGTACGGCGTCCTATGACTTCTAACAGTCGCTGCCGGCGCTAGCACAAGGCAATGTGGCCCAGCAGATCTTCTGGTACACCGCCTTTACCGCCGACATGGTCAAGCCGCAGTCCGAAGGCAACAACACCGTGGATGGCGACGGCAACCCGCTGTGGCGGATGGCACCCAGCCCGCATGGTCCCTATTGGGAAGACGGCCAGAAGGTAGGCTATCAGGACGTGGGATCGTGGACCATCCTCAACTCCTCCCCGCTGGATCGTGCACAGGCGGCCTGGCTCTATGCCCAGTTCGTGGTCTCCAAGACCGTCGACGTGAAGAAAAGCCATGTTGGCCTGACCTTCATCCGGGACAGCTCGGTCAATCACGAGAGCTTCTCGGAACGTGCGTCGAAACTGGGTGGTCTGGTGGAATTCTACCGCTCGCCCGACCGGTTACGCTGGTCGCCCACCGGCATCAACGTTCCGGATTATCCCAAGCTGGCCCAGATCTGGTGGCAGCAGATCGGTGACGTGAACTCGGGTGCCTTTACCCCGCAAGAGGCGATGGACCGTCTGGCGTTCGAAATGGACACCGTGATGGCCCGGATGCAGGCAGCGGACGAGGCGGCGAATGTCTATGGCGGCTGCGGCCCGCGCCTGAACGAAGAGAAGGACGCGGAATGGTGGTTCGCCAATGGCGGCGCCAAGCCCAAGCTGGACAAAGAAAAGCCGCAGGGCGAGACCGTCAACTATGACGAACTGGTCGCCCGCTGGGCCAAGAACTGATCTGGCTTCCTGATGGGCGGGGTCGTGAGTGAACCTGCCCTTCCAGCCCCGGGGAACCTTCCGGTCTCCGGGGCCTCACTGACCGCAAGAACCGGCCGAAAGCTTTGGGACGATGGCACTCGAACTCAGAAACGTAACCAAGCGCGTCGGCGCCGACCTGCATATCAAGGAGACCTCGCTGGTCCTTGAGACGGGTCATTTCAACGTCCTGCTCGGTGCGACCGGCGCGGGCAAGACCTCGCTGATCAAGATGATGGCCGGGCTCGATCCGGTGGCCAGCGGCCAGATCCTGATGGATGGTCAGGACGTGACCGGGCAGAGCACGCAGAAACGCAATATCAGCCTGGTGCACCAGTTTTTCATCAACTATCCGCATATGACGGTGTTCGACAACATCGCCTCGCCGCTCAAGGTGGCGGGGCTGGCGAAATCCGAGATTCAGGGCCGGGTCGAACATGCGGCCGATATCCTGAAGCTGCGCCCGATGTTGCACCGGCGCCCGCACGAGCTGTCGGGCGGCCAGCAGCAGCGCACAGTGCTGGCCCGCGCCATTGCCAAGGAAAGCCGCGCCGTGTTCCTGGACGAGCCGCTGGCCAATCTTGACTATAAATTACGCGAGGAGTTGCGCGACCAGCTGCCCGATCTGTTTGCCGAGCGCGGCGCGGTGGTGGTCTATGCACCTCGGAACCCGAAGAGGCGCTCTTGTTGGGCGGGCAGACCGCACTGATGGAGGATGGCCGGGTAACCCAGTTCGGCCGCACCGCCGAGATCTATCGGGATCCGGCCAATGTGCTGGCGGCAAAGGTGTTTTCGGACCCGCCCATCAACACGGCCGAAATCGTCAAGCAGGGCGGTACCGCCCTCATGGGCGCCGATGTTACCCGGACTCTGACCGGCGCTGCCGCTGGTCTGGCGGACGGGCCATACATGATTGCGATCCGGCCCCATCACGTGTCGCCGGTCGCCTCGTCCGAGGCCACCGTGACCCTGTCGGGCCGGGTACAGGTGACTGAGCTGTCCGGCTCGGAAAGCTCGGCACATTTCGACATGGGGAACGGCAGCTGGGTGTCGCTTGCTCCGGGCATTCACCCCTACCAGGTGGGCGAAATGCATGATTTCCATATGGATCCATCGGCGGCCTATGTGTTCGCGCCCGATGGTTCCCGCGTGGCGTGAGGCGCAGATGGCGAAAATTACTCTCTCCAAGCTGCGTCACAGCTATTATCCGAACCCGAAAACGCCTGCCGATTATGCGTTGAAGGAGATCGACCTCGACTGGACTGGTGGCGCCTATGCGCTGCTTGGTCCATCGGGCTGCGGCAAGTCCACGCTTCTCAACATCATCTCGGGCCTGCTGGTCCCGTCCGAGGGGCGGATCCTGTTCGACGGCAAGGATGTGACGGAACTGCCGCCAGACAAGCGCAACATCGCGCAGGTGTTCCAGTTTCCGGTAATCTACGACACGATGACCGTCTACGACAACCTGGCCTTTCCCCTGCGCAACCGGGGCCGGGATGAGGCCACGGTGCGCGAGCGGGTCACTGCGATTGCCGAGATGCTGGAGCTGTCCGACCTGCTTGACCGCAAGGCGGCGCATCTGAGCCCGGACAACAAGCAGAAGATCTCGATGGGGCGCGGGCTGGTGCGGCAGGACGCCAATGTAGTGATGTTCGACGAACCGCTCACCGTGATCGACCCGCATCTGAAATGGAAACTGCGCTCCAAGCTCAAGGAACTGCACAGCGGGTGCGCGCGACGATGATCTATGTCACCCATGACCAGCCCGAGGCGCTGACATTCGCCGATCAGGTGGTGGTGATGCAAGAGGGAGAGGTGGTGCAGATCGGCACCCCGGTCGAACTGTTCGACCGGCCCGCGCATACCTTTGTCGGCCATTTCATCGGCTCGCCCGGCATGAACATCCTGCCCGCCGAAGTGTCGGACGGCGTGGCGCGGTTCACCGGTCAGGCGAGCCCGCTCGAAGGGTCGATCACCGCCGGACCCGGCGCTCGGACCGAGATCGGCATCCGCCCGGAATTCGTGTCACTGGGCCAGTTCGGCTTGCCCGCCACCATCGCCAAGGTCTCGGATGTGGGGCGCCACACGGTGGTCGAATGCGAGGTCGCGGGCAGCCACGTCAACGCCATCGTCAGCGGACCCGGCCCCGAAAAGGGTGCAATGGTGCAACTGGAATTCCGTCGTGACCAGACCCGGCTTTATGCCGATGGCTGGCTGGCGAGTGAGGCCGCGGAGGGCGCCGCATGAAGACCGAAAATCAAAAGGCCTGGTTCTTTGTCCTGCCGGTTTTGCTGCTGGTGGCCTTCAATGCGCTGATCCCGATGATGACGGTGGTCAACTATTCGGTGCAGGAGACCTTTGGTGGCAACGTTTTCTTCTGGCAGGGACTCGACTGGTTTGAACAAATTCTGAGGTCAGACCGGTTCCACGCAGCGCTTGGACGGCAGTTTCTGTTCACTTTCCTGATATTGATCATCGAAGTGCCCCTTGGTATCGCGATTGCGCTGTCGATGCCGCGCAAGGGGATCTGGGTGCCGGTGTGCTTGGTTCTTATGGCCCTGCCGATGCTGATCCCGTGGAACGTGGTGGGCGCGATGTGGAATATTTTCGCACTGCCCGATATCGGCCTCTTGGGCAATTTCCTGAACCGTGTCATGGGAATAGACTGTGACATGACACAGGATCCACTGGCGGCGTGGATCACCATCGTCACCATGGATGTCTGGCACTGGACCTCGCTGGTGGTGCTTCTGAGCTATGCGGGCCTCGTCTCGATCCCGGACGCATATTACCAGGCGGCAAAGATCGACGGCGCGTCGAACTGGGCGGTGTTCCGTTTTATCCAGCTGCCCAAGATGAAGACGGTGCTGACCATCGCGATCCTGCTGCGGTTCATGGACAGCTTCAACATCTATACCGAACCCTTTGTTTTGACGGGGGGCGGTCCCGGCAATTCGACCACGCTTCTGTCGATCGACATGGTCAAGATCGCGCTGGGGCAGTTCGACCTGGGGCCTGCCGCCGCGATGAGCCTGATCTATTTCGCAATCACCCTGCTGGTCAGCTGGCTTTTCTATACGCTGATGACCAAGGACGACCTGAACTGAGGACGACAGATATGCAGAAAAGAACCATCGTCCCCATCGTCTACATCCTGTTCCTGATGCTGCCGATCTATTGGCTGGTGGCGATGAGCTTCAAGACGACGAACGAGATCCTGGCGGGATTCTCATTGTTCCCGCAGACTTTTACGCTGGAGAATCATCAGACCATCTTCACTGATCCGACCTGGTATTGGGGATACATCAACTCGATCCTCTATGTCACGATGAACACGGTGATTTCGGTAGCGGTCTCGCTGCCGGCGGCCTATGCGTTCAGCCGGTATCGGTTCCTGGGCGACAAACAGCTGTTCTTCTGGCTGCTTACCAACCGGATGGCGCCGGCGGCGGTGTTCGCGTTGCCGTTCTTCCAGCTCTATTCGGCGGTGGGCCTGTTTGACACCCATCTAGCGGTGGCACTGGCGCATTGCCTGTTCAACATCCCGCTGGCGGTCTGGATCCTCGAAGGCTTCATGCGGGGAATTCCCAAGGAGCTGGACGAGACCGCCTTTGTCGACGGCTATTCCTTTCCCCGCTTCTTTGCCACCATCTTTGTCCCATCGATCAAGGCGGGCGTGGGGGTGGCGGTGTTCTTCTGCTTCATGTTCTCCTGGGTCGAGATGCTGCTGGCCAAGACGCTGACCGCGGTCGAGGCGAAACCCATTGCCGCCACCATGACCAAGACCGCTTCAAGCGCGGGCTATGAACTGGGGCTGTTGGCGGCGGCGGGGACATTGACGATCATTCCGGGCGCGATCGTGATCTGGTTCGTCCGCAACTACATTGCCAAGGGTTTTGCGACGGGGAGGGTGTGATGTTTTCTTGGATGGTCTGGACCTGGCCCACAGCCCTGTTGTTCATCGGCATCTTCAGCGCCATCGGGGTGTTGGTGGTGTTGGAAATCCGGCACCCGGGCGGCGCGATGCGCAAGGGTGTACTGGGTCTGACCACGACCCGGGGCGACCGGTTGTTCATCTGCCTCTTGGGAACCTCTTATATCTTCCTGGCCTGGCTGGGGCTGTTCGGCCTGCCGCTGTGGGGGCCGCTGGCGCTGTCGATCTGCTGGGGCGTGTTCTGCTTCTGGAAGGTGTGACAGGTCTCTTAAAAAGTAGTTTTCAACGGCTTCGTCTGTCCCTAGCATGGATCGGAATTCAAGGATGAAGCGGACAACCCACCCGATGGCGCGCAAACAGGAACGTTCCCTGCTGACCGAGGTCGAACTAGAATTCATGACCGTGGTCTGGGACATCGGCGGCGGCACCGTACGTGACATCCTGGCCGAGCTGAACAAGGCACAGACTCGCGCCTATACCTCGGTTGCGACCGTGCTGAAGATCATGGAGCAAAAGGGTTTTCTAACCTCCGAGCGGCATGACCGCTCACTGGTCTATCGCCCGGCCGTTCCCAAGGATGAGTACCAACGAACAACACTCAAGGACCTTTCGAGCAAACTTTTCGATGGCGCACCGGCGGCTCTGGTTGCCCGCCTGGTGGACGACGAAGAGGTGACGGACGACATGCTCGAAAGCATGCGGGCCTTGCTGAATGAAAGGTTGGGAGACAATGGACGGTGAAGCGCTTCTGAATGCCTATCTCGATCTGAACCTTCTGTTTGTGGCCGGGGTCGCGATTTGGTCCCTGCTGCGATGGGGTTTGGCACGCGGACGGTTGGGCCGCGCCTAACGCCAGCAACTGCGGCTCATGAAGGTCTGACGGTTCTGCTGGTCGCCTCGCCCCTGCTGGCGTTGGGGCTGACCACTTGGGTCGTCGCGCAACCACCCAATATTCCGGACATGCTGGTGCGTCAGTACCTGCATGGCAACGTCGGGCTGTCCGCGACCCAGTTCGAGGCCCTGTTGGGCCTGCGCGAGGATCTGGTGCGCGACCTGATGGCCCAGCGCGAGGTCTGGGCACAGGTTGTCGCCGTGACCTTTGTTGCGGGCTTTCTGGCCTGTGTTCTCCACGTGCTGTTGTCGGTGCTGCGGTTGAAACGCAGCCTGTCGAATGCCTTTGCCTGGAAAAGCATCGGCCGGGTTCACATCCTGCTCAGCGACACGGCGCGTGTCGCCTATTCGACCCGAGGATTGCGCAACCGTTACGTGGTGCTGCCGCTGGCGCTGCTGGATCATCCGCAGGATCTGAAAATAACCGTCGCGCACGAGGTGCAGCATTTCCGCCAGGCTGACATCGAATGCGAGTTCCTGCTGGAACTGCTGCGCCCACTGGTGTTCTGGAACCCCGCCTTCTTCATGTGGCGCCGCCAGGTCCGGATGCTGCGGGAGTATGCCTGTGATCAGGCCTTGATCGGGCGGCCGCATTTCGATGTCCGCGCCTATTGCGAATGCCTGATCCGCGCCTGTGCCGCCGCAGCCGGGAACCGGACGTTCTTTGCCCGTACGACACCGACCGTGGCGCTGGTCGACCGGCGCGAAACACGCCACCCCTCGAGCCTGAGGAACCGAATTGTCGCCGCGACCGCCAGTGGCAAGGCGCAGGCTGGTGCGGTGGTCTGGATGATGATCTCGGGCCTGCTGGTGGCGGCCGTGCTGGCCACGATGCTGATCATGCAGCGGTCGGGCGACTGGAGCCATGACCGCATCATGCTATCGGCCATCGTCAATCTCGAACGGATGGCAGAGCGCAACGCAACCGTGGCCAGCCCGTTCCAGGGTGGTTTCGTCAGCGCCTCCCGCTGATCGTCCAAGCACCTGCGGCTTAGGCATTGCCGAAGCAATGCGTAATCAAATCGTATTTCCAGCATTTCGGATGCGTCATTACTGTCGGCCCAACGCAAACGCGATTGGTCCAACCGTGACCGGCGCAGACGAAGGGTCAGGGGACGATGGTCGAACGCATAGATACGCTGGTGGTCGGCGCAGGTCAGGCCGGGATCGCGATGAGCGAACATCTCGGCAAGCAGGGCGTGCCTCATCTGGTGCTGGAGAAAAACCGGGTGGCCGAAGCCTGGCGTTCGGGCCGCTGGGATGCGCTGGTGGCCAATGGTCCGGCCTGGCACGACCGGTTCCCGAACCTTGAACATGACAGTTGCGGGCCGGATGCCTTTCCGACCAAGGAAAAAGTGGCCGATTACCTCTGTGCCTATGCCGAGATGGTGAATGCCCCGATCCACACCGGTGTTGAGGTTCGCCGCGCCAGCCGGTTGCCCGGTCGGTCTGGTTTTCGGGTGGAAACCTCGGATGGCGTGATCGAGGCGCAGCGGATCGTTGCCGCAACCGGCGCCTTTCAACACCCGGTGGTGCCAAGGCTGGTGCCCGAGGACAGCGGCGTGACCCAGATGCATTCCTTTGACTACCGCAATCCTGGTCAGTTGCCCGAGGGCGCGGTGCTGGTTGTCGGCGGCGGGTCCTCCGGCGCGCAGATCGCCGACGAATTGAACCGCGCCGGGCGACGTGTGTATCTGTCTATCGGTGCGCATGACCGGCCGCCACGGGCCTATCGGGGGCGCGATTATTGCTGGTGGCTGGGGGTTCTGGGCCTTTGGGATCAGGCGGCGCTGGAGCCCGGACGCGAACATGTCGCCATCGCGGTCAGCGGCGCCTATGGCGGGGCCACGATGGATTTCCGGCGGCTGGCGAGCGAGGGCGTCACCCTGATGGGTGTGACGAAGTCCTATGGCAATGGAGCCCTGTATTTCGCCGATGATCTTGCCGCCAACATCGCCGATGGTGACGCCAACTACCTGTCGGTGCTGGATGCCGCAGACGCCTATGCCGAACGCATGGGGCTCGACCTGCCCGAAGAGCCCGAGGCGCGCGTCGCCTGGCCCGATCCTGAGTGCCTGACTCATCCGATCCTGGAGTTGGATCTGGTACGGGAGGGGGTTTCCACCATCATCTGGGCCACCGGGTTCCGGCAGGATTTCGGCTGGCTGGAGGTGGATGCCTTTGACAAGGTAGGCGGACCCGTTCACCAGCGCGGCGTCTCACAAGAGCCGGGGGTCTATTTCCTGGGATTGCCGTGGCAGTCACGACGCGGCTCGACATTCATCTGGGGTGTCTGGCACGATGCCAAGCACGTGGCCGACCAGATCGCGATCCAGCGCAACTACGAAGCCTACAGCCCCGCCGGGGCGCAAGCCTGACCATCTGACGACCGCAAGCAAAGAGACGTATCATGGCAAAAGACCAGATCGACCCGGTAAAGGCGCTGAGCGAGAATGTGGCGCAACCTTTCGAGAGCGCCCGTGCGATGCCGCCCGAGGTCTACACCTCGCAGGCGTTCCTGAACGAAGAGCTTGAGCATATCTTCCGCAAGGACTGGTATTGCATCGGCCGCGCCGATGCACTGGCGAAGCCGGGCGACTATGCCACCTGTGACCTGGCGGGCCAGCCGATCGCTGTCTTGCGTGACAAGGACGGCGCGCTGCGCGCGGTCAGCAACGTCTGCCTGCACCGGATGTCGACCCTGCTGCACGGGCGCGGCAATACCCGCGCCATAGTCTGCCCCTATCACGCCTGGACGTATAATCTGGACGGCTCGCTGCGCGGCGCCCCGGCAATGACCCTGAACCAGGGGTTCTGCAAGGAGGATTACACGCTGCCCGCCATCCGCTGCGAGGAATGGCTGGGTTGGGTCTTTGTCACCCTGAACCCCGATGCGGCGCAGGTCGCGGAGACCTTGCACGAGGTGGCGGCCATGGTCGCGGGCTATGACATGACCAACTATACCGAGGCCTTCTATGAAGAGCATGTCTGGGACACCAACTGGAAGGTGCTGGCCGAGAACTTCATGGAAAGCTACCATCTGCCGGTCTGCCATGCGGGCACCATCGGTGGCCTGTCCAAGCTGGAAGAGATGGTCTGTCCGCCGGGCCTGCCGGCGTTCAACTATCATACCATCCTCAAGGACGACTCGCTGCGTATCGCCATGGCGCATCCGTCGAACGACCGGCTGCATGGCGTCGAGCGGCGCAAGACCTTCCTGTTGGCCCTCTATCCCAGCCTGCTGATCACCCTGACGCCGGGCTATTTCTGGTACCTGTCGCTGCACCCCAAGGGGCCGGGGCAGGTCCATATCCGCTTTGGCGGTGGCATGTCGGACGACTACAAGGACGATGCCGACGCACAGCAGAACTTTGCCGATCTCAAGGAGCTGCTCGACCGGGTGAACGTCGAGGATCGCGGTTGCACCGAAAAGGTGTTCCGCGGGCTGTCGTCGGGTTTGGCCCGACCCGGACATCTGTCACATCTGGAGCGGCCCAATTACGATTTCGCCACCTATCTCTCCTCGCGGGTCTCGCAGTGAGCGCCTTTGCCTTGTCCGGCGGGGCCGGGCGGTTGCAGGGGCTTCTCGACGGTTTGCAACAGACGGCATCCTCGCCCGCTGACCGGCCGATGGGGCTGCATGGGGCCTATTACACCTCGCCCGATCTGTTCGAGATGGAAAAGGCAACGGTTCTGCGCGCGGGCTGGCATTGCCTGGGCCGGGCGGATGAAATCCCGCAGGCGGGGGACTATTTCGCGGCCCGGCTTCTGGGCGAGCCGCTGATCGTGATCCGGGGCGATGATGCGGTGATCCGGGTGTTCGCCAATGTCTGCCGCCACCGGGGCATGCTGCTGGCCGAGGGGCGCGGCAACGTCAAGCGGCTGGTCTGTTCCTATCACGCCTGGAGCTATGGCCGTGACGGCGCCCTGTTGCGGGCGGCACATATGGAGAATGCCGGATTTGACCGGGCCAATTGCCGGCTCGCGGGCTTCGCCTGCGAGATCTGGCAGGGGTTTATCTATGTGAACCTTGCTGAAAACCCCGAACCGCTTGCCGCAGGACTGGAACAGCTGGCCGAGGTGCTGGCGCCTTACGAGACCGGCAGTTTCCGCATCGTGCATTCGGCTGAGGAAGACTGGCAGTGCAACTGGAAATGTCTCGTCGAGAATTTCATGGAAGGCTATCACCTGTCGGTCGTGCACCCGAAGACCCTGCGCGGCTATACCCCGACCGAGCTTTGCACCAAGGGGCCGTCGGCGGCAGCCTTCACCAGCTACAACGCCAACTATCCCGAAGGCATCCCCAGCCGGGGCAAAGGCGCACCGGGTCTGGATGCGGGGCAGCGGCAACGCTCGTTCCTGTTCAACGTCTTTCCAACCCAGGTCGCCAGTCAGGCCGCGAGCCTTCTGGCCTCACTCAGCCTGCAACCGGTCAGCGTGGGGTGCGTTCACGTCCGCTGGACGCTGTCGGTCTATGGCGACGATCTGGACGACGAGACCATTGCGCAGCGCATCGCGCTCTGGACCGAGGTCAATCGCGAGGATCGGGAGAAGCTGGAGAAGCTGCAACTGGCGCTGGCGTCGTCCCGCGCCGATGCCGGGCCGCTGGCGGCGGGGAACTTCGAAGGAACAATCCGCGACTTTCACCTTTATCTTGCCGGGGCGCTGGCCCCGGTTGCGGCGGCCTGACCGCGACCCATCCGACCTGACAAGGAGCCCTCCATGGCGCATTACCGCCACCGCCCGTTCAACACCAAGGACACTTATCCCGAGCAGAAGCTGGACAATGACCTGGCGCAGGCCGTCGTGACACGCGGCGGGCGCACCGTCTGGATGCGCGGCCAGTGTCCCCAGAATCTGGACGACGCCAGGAACATCGACAGCCACGATCCGGTCGAGCAGACCCACAAGGTGATGCAGAACATCCGCCAACTGATCGAGGAATGCGGCGGCCAGATGGAACATCTGGTCAAGGTCGTGGTCTATATCACCGACGTGCGCCACCGCGAGGCGGTCTATCGCACCATGGGCGAGTATATCCGGGGCGTGCATCCGGTTTCGACCGGCCTGGTGGTGTCGGCGCTGGCGCGGCCCGAGTGGCTGGTGGAGATCGACGCCACCGCCGTCATCCCCGATTGAGAGGGCGGGAGCGAGGGGGCTGTCTGCCCCCTCGCGCTCCCCCGAGAGTATTTTCGACCAGAAAGAAACAGGAGACTGTCATGACCTTTTCGCTGGTGGCGCGCTGCGCACAGACGGGCATGTTCGGGGTGGCGATTTCATCTTCTTCCCCGGCGGTGGCGGCACGTTGCAGCCATGCGCGGGCGGGGGTGGGGGCTGTCGCCACCCAGAATGTCACCGATCCGGCGCTGGGGCCGCTGGCCCTCGACCTGATGGCAGGCGGTTTGACGGCTGTCGAAGCAATCGCCGAGGTGCAGCGGCGGGGGCGGTTCATCGAGTATCGGCAGGTGCTTGCCGTCGACGGGCAGGGGCGCACGGCGATCCATTCCGGCGCCAATGCGCTGGGCATCTGGACGCAGGCGCAGGCGCAGGACGTGGCGGCGGGTGGCAACCTGCTGGCCAATGACGGTGTGCCGCAGGCGATGGTCGATGCCTTTCTGGCAAGTAGCGGTCATCTGGGCGACCGGCTGATCGGGGCGCTGCGGGCCGGGTTGGCGGCGGGCGGCGAGGCGGGGCCGGTGCATTCGGCGGGCATGATGCTGGTGCACAAGGTCAGCTGGCCGGTGGCCGATCTGCGCTGTGACTGGACCGAAGACTGCCCCATCGAGGCGGTGGCCACCGCATGGCAGGTCTACAAGCCGCAGCTCGACGCCTATATCCAGCGGGCGCTCGACCCGCGGGTGGCGCCATCTTATGGTGTGCCTGGCGACGAGTAGGCCGGAGTTGATCTTGCCCCGGGCGCGGCATTCTGTTTCGGTCTGACTGCTGCCTTTGCCGGAGGACCGCCGTGCCAACCCGATACACGCTGCGCCAGCTGGAATACTTCGTCGCCGTGGGCGAGGCGGGGTCCATCGCGCTGGCTTCGGCGCGCGTGAATGTCTCATCTCCCTCGATTTCGGCGTCGATCTCGCAGTTGGAGCGGGAGTTTGGCGTGCCGCTGTTTGTGCGTCAGCACGCGCAGGGCCTGTCGTTGACGCAGGCGGGGCGCGTGATGCTGGAACAGGCGCGAGTGGTCCTGCGCGAGGCTGACCGCCTGACCGATCTGGCGGGCGATATCACCGGGCAGGTGCGCGGGCCGCTGTCGATCGGCTGCCTCCTGACCTTTGCCCAGATCGTGCTGCCGACGGTTCGCCGCAGTTTCGAGGCGACCTATCCCGAGGTGCAGATCCGGCAGGTCGAGATGAACCAAGCCGAGATCTATAGCGGCTTGCGGCGCGCGGATATCGACATTGCGCTGACCTATGATCTGGATATCCCCACCGATCTGCGGTTCGTCACACTGGCGGAGTTGCCACCCTATGTTATGCTGGGCGAGGGGCATCCGCTGGCAGGCCGCGACGATGTCAGCGTTGATGACCTGACGGGATTGCCGATGGTGCTGCTCGACCTGCCGTTCAGCTCCGATTATTTTCTGTCCTTCTTCCAGCGTCAGGGAACCAAGCCGCTGATCGCGGAACGGACCCGCGACATGGCGGTGATGCGCAGTCTGGTGGCAAACGGCTATGGTTACGCGATTGCCAATATCCGGCCGCAGCATGACCGCGCCCCGGATGGCAAGCCGTTGATCATCGTGCCGCTCAGGGGGGAGGTACGACCGATGCGGCTGGGTCTGCTCATGGCACAGGACGGAGAAGGCGCCAGCACCGTCCGCGCCTTTATCGACCATTGCACGACATTGGTCCGGACGCAGGTGCTGCCCGGGATCGGGCGCTGAACGCGGCGGCTTAGCGGCAGGCTAAGCGGTGGTTAAGCTCGGCCAACTTTTCTGCCTGGCGAAATTCTGTATCGTCGGTGCAGATTTGACCGATGGAGACGGCCTTGCGCGACCCACGTTATGACATCCTGTTCGAACCGGTGCAGATCGGTCCCCTGACTGCCAAGAACCGGTTCTATCAGGTGCCGCATTGCAATGGCGGCGGGTATCGCGACCCCTCGGCTGCTGCCGCGATGCGTGGGATCAAGGCCGAGGGCGGCTGGGGTGTAATCTTTACCGAACAGTGCGAGATGCACCACACAAGCGAGATCACCCCTTTCATCGAATTGCGCCTGTGGGAGGACAAGGACATCCCGCAATTGCGCCGGATGTCGGAGCGGATGAAGGAACACGGTGCGCTGGCGGGCATTCAGCTGGCCTATTCAGGGATCAACGGGCCGAACCTTTACACCAAGGAGGTGCCGCTGGCCCCGACAGCGCTACCGATCCGGACCTTTACCAATGATCCGGTGCAGGCGCGGGCATTGTCGAAATCCGACATTCGTGACCTCAGGCGCTGGTTCGTGACCGCCACCAAACGGTCGCGCGCGGCGGGGTTCGACCTGATCTGTCTTTATGGCGCGCATGGGTTCGGAATTTTTCAGCATTTCCTGAGCCGGGCCACCAACCAGCGATCGGACGAATATGGCGGTTCGCTGGAGAACCGGGCCCGGTTCAGCCAGGAGGTCATTGCCGATATCCGTGAGGCAGTGGGCGACAGCATGGCCATCACCCTGCGGGTCAGCCTGGATGAAAGCATTGGTGCGCTTGGTTTTTCCAATGCCGAACTGCGCGACTATATAGAGATGAACCGCAACCTGCCTGATCTCTGGGATCTGGCACAAGGCACGTGGGAGGACTGCTCCGGCCCCTCACGGTTCAAGGATGAGGCGGCGCAGGAACAGCTGGTGCGCGGTATCCGCGAACTGACCGATCAGCCGGTGGTGGGCGTGGGCCGCTTCACCTCGCCCGATGTGATGGTGCGGATGGTGAAGTCGGGGACGCTCGATTTCATCGGCTGCGCACGGCCGTCGATTGCCGATCCGTTCTTGCCGAAAAAGGTCGAAAAGGGAAGGATAGAGGATATCCGCGAATGCATCGGCTGCAACATCTGCATCACCGGCGACATGACCATGTCGATCAGCCGTTGTACCCAGAACCCGACCTTTATGGAGGAATGGCGCAAGGGCTGGCACCCGGAGCGGATGAACCCCAAGGGCGACAGCTCCAACGTGCTGGTTGTGGGGTCCGGTCCGGCGGGGCTAGAGGCCGCCTGGGCGCTCTGCCGGCGCGGCTATGACGTGGCGATTGCCGAGGCGCGCAAGGTGATCGGTGGGCGGGTGACGCGGGAACGCGCCTTGCCGGGGTTGTCCGCTTGGGGCCGAGTGGTGGATTACCGCGAGTACCAACTGGGCCAGCGCGCCAATGTCGAGATCTATCGGCAAAGCGAACTGGATGCCGCGGCGATCCTGGAGTTCGGGTTTCAGAACATCTGTATCGCCACCGGATCCACCTGGCGGCGCGACGGGGTCGCACGTCAGCATGTGGTGCCAATGCCCATCGCGCCGGGCGCGCAGGTGTTCACGCCCGACGATCTGATGGAGGGCAGGTTGCCCAAGGGGCGCGTGGTGATCTTTGACGATGATCATTACTACATGGGTGGGGTTCTGGCCGAATTGCTGACCAAGACCGGGGCACAGGTGACCCTGATTACCCCCGCGCCCTTTGTCAGCGACTGGACCCGCAACACGCTGGAGCAGGGGGCCATTCATGCCCGGCTGGTTGAAGCAGGGGTGGAGATCGTGCTGAACCGGGGCGTGACCGCGATCTGGGCCGATCATGTGGTTACGAATTGCGTCTATACAGGCCGGACCCGGCCGATGGAGATGGACTCGGTGGTTGTTGTCGCTGCGCGGCTTGGCAATGACCAATTATATCAGGACCTGGTGGGGCGAGAGGCGGATTGGGCCGAAGCGGGCATCCGCTCGGTCCGGCTGATCGGCGATGCCAACGCGCCGGGGCCGATTGCCTGGGCCACCTATGCCGGGCATCGCTATGCCCGCGAACTGGACGCGCCAGAGACAGGCGATGCGCCATCCTTCCGCCGGGAAATCACCGAATTGGCGGCGGATTGGCCGGGATGAACGCGACGCTGGAGATATTGGACAGGCTCGTAGGCTTCGATACGGTCAGTGCCCGGTCGAACCTTGAACTGGTCGAGTATGCCGAGGCGCATCTGAACGCCTGCGGCTTCCGGGTGCGGCGGCTACCGGACCTGGATGGGGGCAAGGCCGGGCTTTATGCCGAGATCGGGCCGCCGGGGGCGGGCGCGTTGCTGTCGGGCCATACCGATGTGGTACCCGTTGAAGGCCAGGTCTGGAGCCGAGACCCCTTCCGGCTGACGCTGGAGGGCAACCGCGCCTATGGTCGTGGCACAACGGATATGAAAGGTTTCGTCGCCTCAGCGTTGGCACTGGCGCAGCGGGCCGCAGCCATCGAACTGGCAGAGCCTTTGAAAATCGTGCTGTCCTATGACGAAGAGGTCGGCTGTGTTGGCATCGCCCGCATGCTGGACCGTCTGGTACCGGTGCTGGGCGCGCCGCGCGCCTGCATCGTGGGCGAGCCAACCCGGATGCAGGTGGCGACGGGTCACAAGGGCAAGGTGGCGCTGCGGGCAGTCTGCACCGGACAGGCCGGCCATTCTGCGCTGGCCCCGAGGTTTGTCAACGCGCTGCATCTGGCAGCCGATTTCGTGACCGCCCTTCGCGGGGTACAGGACGAGCTTTCCGTCTCTGGTGCACGGGATCCGGCCTATGACGTACCCTGTTCGACGGTGCATGTTGGCACGCTGCACGGGGGACGTGCGCTCAACATCGTGCCGGACCGGGCCGAAATGATGCTGGAGTTCCGGCACCTTGCCGCCGACCGGGCCAACGATCTGATGGCGCGCATCCGAACAGAGGCGCACCGGATCGGCAGAGTCTATGGCGACGCCGGAAGTATCTCGGTCGAGCAGATCAACGCCTATCCCGGACTGGATGTCGATCCAGCCGATCCGGTCGTGGCATACGTGCGTAAACTTTCCGGGCAGCCACACACGACCAAGGTCGCCTTCGGCACCGAGGCGGGGTTCTTTCACGGTCTGGGCATCCCGACCATTGTCTGCGGCCCCGGCTCGATGGAGGGGCAGGGCCACAAGCCCGACGAATTTGTCACGCTGGACCAACTGGCCGCCTGCGACGCGATGATGGACCGGCTGCTTGACGACCTGCGGGCCTGATCCCGGTAGTTTCGAGGACCCGCCGTGTTTTGGAGAAGCCCCAAGTGCTCGTTTTGGCCATTTCGCGTGCGGAAGAACCGGGGTTCTCCGGTCTCAGGCTGAGTGACGAAGGAGCGGATTTCAAGAACCATCGATATATTCGAAGACCGCCATTTCAGCTTGTCGCCGTGTTCCCGTTGTTTGCCGCCAAATCAATCCTGCTTTGATGGTTTTGAAGAAAGTCTCGACGACAGCATTGTCGAAACAATTGCCTTTCCCGCTCATCGGCACCCGGAACCTTTGTTGGCGCAGGGGGTCTTGGTAGCCGTTCGAACAGTATTGGCTGCCTCGATCCGTGTGATGGGCGCAGCCGTTGGGTGACTTTCGCAGGGCAGCGGGACGTCAACGTGCGTTTCAAGGCCATGCACTGCCCGGCAAGCGCATGCAGAGCATGCTGCCGAGAGGGGCCAGCCACTACGTTTTCGAGCCCGAGTTCTGCAACCCGGCCGCCGGATGGGAGAAAGGACAGGTCGAAAAGAACTTCCAGGATGCTCGTAGCCGCCTGTGGCAGGTCAACCGCGCTCTGTGATCGGCTCACTCACCGCTGCCACATCTTGGAAACCGGCAACGAGAGCTACCGCTTCAAGGTCAGTTCCGAGGCCGCCAAAAAGACAAGAAGAGAGACCTCTAAATTGACCAGGTCATGAACAAAAACGCATACTGAGGGTGGGTCAAATCTAGGTGAAAATACCTGGTCACTTCTCAGCGTAAATCAACAATTCGTTGCAAAATGCCCAAACTTACACTTTGCCGGACACACCCGGCATCATTCCGCAAGAAACCGACGACAGGTTTTCGAGCGTTGCGGCAGGTCGTCTTACCGAAAAGCAAAGGTAATCGAGAGAAAATCGCGGCACGGCTACTTCGTTCAAGCTCCTAAAGAATAGGTCATCTAGGTACTCCGTTGTCCTCATTCAGATCGTTTGGACATTCCTGCGCAAGCTGCGTGTCAGGGTCGTTGCATTCGCAAATCCGCAACGCAAGGCGATTTGGTTTGGCGCAAGGTCGCTGTAGCGACGCAGTTCACGGGCTCGCGCCAGACGAAGGAGAAGGTAGTATCGTCCCGGCGTCATCTGCAATTCCTTCCAGAACAGGCGGCGCAAGGACCGTTCGGAAAAATGGGCCTGCCGCGCGAGGTCCGGGATCGGCAGTGGTGTTTCAATCGTCTCGGACATCAATACGACGACCTGTTTGAGTTTTGGCGACACCGTTTGCGACAGCGCATGATCGGGATAGGAGGCGCCGTGCCGTTTTGCATTGTCATGCAGGAACATTGCGCCTGCATCGAAGGCGACCGAAGCGCCGAAACGGTCTCGAATGAACTGAAGCATCAAGTCCAAGGCGGCCGCCGCACTGCCGCATGTCCAGAAACGGCCATCCTGCACGTGGCGATCGGGGCGAACCTGCGTTCCGGGGAACTCCTCGGCGAACTCTTCAAGCAACTGCCAGTGTAACGTGGCCTTTCGACCATTCAGGAACCCGCCGCGCGCCAGCACCCAGGCGCCTGTATCAGCCGCGATCACTGTCGCCCCCTGCATCAACTGCCGAAGGTCGCGCACGGGCGTTGCTGCTTCCTTGCGGAAGGCGTCGCCTCCGATGAGGATGACCAGATCAGACCCGGGCGCGTACGCTATCGGCATTTCCGGAGAAATGCTCAGTCCGCTGGAACTGGTCACGGCACGGTCGCCGTCGGTCAGGATGCTCCAGCGTATGTCGGCGCCGGTTTGATCGCGGACCACTCGCAACGGCTCGAGCAGGCAGGCGAGGACCATGTTGGAAAACGCCTCGCACAGGAAAACAGAGACACTGATGGAGCTCATTGGCAGGATGAATCCAAAAATATGGCAGGACAAGTATGAGCGATGCCGGGACAGGTTTCTAGACTGGAGTGAGTTTTCAGTCAGAGCGGGATGAGATGACCATGCAAAAAAACCGCCCACTTTCCCACGTTCGCGTGCTTGATTTCGGGCATTACCTGGCCGGTCCGCTGGCCGGCATGATGCTTGCCGATTTCGGGGCAGAGGTGATCCGGATCGACCCACCAGGTGGCCCTAAGTGGAAGGACCCTGCTTTCGACATGCTGTCGCGCGGCAAGCATGCATTGACGCTTGACCTGAAGTCGGCCGCCGGGCGTGAGATGGCGTTAGAGCTAGTGCGTCGCACCGACGTCGTGATTGAGAACTTCCGCCCTGGCGTGATGGAACGGTTGGGGCTCGGGCCAGCAGCGCTGAGGCAGGTGAACCCAGATATCATCTCGCTTTCGCTGCCCGGTTTTGCCTCAACGGACCCTGAGTTTGCTGGTCTTGCTGCATGGGAGGCCGTGATCGCGGCGCGTACAGGACAGTTTACCGATATGGGTCTGAACCGCCGGCTGATGGGGATCAACCCCTCCTTTACACCGCTGGGGTTGGCCTCGGCCTATGGTGCCGCGTTCGGGACAATGTCAGTGCTTTTTGCTCTGAATGCGCGGGGCCGGATGGGCGGCGATCATATCGAAGTTCCGCTCGCCTCTGCCCTGCTTGAGGGGCTCGTATACAATTGCGAGAAGGTCGAGGATTACCCCGACCGCTACAAATCCCCGCGCGAGCAAGAACTCGAAAGACGGGCGCGTGAAGGGCTGCCCAACGACCTGAGTTTTGACGAGCTTTCGGAATTCCTCGATCCGTTCTACCGGACTTACACCTGCGCTGACGGGCGCGGGTTCTACATCGTGTCCTGTTCAGTCGTGAACCATCCCCAAAGGGTGCTCGAAGTGCTGGGGCTTGGCGATCTTCTCAAGGAGTTGCCGGATTTCGACGTCTATGTGGACCAGGCCGATTGGCCTGCCGACTGGGCTCTGCGCAGCTATCCGGTTGGCGCGAGCGACCGCCGCCGTCTGTCGGATGCGATGAAGGCGGCCTTCCTGACACGCCCTTCGCATGAGTGGGAAGCGCTCTTCGGCGCCGCCAAGGCCCCTGCCACGGCACAGCGCAGCACGGCCGAGTGGCTGACAGCCTCTCATGCGCTGGCCGCTGGTTTGGTGGTCGAGATTGACGACCCCCGCTATGGTCGAATGCGGCAGATGGGCAATTTAGCCTGGCTTGCAGATGATCCAGGGACCATGGACAAGAATGCGGGACCGGAGGCGGATGACTTCCAAGATGACCTTAGCCGCATTCTAAAGGAAACTCCGCGTACAAGCTCGGGTGACAAAGGCAAGGGCGGTTGGCTTGATGGACTGAAGGTTTTAGATTTGACCAATGTCATCGCCGGGCCGACCATCGGATCGACGCTGGCACGCTTTGGTGCACAGGTTACGCTGGTGCAACCTGTGCGGCCCTCGGTTGATCCATGGAATGCGGTGGTGTTCGGATTGCATGCTCAGCGCGGAAAGGAGAGCATACTGCTCGACCTACGCTCTGGCGCTGGCCAAGAGGCGTTCTGGCGGATGGTGGCCGAAGCAGATGTGATCACCATGAACGGCACTGATCAACAGCGGGCTTCACTAAGGCTCACCGAAAACCGTCTTAAGGAGGTCAACCCGCGCCTCATTCTGGTTCAACTTGATGCATGGGGTGGCCCTCGTCGCGGGCCAAAATCTGATCACCTTGGGTATGACGATCTTGCACAGGCGGCGACGGGTGTGATGACCCGCTTTGGCGGCGGACCAAAAACGCCCGAGGAACACGCCCACTTCGGCACGATCGACGCGCTCACCGGATATTGCGCCTGCGTGGCGCTCGGCGCGGCTTTGGAGCGGCTCAAGGTGACGGGCCAGGGCGGCATTGCCAGGGCTGCCCTGGCCGCCGCAGGTGAGATGATCCAGGCCCAGTTCATGTATGATTTCGACGGCCGCCGGGAGTTTGACGAACCCTCGGGGCGCACGGCGCGTGGTTGGGGACCGTTCTATCGCTGCTATGCCGCGTTGGATGGCTGGCTGTTCTTTGCCGCACCGACGGGGCGTGACACAGCCCTTGGCCGCGTACCGGACCTGTCCGATCTCGTCGGGTGCGAAGCCGATCTGGAAGAAAAACTTTCCGAGAGGTTTGCGCAAAAGCCGGTAGCCCACTGGACGCGCGCCTTTGCCGGAAGTTCGGTGGGTGTAACGGTACTCGGCTCGCTGCATGGCACCCGCGACGCCGGTCTCCAGTTGGAAAGCAAAGGCAAAATCGACATTTGCAAGGCGACCTTTCGCGCCGTGCGCCATGATCAGCATCCGATGGGACGCTGGGTCGACCTCGTCGCGCCCAATGCAGTGCGCCCAAGCCAAGCCGGAATCACCATCCCCGGCCCTGCGCCAAAGTACGGGCAGGATACGCGGAAAATCCTATTGCGCCTGGGCTATAACAACGCCGAAATCCAACACATGATCGACACTGGCGCGGCAGCCGAGTGCTGGTCGCAAAAATACTTGCCGGAGTAGATACATGACCCAGAACCTGATTGAACCGGCGATCACGCCCCGCACTCGAGCCAAGGCGCGCCATATTCTCGATCACTATTACATCGGACCGGCGCGCGACAGTTCGGCGCTGGAAATCTGGGGCTACACGCCCGAGATGAGCTATGCACCCGGAGATCGCGTGGCACTGCACGTATCGACCACTGCGGCGGAATGGGATCTCGAGATCGGTCGCGACGGTCTGACTTATCACCCCCTGCTGACGGTGACCGGCTTACCAGGTGTACATCACCCGACGCCCGAGGATTGCTCGGTCAAAGGCTGTGGCTGGCCCGAAGCCCATGCCTTTACTATTCCCGAAGAGTGGGTGCCCGGTGGCTATCTGATCACTTTTCGCGCCCGAAGCGGCCAGGATTTGGTCGAAGAACACCACATAATTCTGGTCAGAAGCGCACCTGATGCCTCCCCCCCACCCTATGTGCTCGTCTGCGCAACGGGGACCTGGCTGGCCTATAATTGTTGGGGCGGATCGAACCATTACGAGGGCATCACGGGGCCGAACGGCAACGCGTTTTCGCCGGTGCTCTCGACTCAGCGACCCTGGACGCGCGGGTTTTGCAGGCTGCCCGAGGGCGCCCCGCGGGCGCTGCGCGAACAGCCGGCACGTCCAGGCGAGATGGTCCGCTATCCTTACATGGAATGGGCCTATGCCTATGGCTATTCCAAGAAATACGCCTCGGCAGGCTGGGCCACGTATGAACGCCATTTCGCGCGCTGGGCCGAGGGCGAGGGTTACGCCTTGGATGTGATCGCGCTGCACGATCTGCATCGAGACCCCGGACTGCTTGATCAGTATGCCTGTGCCGTTTTCGTCGGTCACGACGAATACTGGAGCGCTGAGATGCGTGACGCGGTCGATGCCTATGTTGACGGTGGCGGCAATGTTGCTCGGTTTGCCGGGAACTTCCTGTGGCAGACCCGAATCGAGGACGAGGGCCGCACACAGGTTTGCTACAAGTACATCGCCGATCAGGACCCATTGATGGGGACGGACCGGGAACATCTTGTCTCCGGCGCCTTCGACATACCGCCAGTGGGGCGCCCTGGCGCGCTGACATTCGGCGTCAACGCCCTGAGCGGCGTCTATGCAGGTCTCGGCAATTGTGTGGGCGGCGGTGCGGGCGGGTTCACGATCTATCGACCCAACCACTGGGTTTTCCGCGGCGCCGGAGTTGGCTATGGCGATGTTCTGGGCGCGCGCTCAAGGATTTTTGGTTATGAGGTCGACGGGCTCGACTACCGTTTCGAGGACGGGTTGCCCTTTCCCACCTGTGCCGACGGCGCAGTGCCGGAAATCGAGATCCTCGCCATGGGGCTCGCCACCAATATCGAGGCCGATCATGGCACCTGGGGCGAAACGCTTTACATCGGCACGGCCGATGCCGCGTTTAACGCGCAGGTGCTGTTCGGCGAAGTCACGCCGGAAACGCTCGACGCCTGCATGCGCGGCAACGGACTGATCATTTCCTGGCATCGTGGCAAAGGCGAGATCTTCACCGCTGCAACCTGCGAATGGGTCGCCGGTCTTATCCGGCGAGACAGCCAAGTCGAGCAAATCACGCGCAATGTGCTCAATAAGCTCGGGAAAGGGCAAGCCTGACTGCGTCGGAGCAGTTGGGTGTTGATTGCCACTGAGATTTGACCCGGCAACCGCCAAAATTGTCACCGAGATCTGACCCACGCTGTTGTTATGT